>NZ_LNHM01000010.1:0-160774 GCF_001462935.1 Enterobacter sp. 50588862
TGTTTTGGCGGTGAGAGAGACGATTTTCAGCCTGATACAGATTAACAGAATTTGCCTGGCGGCTTTAGCGCGGTGGTCCCACCTGACCCCATGCCGAACTCAGAAGTGAAACGCCGTAGCGCCGATGGTAGTGTGGGGTCTCCCCATGTGAGAGTAGGGAACTGCCAGGCATCAAATTAAGTAGTAAGCCGGTGCATTAATCCGGTGGTTACAAGCAGTCTTCGGTGGAGCGGTAGTTCAGTCGGTTAGAATACCTGCCTGTCACGCAGGGGGTCGCGGGTTCGAGTCCCGTCCGTTCCGCCACTTATTAAAAGCCCTGAGTTAACGCTCAGGGCTTTTTTCTTATCTGTCGTGTCATTGTTGCGGAAATAGCAAAAATCCTCTGCGTTTTGCGATCTTTTTCTCTATAACAGCGCAAGCGATAATCCTCCTCAGTTTACGAACATAACGATTGAGGAATATTATGACTCTCCCTGCATTCGGTCTTGGCACTTTCCGCCTGAAAGACGACGTAGTTATCGCATCAGTTAAAACCGCTCTTGAACTTGGCTATCGCGCCATTGATACGGCACAGATCTATGAAAACGAAGCTGCCGTTGGACAGGCTCTTGAAGAGAGCGGTGTACCGCGTAATGAACTGTTCATCACCACCAAAATCTGGATCGAAAACCTCAGCAAAGACAAGCTCATTCCAAGCCTGAAAGAGAGCCTGAAGAAACTGCGTACCGACTATGTCGATCTGACGCTGATCCACTGGCCGTCACCGAACGATGCCGTTTCTGTGGAAGAGTTCATGCAGGCGCTGTTGGAAGCGAAAAAGCAGGGCCTGACCCGTGAAATTGGTATTTCCAACTTCACCATCCCGCTGATGGAAAAGGCGATTGCCGCTGTTGGCGCTGAGAATATTGCGACCAACCAGATTGAGCTGTCTCCATACCTGCAAAACCGCAAAGTCGTGGACTGGGCAAAACAGCACGGGATCCACATCACCTCTTACATGACGCTGGCCTACGGTAAGGCTCTGAAAGACGAGGTAATTATCCGTATTGCAGAGAAACATAACGTGACTGCTGCGCAGGTTATTCTGGCATGGGCAATGGGTGAAGGCTATGCCGTGATCCCATCATCAACCAAGCGCGAAAACCTGGCCAGCAACCTGCTAGCGCTGGATCTTCATCTGGATGACGATGATAAAAAAGCGATCGCAGCACTGGAGTGCAACGACCGCCTGGTGAGCCCGGAAGGTTTAGCCCCTGACTGGGATTAATAAGACCCTCCCTCTGTAACCCGAACCCTCACACAGCTCCTCCGGGAGCTGTTTTTATATGCTCGCTCAGGAAGTCGATAAAGGCGCGTATGCGCGTGCTTACCGCTCTGTCGCTGTAATACACCGCGCTGAAAGGCATCTCGACCGGCAAACGTTTATCGGCCATTAGCTCTACCAGTTCACCCCGCGCTATCTCTTTATCAATCATATAGTCTGACAAGCAGGCGATCCCATTCCCTTCCAGGCAAAGCTGCTTCAGCGTTTCTCCGCTGTTAGACGATAACCCGCAGGTAATTTCATGAAGCTGGCCATCATGACAGGCAACAGGCCAGGTGTTCAGCGACACCGGCTCCGTAAAGCCCAGGCACAGATGCTGCTTCAGTGCTTCAACCGTCTCCGGTTTACCATGTTCAGCAATATACTGTGGCGACGCGATAATTTTACGGTAGCTGGCAAACAGCGGGCGGGCCCGCAGGCTGGAATCTGTCAGGGTTCCCGCCCGAATAGCCACATCCACTTTCCGCTCGATGAGGTTAATAAACGTCTCGGACGAGACCAGAGAGAGCGTCATCTCCGGATAGCGTTCACGGAAAGGTTTGATTAACGGCATCAGAAAATGAAGCACAACCGGCGTGGCAGCATCAATGCGCAGCAACCCGCGCGGCGTGCTGCGGGTTTCCATAATCTCCGTCTCCGCTGCGGCCATCTCCTGCAGCACCGACTGCACGCGGCGGAAATAACGTTCCCCTTCTTCCGTCAGGCTGAGCTGCCGCGTCGTTCGGTTGAGCAGACTCACCCCAAGCTTCATCTCCAGCTTTTTCACCGAACGGCTAATGGCCGAGTTAGCCTGTCCCAGCTGCTCGGCTGCGCGGCTAAAGCTGCCGCTCTCGACGACGGCGACAAAGATTGTCAGCTCTTCCGAGGTTGCTTTCATTGTTGCACCACCTGCAAAATTCTATTGATATTTTGACCATTTTTGTTATTTAAGCACTGGCGCATACTGCCTGTCATCTTAATCCTGATGATACGGAGTATTTTATGCCACTGGCGCTACTTGCCCTGACGATCAGTGCCTTTGCAATTGGCACGACCGAATTTGTTATCGTGGGACTGGTTCCTACCATCGCTAACCAGCTTGCCATCTCGCTGCCCTCAGCCGGGTTGCTGGTGTCCATCTACGCCCTGGGCGTTGCCGTCGGCGCGCCGGTGCTGACGGCCCTGACCGGACGTTTTCCGCGTAAACAGCTGTTAGTCGCGCTGATGGTGCTGTTTACCGCCGGGAACGTTCTGGCCTGGCAGGCACCGGACTACACCACGCTGGTGATTGCCCGCCTGCTGACCGGTCTGGCACACGGCGTGTTCTTCTCGATTGGTTCCACCATTGCAACCAGCCTGGTCCCCAAAGAGAAAGCGGCTTCAGCGATCGCGATCATGTTCGGTGGGTTGACCGTCGCACTGGTCACAGGCGTACCGTTGGGAACGTTTATCGGACAGCATTTCGGCTGGCGTGAAACGTTTCTGGCCGTCTCCTTACTGGGCGTTATCGCTCTGGTGACTAGCCTGTTGCTGGTACCATCGAATATTCCAGGCCGGGCGAGCGCCAGCCTGCGCGATCAGCTGAAAGTGCTTACCCATCCGCGTTTGCTTATCATCTATGCGGTTACGGCTCTGGGCTATGGCGGCGTATTCACTGCCTTCACCTTCCTGGCACCGATGATGCAGGACCTGGCGGGCTTCTCCCCGAATGCCGTGAGCTGGATTTTGCTGGGATACGGTATTTCTGTGGCCATTGGCAATATCTGGGGCGGCAAGCTCGCGGATAAGCATGGTGCGGTACCGGCGCTGAAATTTATCTTCGCCGCCCTGGTGGTTCTGCTGATGATTTTCCAGTTCACGGCTTCAATGCAATACGCCGCGCTGGTCACGGTACTGGTGATGGGGATCTTCGCCTTCGGTAATGTGCCAGGGCTTCAGGTTTACGTTGTCCAGAAAGCCGAGCTCTATACGCCGAATGCGGTGGATGTGGCATCCGGTCTGAATATTGCCGCTTTTAATATTGGTATCGCGCTGGGCTCCATTATTGGCGGACAAACCGTCGAACACTTCGGATTAACCCAGACCCCATGGATTGGCGCGGTGATTGTCCTGGTCGCCTTCCTGCTGATTGGCCTGAGTGGACGCCTCGATAAGCCAGCCCGCGTAGCGCTGGGGTAACATCAGTAAGTGATTGCTTACAAAACTGGAAAGCGGTTTCTCAGAAATTGCGTTGAAAGTGTGACCTAAAGTCCCTATAACATTAGAACCAGTCCGTTTTCAGGGCTGGTTCATGTTACAGGGGCTGTTTCCAAAAGTGCGAAAAAATACCTATGCCATGCGTTATGTTGCCGGAATGCCCGCGGAGAGGATCTTACCTCCGGGGTCGTTTGCGAGCATAAGCCAGGCATTACCCGCCGGCACACCGTTAAGCAGCGATGATAAAATCCGGGTTCTGGTCTGGAATATCTTCAAGCAGCAGCGCGCGGAGTGGTTATCGGTACTCAAAAATTTTGGAAAAGATGCCCACCTGGTTCTGCTCCAGGAGGCGCAAACTACCCCTGAACTGGTACGGTTTGCCACCACGAATTACCTTGCCGCCGACCAGGTGCCGGCATTTGTTCTGCCGCAGCATCCCTCTGGCGTAATGACGCTTTCTGCTGCCCATCCGGTCTACTGTTGCCCGCTCCGCGAGCGCGAACCTATCCTGCGTCTGGCGAAATCAGCGCTGGTGACGGTCTATCCGCTGCCGGATACCCGTATGCTGATGGTCGTCAATATCCACGCGGTAAACTTTAGCCTCGGCGTGGATGTGTATAGTAAGCAGTTACTTCCTATTGGCGATCAGATTGCGCATCACAGCGGGCCCATCATCATGGCAGGCGATTTTAATGCCTGGAGCCGTCCGCGCATGAATGCGCTGTATCGCTTTGCGCGCGAAATGTCGCTGCGTGAAGTTCGCTTCAGTGATGACCAGCGTAAAAAAGCTTTTGGTCGTCCTCTCGACTTTGTCTTCTATCGCGGTTTGAGCGTGCACGACGCCTCTGTACTGGTGACGCGCGCTTCGGATCACAATCCTCTACTCGTTGAATTCAGTCCCGGCAAACCTGATAAATAATGGTGTGTCAGGTCTGCCGTGGGGCAGGCCGCGCGGGTGCTGCCCTTTTATTTTTAACCAACAAAGGACAGTACGATGACAACAACACACTCCCATCATGACAACGTAGAAAAACAGTTTGGTTCTCAGGCAAGTGCTTATCTGAGCAGCGCCGTGCATGCTTCAGGTCGCGATCTGGTGCGTCTCGGTGAACGTCTGGCGGCATTCCCGCAGGCGCACGTGCTGGACCTGGGATGTGGAGCAGGGCACGCCAGCTTTACGGCTGCGCAGCAGGTAGCCCACGTTACCGCATATGATTTATCGAGCCAGATGCTGGACGTCGTTGCTGAGGCGGCGAAAGCGAAAGGGCTGAACAATATTGATACGCGGCAGGGCTATGCGGAGTCTTTACCGTTTGATGACGCGTCGTTTGATGTCGCGATCAGCCGGTATTCCGCACACCACTGGCATGACGTCGGCCAGGCATTGCGCGAAGTCAGACGTGTTCTGAAGCCGGGGGGCACCTTCATCATTATGGACGTGATGTCTCCCGGACATCCGGTGCGTAATATCTGGCTGCAGACGGTCGAAGCGCTGCGCGACACCTCGCACGTTCAAAACTACGCCAGCGGGGAGTGGTTATCGTTTATCACTGAAGCCGGGCTGATTGCGCGCTCGTTAATAACAGACCGTTTACCGCTGGAGTTCAGCTCCTGGATAGCCCGTATGCGTACCCCGGAGGCGTTAAGCCAGGCGATTAGGCTTTACCAGGAGAGTGCGTCCGCAGAGGTGAAGGCGTACTTTGAACTGCAGGCGGATGGCTCATTTACGAGCGATACCATCATGGCTGAAGCGCAAAAAGCGGGATAAACAAAAAAGGCACCGAGGGGAATCGGTGCCTTTTTATCTTTCGATCGTGTATCAGGAGTCTGGCGTGGCGCTGTTCTTCACAAACAGCGTCAGCTGGTCGCCCGGTTTCAGATTGTCAGTATCATTATTCCAGCGCATCACATCTTTGATGTTCACGCCGTGTCGTTTTGCGATACTGGACAGTGAATCGCCTTTGCGCACGCGATAGGTGATGCTATCGCTGTTGCTGGCGAGACGCTGTGCACTGTTACCTGCACCCACCGTCAGTGTCTGACCCACCTTCAGCCCAGAGCTGCGCAGATTATTCCACTGCTGCAGATCTTTCGCCGTCACGCCAAGACGTGAGGCAATGCCTGAAAGGGTATCCCCTGAACGCACCTTATAGCTGCGGCTGCTAACGGATGAAGCATCGGCGATCAGCGTTGACTGAACGGCGGCAATTTCACCCGATGCTAAAGACTCACGTAACTGCGCCGCATGTTTCTGCGGAACCATCACATACTGTGGGCCGCTTGCCCCCAGCGTCGAGCCTTTAAAGCCTGCATTAAAGGTTTTCAATTTACTTACCGACATACCCGTCATATCAGCAACTTGTTGAATATCAACCGGATTGCTGAGGCGCACGCGCGCCAGTGCACGACTTTCGTCTGGTGTTGGCAGTTGTACACCGTAACGCTTGCTGTTCTTGAGAATATCGCTCAAGGCCAGCATCTTCGGTACGTAAATCTTCGTTTCCTGTGGCAGTGAGAGCGACCAAAAATCGGTGGATTTACCCCGTGCTTTATTCGCTTTCATTGCCTTCAGTACACGACCTTCGCCACTGTTATACGCTGCGACCGTTAACAGCCAGTCGCCGTCAAACATCTTGTTCAGACGTTGCATCATGTCGAGAGCGGCTGTCGTTGAAGCGACAACATCGCGACGCGCATCATAGTTGCGGGTCTGTTTCAGACCATAGTTTCGCCCGGTGCTCGGAATGATCTGCCAAATGCCTGCGGCATTGGCGCCAGACGTCGCGTGTGGGTCAAAAGCGCTCTCCACTATGGGTAGGAGTACCAGCTCCATAGGCATGTTACGTTTTTTAACTTGCCCGGCTATCCAGTACATATACGGCTCTGCCCGTAACGTTACATCGTGGAGATAGCTCTTATTTCTTAAATACTTCTGCTTCTGTTCGCGAATCCGGCTGTTTTCCGGAATTCCCATCTTTAGCTCGTCGCCAATAGAGGTCCACAAGTCTTGCTCCTGCGCGAAAGATGTCCCATCGTCCATCCAGCGCGCCGAACTTGTAAACTTCCCTGCTTCCCCTTGACCAGCTGCAGAAAGGCTCTGTGCGTGCTGTTGTACGTTGCTGCCGTTCTGCGACTGGCAACCTACAAGCAGGACAGAGGCGAGTAATATCGCTTTTGCCTTCATGTGTGTGTCAATAGTTGCTTAAAAGACGAGCGATGATAACGGCGAAATTTTGAAAAGGCAACCCGCATTTATCTGAAGTTATCTTTCTTTGACCTTAACCATGCAAATCGCTGCTCTGGTTGTTGCAAATTTGTTTCTTGGTTAATTTTATTAATTAAATCAATATCATCTGTTCGTAAGAATAAATTAATCTGGCGCTCATTTTTCAGAATTACGGGCAGTGTATTTTGGTTTTTTGCACGTAACTCCTTCACTTTGTGATAATAATCCTGAATCGCCCGATCCTCAGGTAAGAGGCTTGCAGCAAACTTCATATTTCCTAATGTATACTCATGGGCGCAACAAATAAGGGTGTCATCCGGTAACGCACTAATCTTTTGTAAAGACTGATACATCTGTTCAGGAGTGCCTTCAAACAGTCTTCCGCAGCCGCCAGAGAACAAGGTGTCGCCACAAAAAAGATAAGGTTTGCTGTAGAAACACAGATGTCCCAAAGTGTGACCCCGTGTAGCAAATACGGAAAACTCCCACTCGTGGATGAGGATATTTTCGCCTTCTTCGACTACTTGCGTCGTTCCCTTATTTTGTGTCTCAGCCGGTCCGTACACCACAAGATGCGGAAATTGGGCGCGCAGTTCCTGCACGCCGCCAGTATGATCGTTATGATGATGCGTCAACAGAATGGCGTCAGGCTGCCAGCCGTTATCATTTATGGCGCGCAGTACAGGGGCGGATTCGCCGGGATCGACAATGACGCATCGACGCTCGTCATCGACCAAAACCCAGATGTAATTGTCCTTAAAAGCGGGAATACTGATAAGATTCATACATTACCTCTTATAGCGTGGCGGGTGTTTTGATGAAACCGGCAAGGATACCTCAGTCTGTCGCAGCACCGGAACGTTGGGCGGAATTGCCCTGGGGTGAATACTATCGCGAGGCACTGGAGCAGCAGCTGAAGCCCTGGCTCGCGAAAATGTATGGCTTTCACCTGCTTAAGATTGGCAATCTCAGCGCGGAAATCAATACCGAAAGCTGCGCTATCTCACATCAGGTTAACGTCTCTCTCGGCGGATCGCCGGTTCAGGTGAAGGCAGACCCGTTGCATCTGCCATTTGCAGAGAAATCCGTTGATGCATGCCTTCTTGCACACGCGTTGCCCTGGTGCAGCGATCCTCACCGTATGCTGCGTGAAGCCGATCGCGTTCTGATTGATGACGGCTGGCTGATCCTCAGCGGATTCAATCCGCTGAGCCTGATGGGGCTGCGCAAGCTGGTGCCCGTGCTGCGCCGAACGCCACCCTATAACAGCCGGATGTTCACCATGATGCGCCAGCTCGACTGGCTTTCACTGCTGAACTTTGAAGTGCTCTGCTACGGCGGTTTTCAGGTACTGCCGTGGGCGCGGAAGGGGGGAGTGTTGTTAAGCACGCATTTGCCCGCCTTAGGCTGCATGCAGTTTATCGTCGCGCGTAAGCGAACCATCCCCCTTACGCTTAACCCGATGAAGCAGAGCAAATCGAAAACGCCTATCCGGCAGACCGTTGGCGCAACGCGGCAGTACAGAAAGCCCTGATCAGGATTCAGGCTGGTAGCCTGCATCCTCATGGGCCGGGTTTAAAGCCGCCGCGCGCGCCAGTTCGTCGCAGCGTTCGTTCTCAGGGTGACCAGCATGCCCTTTTACCCATTCCCATTTTATTTGGTGCTGACCTAATGCCGCATCCAGCCGCTTCCAGAGATCGACATTTTTAACCGGCTTTTTATCCGCAGTTTTCCAGCCGCGTTTTTTCCAGTTGTGGATCCACTGGGTGATACCCTGGCGCACGTACTGGCTGTCGGTACTGAGCACCACGTCGCAGTGTTCTTTTAAGGCTTCCAGCGCCACAATGGCCGCCATCAACTCCATACGGTTGTTGGTGGTCAGGAAATAGCCTTCGCTAAAAGTTTTTTCATGCTGGCGATAGCGCATAATCGCGCCGTAGCCGCCGGGCCCTGGGTTGCCGAGACAAGATCCATCGGTGAAAATTTCTACCTGTTTACGCATCTCTGGTAGACTTCCTGTATTTGAAACGTTCAGTTAAACGATAAGTCTGACATAAATGACCGCTATGAGCACTGCAATTACTCGCCAGATTGTCCTCGATACCGAAACCACCGGTATGAACCAGATCGGCGCGCACTACGAAGGGCATAAGATCATTGAGATCGGTGCCGTTGAAGTGGTGAACCGTCGTCTCACGGGGAACAACTTCCACGTGTATCTCAAACCCGATCGGCTGGTGGATCCAGAGGCGTTCGGCGTTCACGGTATTGCCGATGAGTTCTTGCTGGATAAACCGACCTTTGGTGAGGTGGCAGACGAGTTTCTGGAATACATCAAAGGCGCCGAACTCATCATCCATAACGCCTCGTTCGATATCGGCTTTATGGACTATGAGTTTAGTAAGCTCCATCGCGATATTCCGAAAACAAACACCTTTTGCAAAGTGACCGATAGCCTGGCGCTGGCGAGGAAGATGTTTCCCGGCAAGCGTAACAGCCTCGATGCGCTCTGTTCACGTTACGAAATAGACAACACCAAGCGAACGTTGCACGGGGCATTGCTCGATGCCCAGATCCTGGCCGACGTCTATCTGGCAATGACCGGCGGACAGACGTCGATGAAGTTCAGCATGGAAAATGAGTCACAGCAGACGCAGGGCGAAGCGGGCATTCAGCGCGTTGTCCGTCAGGCAAGCCGCTTGCGGGTTGTTTTAGCCAGTGATGAAGAGCTACTTAACCATGAATCCCGCCTCGACCTGGTGCAGAAGAAGGGCGGAAGCTGTATGTGGCGCGCCTGAAAAAACGCCACAATGCCTGTAAAATCATCGGTTGGGTGAATTTTGCAGCAAACGATTCAAAACGTGAGAAAAAGCGTTGACGAGATCGGAGGCACACCGTAATATGCGCCTCGTTCC
Organism: Enterobacter sp. 50588862; assembly: GCF_001462935.1. Classification (NCBI taxonomy): domain Bacteria; kingdom Pseudomonadati; phylum Pseudomonadota; class Gammaproteobacteria; order Enterobacterales; family Enterobacteriaceae; genus Enterobacter; species Enterobacter sp. 50588862. The sequence continues at coordinate 9,641 of NZ_LNHM01000010.1, forward strand.
CCAAGCGGGAACAGTGGAGCGGTAGTTCAGTCGGTTAGAATACCTGCCTGTCACGCAGGGGGTCGCGGGTTCGAGTCCCGTCCGTTCCGCCACTATTCAGGCCCACGTTATTTATAACGTGGGCCTTTTTCATATCTGTACTTTTTCGTCTGCGCGTTCGCTCTTCACGACTTTCCTTTGCGAGGCGCGAGAGCAGAGGGCAATGCCAAACAGAATCAGTACCGTGCTGACCAGATGATACGAATGCAACGTAACGTGAAGGAACATCACGCTGAACAGACCGCCGCTCAGCGGAATAAGGTGGGAATAAATCTCCCCGCGGGTTGCACCGATAGCCGCAATGCCTTTATTCCACAGCAGGTAAGAGAGCCAGGAAGGAAAGACCACCAGGTACATCAGCCCGCTTAAAAAGCCCGGTGCGGTATAGGCCGTCCAGTCAGGTAAGCCGGTCTTTATCAACGATATCGCCAGTACCGGTAACAACACCAGGGCACCGAGGACCGCGCTCACGGCCACAAAGGCATTCCCACCGACGCTTTTCGGCTTCATCCGCAAGAAAGCACAATAAACGGCCCAGCTGGCGGCAGAGCCCATGGTCCAGATATCGCCGCGATTCAAATTTTTAAGCGTATCCAGATGCAGCAGATCGCCCTGCATGACCAGCCAGACGACGCCCAATGAACTGAGAACAACGCCAGCAATATTCTGTACTGATATTTTCTCTTTAAAGACCAGCTTGTTTATCAATAAAACCAGGGCAGGCGTTGTAGATAAATAAATAGCTGCATTAAGAGATGAAGTATATTGCAGGCCGATATACAGCGTGAGTGGGAACATAACCTGTCCGCACAGCGCAAGAAATATGATCGTACCTTTCGCCTTTTTCATCATCGGCCACTGGGCGCGAATCTGTCTGATATAAAGCATCGATAAAAGAAGAGCCGTAATTATCCAGCGTGCGGCGGATAATATAATCGGGTCTGCATGCGCCACCAGTAAATGACCGACGACATAATTACCCCCCCAAAAACAGGCCGCGAGACTAAGTAAAAAATAGGGCATAAAGGCTCCTGATAATAAACATTTTGTCTGCCTTTAGAGTACTGCCGGTGCAGAATTAAATGCTAATATAATATTTTCATCTCACGGTATTGGCTGAAACTATGAAGTTTACTCTCAGGCAACTTGAGTTCTACATTGCGTTAGCGGAAACATTACAAATTTCCAAAGCGGCCAGCCGTTGTCATATATCGCAATCTTCCATGACGGTCTCTATGCGCAACCTGGAGGAGGCGGTGAATGCCCCTCTCTTTATCCGTCATGCAAAAGGGATCCAGTTAACTCCCGTGGGCGAGCGATTTCTCAATCATGCCCGCAAGATCCTCCACGATAGCCGCGCGGCGGTGGAGGATCTCCATCAGCAGCCTGAGGCGATTAACGGCGTCGTGCGCATCGGCATTGCCGAAACCCTTTCCGCTTATCTGCTGCCCAATCTCTGGGGCGATATTGCGCAGCGTTTTCCGCTGCTGGAGACGGCATTTCATGAGGCGCCCGCATCGCAGCTGCTTCAGGCTTTGCGTCAGGGAGATCTTGATTTTTGTCTTTTGCTGACCTCCAATATCAGCCACGATAGTACGCTTGAGGTCGAAACGTGGATCCGTTCGCCGCGCCGGTTATGGACCGCCATCGGCCATCCTCTTCTCAGCGTGCCGGAGCTTCGGTTAAAGGATGTGGAAAAGGCGCCATTTCTGTTGCTGGTGACGGACGATTATCCCGATGTGATATCCGACTACTGGCAAAGCAGGGGCTGTCATCCTGACATTCATTTTCGCACCAACTCCTTTGAGGCGATTCGAAGTCTGGTCGCGCAGGGAAAGGGGGTGACGATTTTATCCGATCTGGTCTATCGCCCGTGGGCGCTCGGCGGTCAGCGCGTGATCCGGCGCACCATTGACGACTGCATTACCTATATGGATGTGGGCATCGTCAAAAACGTCGGGCAGCCGCTTTCTCCGGCCTGTTTGCGGTTGATGGATTTTTTACGACAGCAAACGGCACGTTTGGGCGAAGCGCGCTGAACTGCGTCCCTGAGATTTCCGTTATCCGCCAGATATTTCCTGATTTCCCTGAGGGCCTTCTTGCCCGCAGGTCGTGTATTCCGCTGCTGGGGATGAAGACAATAAGCGCCTTGCTTATTTTCTTTACCGAAACGGAATTGTGCTATGTCTGGTATTACCGCGAGCGGTATTCGTTCCCTGCTCGCCTCCCGTCCACTCTTGTTGGTTCTCTGCTGTGCCACCGCTTGGCCGGCATACGCTGAAGAGTCGATGACCGTTGAGGGGTATTATCGCGATCCCGCGTCATTTATCGCTCCGGCTCATACTCCAGCACAACAATTGCCTGCCAGCGACGGTGCGGGCGCGCTAAAAAACATCCCGGGTTTTTCCGTGCTGCGCAGCGGCGGGAGTAACGGCGATCCGGTGTTGCGCGGAATGTTCGGCTCCCGGCTGACGTTGCTTGCTGACGGCGTCAGCACTCAGGGGGGCTGCGGCTCGCGCATGGATACCCCAACGGCCTATATCACTCCGCAAAGTTACGACACGATAACCGTCATCAAAGGCCCACAAAGCGTGCTCTGGGGGCCAATGGGGTCCGCCGGAACATTGCTTTTTGAACGCCAGCCGGACTATTTCAGCGTACCTGAGCTAAAAGGCAGCGCTGAGCTGCTGCGGGGCGCGAACGGACGCGCGGATCAAAACCTTAATCTCGCGTTTGGCGACCCGCGCGGCTACGTCCGCCTGGACGGTAATCATTCGGAGGCGGATGACTACCGGGATGGTCATGGCAACCGCGTGCCGGGCCTGTGGCGCAGATGGAACAGCGGCGTCACGGTTGGGCTCACGCCTGATGAGGATACGCTGGCGGAGCTAAGCGTGGGAGCCAGCGACGGTAAAGCCCGCTATGCGGGTCGGATGATGGATGGTAGCCGTTTTGCCCGTAAAAGCGCGGCGCTAAAACTGGAGAAATATCACCTGAGCGAGCACGTCAGCAAACTTAGCTGGCAGCTCTATGCCAATGATACTGACCACATCATGGATAACTACAGCCTGCGTCAGCCCGTTGGACCGAAGCGTAAGTCTGAAGTTGGCGGCGTGGTGATGGGCAGCCGCCTTGCCGGCGTGTGGGAAGATGAAACCACCACGCTTACCGCCGGCGCGGACGTAATGCGTAAAAGTCACCGTAAAAAAAGCGCAGGATCGTGGCGTGACGATGCCCGTTTTACCCAGGCGGGTCTGTTTAGCGAATGGCGCCAGTCCGTCACGGCGGACGATACGGTCATCGTGGGTGCGAGGCTGGATAGCATTCGTGCGGACGATCGGCGCAGCGCGCAAAATAGCTCCCGGCACGACCTCCTGCCCGGCGCATTCACGCGCTATGAGTATCGCGTACCTGACGCACCCGTCATGCTTTATAGCGGCATCGGTTATACCGAACGTTTTCCTGATTACTGGGAGCTATTTTCCGGCAAGGCTGGAGAACAAAGCTTTCGTCAACTGAAAACAGAAAAGACCCTGCAATGGGATAGCGGCGTGCAGTTACACGGCGACAAGGTTAGCGCCTGGGCATCGGCCTATGTCGGGCGAACTACCGATTACATTTTGTTTGATTATAGCCGCACGCCGTCGCAGGCCAGCAACATCAATGCCGCCGTAATGGGCGCGGAGACGGGCGCAAGCTGGAGCCTGACGCCCAACTGGGCACTGACGGGAAGCCTGAGCTACGCCTGGGGCGAGAATCGTAGCGATAAACAGCCGCTGCCGCAGATGCCGCCGCTCGAAGGGCGGCTGGCGCTGGACTATACCGGGCAACAGTGGCGCACCGGATTACTCTGGCGTGTGGTTGCGCCGCAGCATCGCGTGGCGCAAAACAAAGGTAACGTCACCGGCCAGGATCTCGGCCCGAGCGCGGGGTTTGGTGTGCTTTCGTGGAGCGCGGGCTACACATTTAACGACCATTTTGAGTCCCGCGTGGGTATTGAGAATCTGTTCAATAAATACTACAGCGAGCACCTCAACCTGGCGGGCGCCAGCCAGTTCGGATACGCCGCAAATCAGCAAATCCCTGAACCGGGGCGCGTATGGTGGCTGGCTATGACATACCATTTCTGATCCTGAGCGTCATTGCTGAGAGCGACCGTTGAGGCGTACGTTTGCCTCTACCGCCTGTTTACAGGCGGTTTTTTTATGTCATATAGCAATATCGAACATTTGCGTTTTCGCCAGCAGGCAATAGAGCTGACAGTCGCTGTTTACCCCCAGTTTTTCCATCGCGCGCAGCTTATGGGCGCTGACGGTTTTATTACTCAAATGCAGCTGTCTGGCGATCTCTGTCAGACTCATCCCTTTGCAGAGCATACGCAACACATCAATTTCACGGGGCGAGAGCTCTTGCTCCGTTTGTGCGCCGGTCTGGAACAGGGAATGCATCAGCTCGCGCTCAATATAAACTTCCCCATTGATCACTGACGTCAGCGTTCTGCTCAGGGTTTTCTCACAGGTGTCCCGACTAATATAGGCTTTGGCGCCTGCCTCCAGCGACATGCGGATAAGCTGCGTGTTTTTGTAGGGCGAAAGCACAATGATTTTAAGCTGCGGATATTTACGGCTGAGCCATTTAATCAGCAATACGCCGTCCATTCCGTTGAGCGGGTTAACGGTTTGGCTGGTGGCAAGAGAAAAGCCAAGGAACAGAATGTCGACAGGCTGTTGGGATAGCAGTGAAAGCAGCTCAGATGGCGTTGCGGTATCGCCCTGAATGCAAAACTCCGGGCGGGGTGAGCCGTCGCTGAAAAGAGAGGGCATATTGGTGATCATGGATAAGACGCCACGACGGATAATGGTGTGCTCATCGGCAATAGCGATACGGACTTTCATGGTTTCTCCTTCGAAAATGTGGGCGACGGTAGGGATAACGCCGCCGGATGACCAGAAAGATACAGATCCTATGCAGAGCATTCTTTAGTACTTGTCAGATAATTCCTTCAGTGCGGTATCGAGTTGCTGCAGATTCGCTTCCATGCGCGCGCAGAAACGCGATGTCAGCGCAGGCAGGGCTTCAGCCGTTATGACCCCTGCCGCCAGCATCTCCGGCAACACTTCAATCGCCTGACAGGTGCGGGTGGCGTTGCGCATGGCAAAGAGGCTCCAGGAGGCCTTCAGACGATGCGCGAGCTGGCTTAGCGTTTGCGGTGACGGGGTGTTTTCCCGTAGCTGTCGAATATCAAGGGTAATGGCTTCGCGCATTTGCTGGCGCATCCGGGTCATGATCTCCGGTTGACCGTTGGCCAGACGCCGGAGTTCGCTGAGGTCAGGCCCCTGATTGCGCAGGCTGTATTGCTGCGCCAGCGCCTGATGCAGGGCATTGAGGGAGAGCGGTTTTCGCAATAACGCGTCCATTCCGGCATGTTTTGCCCGATCGTCCTCACTCTGCAGCGCGCTGGCGGTGTAACCGAGAACAGCGGACGGCGCGGTGATGCTGCCGGCAATATCGCGCAGGAGTATTAACGATGTAAGTTGATAGCCGTCCATGAGGGCCATCTGGCAGTCGGTTATCAGGATATCCACCGGCTCGTTTTCCAGGCGCGCAAGCGCTTCGCCAGCGCTGGCGCAAGGAATAACCTCCTGACCCAGCTCCTGCAGCTGGAGCGCTAACACCGTCAGGTTTGCCGGAAAATCGTCAACGATCATGATGCGATGCGGTGGCAGAGGGGTTATTACAGGTGCCTCATCGGCCGTTGCCGCCGGGCTGGCGACATGAAGCGGTATGCTCACCGTCACCTGCGTACCGCTCCCCGCTTCGCTGGCTATCGTCAGCACGCCTCCCATTAGCTCGACTAACTGGTAACAGATCGCCAGCCCCAGCCCGCTGCTTTGCGGCGTGCTGCTGTCAGTCTGAAACCACGGCTGACCGAGGTGTGGAAGGGCATCGGCCGGGATACCGATGCCAGTGTCGCGAATCAACAGCTGCAAATGTTCACCGTTAAGCTCGGCGTGAAAAACAATTTCTCCCTGCGGCGTATATTTAATGGCGTTGCCCAACAGATTGGCGATGACCTGATTCAGCCGTGCTTTATCGAACAGGAACCAGCCGTCGTGCGGCACGTTCAACTCGCTGCGCCAGTGGAGACCTTTAGCGTTGGCGCTGCTGGCAAAAATCTCCGCGCTGGCGTTAAGCGTCTGCCACAGGGGCCAGGCCTGTGGCTCCAGCCTTAACTCGCCTGCTTCAATCCGCGACAAATCCAGTACGCCGCCAATCACGTCGCGCAATGACCCTGCTGCCTGCCAGGCGATGTTGAGGGACTCGCTTTTGTCGCGCTCCATCTCAAGCAGGCCCAGCATGGCGTTGAGCGGGGTACGAATGTCATGGCTCATGCGGGCGAGGAAGTTCGATTTTTCAGTGCTGGCCTGCTCCGCCTGCGCCAGCGCCTGATTGAGCGCAGCGGTCAGCGCGGCTTTTTCAGTGATATCGATCCAGCCTCCGACCACGCCCTGAGGCCGCCCCCGCGTATCGGTATAGCGGCAAAGCCACCAGTAAAGGGTGGAATTGTTCTGTGTGGTTTCACCCGTTAACGGCGACGCGGCATGGAGCAGCGAGAGGCGATGCGGCAACGTAAACTGTTGGGCAAGCTCGCCCAAAGGCAGGCTGGAAAAGGGGGCGCCCTCTTCGGGCTGTGCCGTGAGTAACGGTGAGTGAATAAAGGAGTCGTTATAGCGCGTCAGCCGCCCGGTCGGATCGCAGACAAACAGCGGCACCGGGACATTGTTCATCAGAGTTTGCCAGAGTGAGAGCGCGTTGTGCAGCTCTGCCGTGTCCCGCTCGCGCTGGCGTCGCTGGCTCTGCGCGGCGCTAAAGGTCAGCAGGGCGACGAATGCTGCGCAAATCGCCACCACGGCGAGCATGACCAGCCATAGCGATTGCACCGGGGCGGTGGGTGTCGTCTGTACGGCCTGCGACAGGTTAAGGCTCGCGTAGATATCAGCCTGCGTTACGGACGCCATGACCGCATTCACCCTTTTGGCATCCGCCGGGTCAGCAATATTTGGTACAAACCATAGCGGCACTTCCGGCAGCGCCAGCGGCGTCAGCGACAGATTGCTGGCGTTATGCTGGCGCAGCAGGTGATGGAGTATAAACGCATCGCCCGCAAGCCCGTCCGCGCCTCCGGCTTTGAGCAATTCAAAACCCTGATCGAGCGAGTTAACCAGCACCAGGTTATCCGCAGGTAACGCCTGACGCAGTAACGTGACGAGCGGAGAGATGCGTATGACGGCAATCCGCTTATGCTGTAATGCGGACAAGGAGCCGGAAAGGGGGTTGCTGTCCTCACTGAGCAGGGCCCAGCTCAGTGAGTCAAACGTGATGGCACTCTTTGACGGTGGCGTCGCGCTGGCGACTATGCGCAACGTGTTCTCCGCATACTGAAGCGGGGGCGCATCAAGGTTGAAGGTCAGGCTATACAGGTTGGACGGAAACAGATTGAGCAGCAGATCGCGCCATACCCCCTGAATATGCCCGTCAGGCGTGAGCGTGACCATTGGCGGCGAAATAGCGGGAAGCAAAACGTGCAGCGTGATTTTGGGCGCATTTTCCTTCACGGGGGAATGGCGGGCGTCAAAGACGCTGCCGTCCGGCAAAAGCCACTTTTGTTCCAGCCATTCAGCGTCTTCCGGGTTAAGGGTGTGAATACGCTCGTTGAAGATTTCCAGCGTGTTTGCCTGCTCAGGCAGAGCCCAGGCACGAAAATGTAGCGGGGGAGTATCGTCCAGCGGCGTCAGGGTCAGCGTGGTGGCGGGGGAGTGGGTCAGCCAGTTACGTAAAACAAACTCCGGGGCGATGAATTCCCGCGCTTTCCCTGCTGCCAGCTGCCTGACGTTTTCTCCCGGTGAGGCTGAACCCGTCGCAGAGCAGCGGGCCGCGACCTCTGAGGGTAATTCCGGAAAGCACAGTGTACCGCCGCGTCCCTCTTTTATGCTCAGGGACGCCAGCGGGAAAGCGAACATTGGCTCGCTGGCGACCAGATCGGCTGCAGGACGCCTTGCGGCAATTAACACATCGATGCGCTTTCGCTTCAACGCATCCAGCGCCGTTGCCGGGTCGCTAAAACGCTGGACGTCCGGCAGCGTCGTATTGCTAAACAATATGCTGAGTTCATCATCCAGAATTCCCGGCGGCCGATCGATAGCGAGAAAAGGCGGCGCGGCGCTCAGCAGGCCCACGCGCAGCGCGCCAGCCGCCGCGTGCCCGCTTATCAGCATGAGGATAAATAATGTCGCCAGCCAGCCTCTGCGCATGCTCAGCTAACCAGCCCCAGACTTTGCGCGCACTGGAGCAGCTCGAAATCATTCCTGGCGTTGAGTTTGCTCATGGCACTCTTTTTTTGCGTACTGATGGTCTGCTTCGTCCGGTTAAGCTGGGCGCTGATCTCGTTCACGGTGAAACCGCGCACCAGCAGGCGCAGCACTTCTGTTTCCCGTTCGGTCAACTGCGCCTGAGGCCTCACCGGTTCGATTTGCCCCCGCAGGGTGCTGCGCAGCGTCTGCAGCAGATTGTTGGACAAACTGGCTTTGTTGAGAACGGCATGCACCCCGCTGCGCCGCAGCGAGTCCAGAAGCTCAGGATTGGTGATCATGGTGACCACCACAATCATGCTCTGCGGATAATGGCGAATCAGCGAGCGGATCATGGTTAATCCGTCCGGGCTGCGCGTGCCGGGCATACTCAGGTCGGTGATGATGATATCGACAGGCTCGCTCGCCAGTTTATTCATGAGTTCATCAGCACTGAGCGCTTCGTGAACGACCCGATAAAGGTCCGGGCGCGTCTGCAGCAATGTGCGCAAGCCTAATAAATAGACAGGGTGGTCGTCGGCAATCAGAACTGTTTTTAGCATGACATCCGATCCGGCAAGGAAAAGACAGGTGTTCACCGCACATCTTAGCGAATGGCGCTTTAGCATCACTCTTACAGTGTAGAGCAGAGTAAGGTGAAAAAGAGTAGCTAAAAAGTGGTGGGCTGTATAGTTGCTGGGGGGCATCAGCCGATCCTGATGGAAAACCGAAAGGTAAAGTAACGACGTTTTCACATTCTATGATAGAGATTTTTTCCGGAGCAGCTGAATGGTTTGTTATTTATCGCGAAATAGCGGCATGGAGGACGATATTTCTCAGGTACGGAAAGGAATTCCTTATTGTTCAGGTTGAATATCAGGTATTACTCAGGCGTTACTCAGAATAAACTTTCTGAAATCATGAATTGGTTGTGGAAAAATCAGGACGGGAAATAGCGCAAAGAGCGAAGGTACTATCATTTATAAGGATATGTTGTTAATTTGTGCCTGAATTAGATAACAGACATGTAACTGTTAATCCCTGCGCTTTTTCGTCATAACAATGTAAACGCTGTAATTTTATTATCCAGGACCTACCCGTGAATAACGAAGAAATCTCTCTTTCAGCGTCAGTAACGTTCGTACCGGAAAAATCATCTCTGGCAACCGTGGATCATGGTGATATACATCTGACGCCCAACGAGCGTCGTTTGCTGGAGTTGATCCTCAGCGGCAAATGTAAAAAAGAGACCATATTTGAAGAGATCTGGCTTAACCAGGGCATGATTGTTAGCGAATCCAGCTATCACCAGCTTATAAAAATGCTCCGCCGCAAGCTGCAAAATGCCGGCCTGCCGGGCTCGATCATTAAAACCATTCCCCGTTATGGTGTAGTACTGGCACCCTGCGAAACGCAGGACAGTGAGGTCGCTTGCCCGCCGCCAGAAGAGCCTGATAACGCGTCTTGTCCCACTCCCGTCGATTGCCCGTCGTTGCCTGCTATCACGGCGGAGTCAATGAAAACTCCCTCACGTCAATACGGGGCTCTGCTGGCGGCGCTGTGCAGCTTGTTGATTATTCTTCCAACGCTGGTGGTGGTCTGCACGGCCGACACGCCGCAGGCGTTTCAGGAAAATCTCTACGTAGATGGCGTCATGTTTCATCTCTCTTCGCTGCGCAGTGTCGATCGGCAGGCGCTGGCGAGAAAGCGGCATGCCCTGCCGGCGGGCATCAATAACGTGTACATCGCGTCGAACGGTCCAAAAGTGTTCGTTGCGCAATGTGAAGGCGAACTATCTCAGGAGGGAAAATGCGGTTACGAATACTATTCGTCATATTGATGGTTTGCATCAGCGTTTCGCTGGGTGGCGCGCTGGCTTACCTGACCAGCAACTACCTGGAAAGTAGAAAAGTGCCCGCCGAGCCCTGCAGCAGCGTCATACGTAATGGCAAATTTATTGATGAAAGCCTGCAGCATTACCAGTTTAATGGTGTAATCACCTGGTGGCCTAAACTCCACAGGCTAACGCTATTTGGTGTAAAAACCGATGAGGCCGGTAACCGGGTATTCAACCGAACCCTGCAGTTAAAATCGGTGACACAGAAGGGAAATGTCATCAATGGCCGGGTGGCAGAATTAAAAATTGCCGTTGGCGATCAGCTGCCGGAGAAGACCTTTCTGATAAGTGAAGATGGTCAGTATATTAACCTGTTATTCAAGCCGATTAATAAAGATAGCTGGCTGATGAAAATTAATGATAACTGGGTAGCAATGTGTGAGTATAAATAATCTCACGATAATTTTATTATAAGACATATCCAGGCTGACGAGTTTTAAATCTGCTGCTGCAGTGAGCTGTTCTCCTGTTTTCAGGAAGATGAATATCCTATCTTGCGGGACAGGATTTCATTATTAAACCTGGAGCAGGATATCTCCCATGTTAAAGAAAAATAAAATATCTCTGAGCGCTATCGCCGCGGGGCTGGCGTTAAGCGGAATGCTGGTCAGCACGTTTAGCCATGCGGCCACAACCGACGCCGCCTCACAGATGCCGGATATTAGTCAGAAAAAAATTCTCGTAGGTTATTGGCACAACTGGGGAATTAACCCGGAAGAGATAGACAAAGCGCGCGGCTATCAGGGAGGCTTACCTTCTGATATGTCGCTGCGTGAAGTGCCGAGAGGCTACAACGTCGTCAACGTCTCCTTCATGAAAGTCATGGATGGGCAGAGCGGGAATATTCCCACCTTCAAACCCTACAACGCGAGCGATGAGGAGTTCCGCGCTCAGGTTGCAGAGCTGAACGAGCAGGGGCGCGCGGTGTTGATTTCACTGGGCGGCGCTGACGCGCACATTGCACTGAACAAAGACCAGACTGAAGCGCTTGCGGCGGAGATTATTCGCCTGACCGATCGCTATGGTTTTGATGGTCTTGATATCGACCTGGAGCAGACGGCCATTACCGCGGCTGACAACAGTACGGTGATCCCGGCGGCGCTGAAAATGGTGCGCGACCATTATCAGCAGCAGGGCAAACACTTCATCATCAGCATGGCGCCAGAGTTCCCCTATCTCCAGGCCGATCGCGGGGTGAACTACAAAGCCTACCTGCAAAATCTTGAGGGCGTGTATGACTTTATCGCTCCACAGTATTACAACCAGGCGGGCGACGGCGTGAATATGATGACGCAGGAGGAGAAGGACGAAGTCGGTGAATGGTGGCTGCCGCAGGAATGGGGGAAGGGCTATAGCGACCGTCAAAAAGAGCTTTTCCTTTACTATCTCACCGACAGCCTGGCAAACGGGACGCGCGGTTATGTGAAGATCCCGGCGAACAAGCTGGTGATTGGTCTTCCGGCCAACCCGGATGCGGCAGGAACCGGCTATGTGCGAGACGCGCAGAGTGTCTTTAACGCACTTTCGCGACTGGAAGAGAAAAATGAAGCGGTAAAAGGGCTCATGACCTGGTCAGTGAACTGGGACAATGGCAACACTAAAAATGGTCAACATTACGGCTATGAATTTCTGAACCGCTACCAGAGCATCCTTGACGGCAGTCTGCCGGATGGGGGCGACGAAACAGATACTCAGGCGCCAACACAGGTGCAGGGCGTGCAGGCCACGCTGAAGGGGCAGGATGTTTCGCTCAGCTGGCTGCCAGCTAAGGATAATACTGGCGTGGCGGGGTATGCCATCTGGCGCGGTCTGGAAAAGATCGGTGATACCCATGAACTCAACTTTACTGACACCCAAACCCAGCCTGGCATGAGCTATCGCTATACGGTCATCGCCTATGATGCAGCCAACAACTTCGCTACGCCGAGCCAGCCGGTCAATGTTACCGTGCCCGATAATGACGATGGCGGAGGCGAAGAGGGCGGCCAGGGCGGCGACGTTACCCCATTCACGCCGGGTAAACTCTATGCCGTAGGGGATAAAGTGCTCTATGAGGGCAACGTTTATCGCTGTCAGATTGGCCATACAGGTGCCAGCCATTGGTCGCCGGATCGGGCCCGCAACTTGTGGGTAGCTGAATAACCTATTTCTTAAACAGCATGGCTTCGCAGGGAGCCGTGCTGTTTGTTTTACAGGACAACGACTATGCAAACTTCTCTGGTTATTGCCAAACGTTACGATCGGTTTTCTCGCCTTCTGCACTGGGTGGTCGCAGCCGTCATTATCTACGCGATGTGCATGGGCTATATTCTGCACGCGCTGGAAGGAACCCGCTGGTTTACCTTCTTCTCCGTGCTGAATATGTCGCTGGGTACCATCGCCACGCCTGTCATGATGGTGCGCTTCGTCTGGCGTTTCTTCCGCCCTTCGGTGCCCTATCCGGCAACGGTAGCCGGACGTAAAAAACAGCTGGTGGTATTTATTCATGAGCTGTTTTATCTGACCATTATGGTGGTGCTGGTTAGCGGTTTTCTGATGCTGCAAAAAGACTACAACCTGTTTGGTCTGGTGCCGGTTTCCCGCCCGATCGCCATCGCCGAAGTGAATGCGTTTTTCTTCCAGGTGCATCGCTACAGCTGCATTTTGCTGGGTGTGATTCTGCTTGGGCATGTCGCGGCGGTGTTGAAATACACCTTTAGCGGGCAGCGGGAGATTCTGCAGCGGATGCTGTGAGAAAGAGGCTCACTCCCCCCATCAGATGCGCGGTGTTGCCGATCCTGTGAAACATCACCATCCCGCGCATCTGCCTTCCGTGCAGCGTTTGCAGAACAACTTCCCGGGCAAAGCTGCTTTCACGTTGCTGTGAGTACCAGGCGCGAAAACCGGGCAGGAACGGCGTATCGCAGTGTGCGTCCAGTAGCGTCAGGGTGCTAAGCGTCTTTTCCTCATCAGGGAACAGCGCTTCCGTACTGCCTTGCCAGTGGATCTCCTCGTCTGGCATCGAGAGGCGAAACACGACGCAAGAACCCGTCTGCGACAGGCGAATAATTATGGCACTGGTGCTGGCCGCGAGCGCCTGTTGCTGTTGGATCCAGCCGCGGTACTGATATAAACAGTTGGCAAAAATCGCCGAAAATACCAGGTACCACTGCGCCTGCCAGATTGCGGGGATGAGATCGGGCGTTAGCGTGTAAAAAATCCCTTCCCGCTGCTGGGTCGCCAGCACCACAATCAGGTATTGAATAAGCAGCAGAGCGCCAACGCCGCGTCCGGAGAGCGCAAACACGCTCAGTAAAACCACCGTCGTTTGCACCAGCAGCAGGTTTAGCCCCTGCCAGAGCGGTGGCAGGAAAAAGTACCCCGTCATCAGCACCAGGGTATTCGCGGCAAGAAGCAGAGCTTCCCGCCCGTTAAACCGCGGGTGCGACAGCATTTTGCTCTCACGCAGCAGCGGCAGAATGGCGAGAATGCCGGTTAATGCCGCCAGCACCCAGGAAAAAAAATGCAGAGGCGCAATCGGATACCCTGAGAGTAACAGCGCCAGATTAAGCAGCAGGCTGCCGCAAAAAATGCTGAAGATTAACTGCAGGGGGTAGATCAGTTCACCAATAATCGGCCTGCGCGCAAAACGCAGCGCAGGCAGTTGCGCATTCAGACGAAAGACGGCGACGCACAGTGGAAATATCGCGACGTCGAAGAGGGCGAACAGGCACGCCAGCGTGAGCGGGCGGCCTATCCAGACGCCAGCAAACACATGCAGCAAGCCCGCGGTAGCCAGCCACAGCGGCCACTCTCGCGGGGCCGTCAGCCATAACGCGGCGAAAAGCAGCGGCGCCGGGAGCCAGAGCGTGGTGGAGAGGCTCCAGCTATCCCGCGTATGAAAGCTCAGCAATGCCAGCAGGATATAGAGACCCGAAAAGGCCAGCCAGCGGATAATATTGGTAATCAGCGTTGTTCTCCCACTGAGGCATTCAGCGTTATTCAGGTATTTATCATTTTAAGCTCAATTATTTTATCGTCGCTATTGATACGCTGGGATTTTTTCTAAAGGGCTTAACGATGGACTGGCAAAGCGACAAACGCGATCCTGCTACCCTGTGGTTTTCACTTTCTTCACGAGCGGCAGAACATGAACAGGGAAAGGAGTGGCATATCGCGGCATTATTGTGGAAAGAAGCGGCACAATATGCAAAAGCGCATCTGAATATTGAATGGGCGAACTTGCGCGGAGACTTTTGTACTTTACGTGCAAACAGGCTGCCTAAATATAACGAGTAGTCTCTGCTATTATCGGAGATTGCATGTCCCTCAGAGTGTGGAACCATGGTTGAGAGTGTAATACTCGTTTTTAGCGTTTTTCTGGGCGCCATTATCGGCAGTTTTTGCAATGTCATCATTTATCGGCTCCCCTTGATTCTCCACGGTGAAGCACTCTCTTTATCGTGGCCTGCTTCCCACTGCCCACGCTGTAAACACCCCATTAAATTTCGCCACAATGTTCCTCTGATGGGCTGGCTGCTGCTGCGCGGGCGCTGCGCCAGCTGTGGTCAGGCGATATCGTGGCGCTATCCGCTGGTTGAAGGGCTTATGGCGCTGCTGTACGGGGTGATTATCTGGCAGCAGGGCATCACGCCGCAGAGCCTGTTCGACCTGCTGGCGGTGACGTTTTTGCTGCCGCTGCTGTTTATTGACCTGCGCACCATGCTCCTGCCCGACCGTCTGACGCTCCCGCTGCTAGTGATGTCGCTAGCGTTTGCCGTCAGCGGCTATAGCCGGGTGGAGCCAACGCAGGCATTAATCGCCGCTCTGCTGGGATTTGGCGTGCCCTGGGCGCTCTCTTTGCTGTTCCGTTTATTGCGCGGCCATGAAGGGATGGGGATGGGGGATATGAAACTGCTGGCGGCGATCGGGGCGTGGCTTGGCCCGCTGGCGCTGCTGGATGTTTTTGTTGCCTCGACCCTGCTGGCGCTGATCACGGCGCTGATTCTGTTGCGGATCAAGCCCGGTCAACCGTTTCCCTTCGGACCGTATCCGATTATTGCCGCGATAGGGTGGGTGATCTTATACCGATAAAAAAGCGCCGGAACGAAGGGGCGATTTCCGGCGCAAAAATGATAACGAAAGTGTAGGCAGGGAATGATAATGTGAGGCGCGGGTCAGTGAAGACCCGGCCAGAGTTAACTTACAGTATTATTTGCACTCTTTAGGCATGTTGGCAGCACCTTCTTTCTTCCAGACGCCCCACTCGCCATCGGAACCAGGCTTAACGCCTCGGGTTTCCCAGCTGTTCAGCCAGATGTTGCCCTCATAGCTCACTTTTTCACAAGGTGTCTTGTAAGTCTTGCTGTGATCCCAGGCTTTTACATCGGTTTGCGCCGGGCGCAGCTTGATCACCTTCGTTGCCGTGGAGACTTTACCGGTATCAGGTGCCGTCACTTTCACCTGCAGCGTCACGTCCACATTGTCGGTATACGGATGTTTACCCATGAGGTTGGTGCTGAAGTTATTTGGTGACGAGATCTGAATCTTATCGGCGTGATTCAGTGCGGACCATTCAATTTTTGCCCCTTTTAACGAGTCATTATTTTTGGACACGACGGCGGCAGCAATAATGTCACTGCCAACAATGGTGTCCTGGTTGTTGCCCGTATTGATCTGCACATCAGAAGCCTGCTGCGCTTCCTTCACGGTCACGGTGATATCGTCGGTGCTGGTTTTGCCATTTTTGGCCGTCACCGTCAGGCGATAGGTCACTTTACCGATTTTGCCGGGTTTAATCAGCGCGCGGGCTTTTGCCGCGTGGACGGTTGAAACCCATTCGCCACCGTTAGCAACCTGCAACGCACCAATGTCCTGCCCTGAAATGATAGTCCATTGGTATTTTTCAGCATTGACGCTTGCGGAACCGTTAAGGTCATAACCACGTGATTCACTGTTGCTGTAAACGGTGAAGTCACTGCCTGCCTTCGCCTCCGGTGCCGTGCTATCCGCTTCAGCTTTGGCATTCAGGGTGACGGTTTTTGAATCACTCACGTTTTTATCATTGGTGACGGTCAGCTTCACGTTGACGGTAAAATCGCTCTCAGGTTTAGCCTTCAGGCGAATGCTGGCTTTAGCACTGGTGCTGTTTTCCAGAATGACCTTATCGGCATTGCTGGTGACGGCCCAGCTGTACTTCAGCTCTTTCCCCGTTGAGGCGCTACCGTCCAGCGACAGCGTGCTGGTTGACAGGTTATGACTGGATGGCGTGACGTTGGCCACCGGTTTGGTAATGACTTCACCGCCAAAATCGACGTCAATCATCTGATAAAATGCGTTATCGGTATCGCGCACGCGCCAGACGGCATAAATTTTCTGCTTACCTTCACGCTCCGGTACGTCGCAGGTGTGGGTTTCGAAGCCTGTCGGGAGAGAAATATCGGCCGACGGGTTGCCTGGCGCATAGGTATAAACCTTATGGCAGAATGGCTTATCTTCAAACATCGCCCTGGTCAGGCGCGAATCCGCACCCGGAACAGACTGCCAGTCCGGCTTAGTGATGTAGTAGGTAAAATAGGTGGTGCGGTGCTTAGCCGGTAAATGCCATTTAAACTGGTGCGGACCCGCAGACATAGGGTTGTTGTAGGTATTCTGCTTTTCGTCATCAAGCTTGCTGAAGGCGGGAGTTGCCGTTGAACCACCGCTTGCCAGTTTTCCATCCGGCGGGAACTGGAACAGCTGTTCGTTGGCGATCGGGGTTGGGCTCATATCGTTGCCAGCCGGGAGCTTCGGCGCTTCCACGGCGTCAGCAGGCCAGACGTTACTATGCTCACCTTTATCGTTCATCGGCGGGAAATGAATCACCGAACGGGATTTTGGTTCAAAAACATAGCCATGCGCCAGTGCGCCCGTGGAATACATACCAATCAATGCCACGGCTAACGCCGACGTAATATTATTCATCTTGAGTAGTTTCAAAATAATCTTCCCTGAATTAATTGAAGGACACTTCTACGTGACTGAGAGGGTTGTTCTGTTTGGCATACACCTTATTTGGCTCTGACTCATCAGGTGTAATCTCGCCGTTGCTGTGCCTGAAACCGGCACGCAGTTCGGGGTGCTGCTGATTGATAGCCTGGGCGAGGGCGTAGGACCAGTGGGCCTCTTCGCCAGCAAGAATGGTGACGCGCGTTTCCAGATTTGGCAGTTCGGTTCCGTCGTTAAAGAAGCGTGCACGAATCGTTTGCCCTTCAACGACCTTCACTTTCTCACCGTTGACGGCGCGTTCCAGCGTGCCTAGTTCTTTCATGCAGTTCTGGTGACCCTGTTCGCAGTTTGCCGATGGCGAGGTCGTGGCGGCGTTAGCTGAAACGCTGACGCCCGCCCCTGCCAGTAAAGCGGCAAGGACAAAAGCAGATCCTGTTAATTTCATAAGTTCCCTTATTTATTACTGAACAATAACGAAAAGTTAATCTCACCTGCGGCGCAGGTAAAAAGGCGTTATTACCGTGTGATAACAGGGACAAATAGTAACGGGAGGAGACAACCGGCTTGAATAAGAGACTTCTCTGAGCAATTAAGAGTCGGGGAGTTTCGGCAGAGAAGAGCGACCGTTCGTGCTGTAAAGAGGGCGGAGCGCGACAGAGTATGAAATAGTACTGCCAATTTCAGTCCTTGACGCATATTAATAAAATCTGAGCGAGTACGGAGTTTAAGAAATGACGTTTTTACGGTTGTCCTGAGTGTTGAATTAATAAAATAAAGCCTGGCTTATATCCAGGCTTTACTATTATGTTAACCAAAAGGGTTTTTAAGGGCAGCTATTATTAGCTGCATCCGACGTTCGCCATGCCCCCCACTCACCGCCGCTTCCTGGCTCTTCTTGTCCTGCGTTGACATACCACTGATTCAGCCAGATTTTGCCGTTATGCGATACGCGGGTACATTTCACCGGGTAGGCGATCCGCGGGTTATACGCTTCTGCGCTGTCATCAGGAATATCAGGTAACTGTGGTTTTTTCACCGTTACGGTGATCTTCTCAGCGCTCATGCTTCCGTCTTTGCCCGTGACGGTTAACCAGTAGGTTGCTTCTCCGTCTGTATTGGCGGGAATGAGTGCCCGGGCGGTAGGCCCTGAAACTTCACGTACCCAGCCTCCGGCATGTTTCTCCTGTAGCCAGAATGTGCCAGTACTGTTTTTGTCGATAGTCCATTTCCAGGAGACGGCATTCTTGCTGGCGCTCCCATCTAACTGATACGCACGGGAAGAATCGGTCGTGCCGGTAACGGTAAAGCTTTCTCCCGGCACTGCCTTTACTTCCTCCTGTTCTTCCTCTTTGAGTTCCAGAATCCTGGCTACCGCTTTTGCCATATTGGGGTGAGTACCTACTTTCGCTGAATCCCCCGCAGCTAAAGGTGTACCGGTTTCCTGGAGAATGGAGCGCATCTGTTGAGGCGTGACGGTGATATTGTGCGCTTTTGCAATGGCCGACAGGCTGGCGACCACGCCTGCGATAATCGGGTTCGCGGAGGACGTGCCGGAGAAACTTGAGGTGTATTCCGCATTTTTTATGCTATGCAAACCGCCGTAACCCGTAGTAACCACATCCCAGCAGCCCCAGCTGGCGCTGGTCACACGTGAGCCATAGGTGCTGAAAGAGGCTTTTTTGCCATTGTTTGCACAAAACGCGCCAGCAATGATCGCGCCGGAATCCCGCTTTTTAACGTCAAATTTTCCATTAAATCCTGCATGATCGAGGTTGATATTGCCATTGCCTGCCGCCTGAATCACGTGCACGCCCTTATCCGTCAGCGCTTTTATCACGTCATAATAGGCTGGAGCGTTTTCCTGGGGGACATAGCAAGAGGAGGTGCAACCTGTCACATCTCCTCCGCCGGTCTGCATACCAATTTGCACCACATCTCCTGCCTGGAGTCTGGGGATCATATTGTAGAGATTATTGGCCTGCCATTTGACGTATCCCATACGGGCGTTCCACGTCAGACCTTTGATGCCCGCATTGATATCTTTCGCCGCCATAATCCCGACGGAGCTGGTGTCGTGATCTTCGCCTGGCGTATAGCGCTTATCACCTTCATGGAAATCGATCGGCGGCAAATTCACATGGCTGGTATTCCATGCGTTGTTTTCCATTGAGACCAGCGAAATGCCGCTACCATCGTGCCCTGAATACTGATTTACGCTGTCGCGATTAACGCCACCCATATAGTAGCCGGGCCGTTTTTCATCTGGCGATTTGGTGTAATCCTGCAATCCACGAAAATCCGGGACGGTGGCCTGGCTGGTACTGTTCAGGGCATAGCTCAGCCCGGAATAGGGCGGCAGGTCGGGAGCCGTGACCCCCTTTTCCAGCGACACCGGCATAGATTCCGGGTAAGCCAGCTCAATATCTTGTCGCGCCGCCAGTTCATTAATTACGTCATTGATATATGCCGCGTCATGTTGCTTATCGGCTGGCAGGGCTATACGTAAATAACGGTTAAAGCCGTAGCGTTCATTAAGCGCATCCATCTCGCTTAATTCACTGCTGCGTAAATGATTTGCCGTAAATAACGGACTCACGGCGAGGGTACTGTCGCGTAATGAAAAGGGTGAAGACTTATTAAGCGTTGTACCGGGTTTTAATTTCACGATAACGGAGAGATACGAAGTGCCTTCCCAGGCTTGCTCGTGCGCGACGGAATTTTGCGCAAAAGCGGGGGCACTCAAAAGTGCACAAATAAGCAGGGCCAGTCCAGTTTTATTCATGTCAACGATCTTCCTTATTAAATGACATCCAGAGTATTGCTGGGATCATCCTGCCATTAGGGGAAAACCTGCATAAGAAGAAGGTCAGCAATAAAATTGCGAGGTGTCTGTTCCATGTTAAGAATTACCTGCTCCGGAAAATATACGGCTGAAATTGGGCTGAGAAATTTATGAAGCAGGCTGAAAGAGTTGTTAAACATCAATGCCTAAGTATTGAATTTAATGAGGGGCGGAAAATCTCATGAACATCTCCTGAGTGCTGTATGGAGTTTAGGAATTATCTGGATCTTAATATCGCTAACCAGGGAGTTTAATTAATAAGGGATGCGTCACAATGCCCAGTGTTTCGTACTGTTCTTTACGTCAAAAATTATCCGTGTGGATAATCCTTTTACATTATTTATTTTCCATCTTTTTGCTCACTGTTCCCCCCGTCGCGCGGGCGCAAACTGAAACTCACGCAACCATTGAAAGCGAAAGCAATCAGCCCCTGCGGGATAAAATGGCCGGCATGTGGGGAAGCGCCCAACAAAACGGCGCGGGTGATGCCCTGCGCGGTGCGGCAAATAGCGAGGTGAATGCCGCGTTAACCCAGGAAGTGGAAGCGTGGTTAAACAATATCGGCGGGAAAGCTCGCGTTACGGCAGATGTCGGTATTGGCGGGAGCGATAGCCGTGATTTCGGGCTGGACTATCTGTGGCCGGTTAAAATCTGGCAACACGACATTCTGTTCACTCAGATGAGCGCACACCGCTGGAACGAGCGCGATATCCTTAACGTTGGCCTGGGCTGGCGGCATACCTTTAACCCGCATCTGATGGCGGGTGGAAACCTCTTCTTCGATCAGGATGTCACGCGCCACCATAACAGAATGGGGGCAGGCGCCGAGCTGTGGAGCGATGGGATTCGTGCGTCCGCGAACTACTACCTGCCCCTGAGCGGCTGGCGTCATTCTGACGACAGCATGTTTAATGACGATCCCGACCGCTATGAACTGTATGAACGTGCCGCCCGCGGCTGGGATCTCAATCTGGAGACGGCCCTTTCACAGCACGTCGCGCTTAAATTGGGCTGGTTCCAGTGGTATGGCGATAAAGTGGACGTTAACGGCAGCCGCAGCGAGGCCAGCCACAATCCTCACGGGCTTAACCTCGGGCTTAAGTGGCAACCTGTGCCGCTGGTAGGGGTCAGCGCGGAGCAGAGCATGATTAGCGGGCAGCGGGATAACTTCTCTGTGGGGCTGAATTTCCACTGGGAGTTTGGCCGAAAACTTTCCGAGATGCTGGCAAGTGAAAATGCGGCGGCTTTGCCCTCACTCATGCAGTCCCGCACGGAGTTCGTTACCCGTAATAACAACATCGTTCTCGCCTATAAGCAGGAAGAAAAAGACAGACGTCTCTATTTCAGCCCGACGGAAAAAACCACGCAGGCTGGCGTACCTTTGCTGCACGCGGTGAAAGGTGGGCAGGGGGGCGTCATTCGCTACACCTCCTCCAGCACGGCGATCGCGACCGTGGAGCCGGGCAGCGGTCTGGTGAACCCAACGCATCGGGGCGATGTCACCATCACAGCGACGGAAACGTCACCTGTCGATCCGGAGCACGTATTAAGTTCCGCCAGCTATCACCTGACCGTGACGCCGGGCGATTTTGCCCCTTCCGTCGAGGGCGTTGCCATTAAGGGGGACATGTCCCCGGGCCAGATCCTGGAGGGGAGTTATCTCTATAAAAGCAATGAAGGGGAGGATGAAGATCCCGAGCAAACCCGGATGCGTTGGTATGACGCAGATTCAGGCGAACTGCTCAAGGAAGGGAGTGCTACGTATGAGGTGCAAACGCGTGATATGGCCCGAAGCGTGGTCTTTGAAGTCACACCGTTCAACAAAAAAGGGATACCAGGGGAGAGCGGAACGGCGAAAATTACCGGGAGCGCAACGATAACCACCCTGCGTATCGATCATCTGCTTTCACCCGGTGAGATCCGCCGTGACGGCAGCGTGAAGTTCTTCGAAGAGGGTCACGGTGCGTTGCTGGTGTTAGCCGAGGTGAAAGACGGTCAGGGTTCCCCTCTGACCGATCAGATGGTGTACTGGCAGAGCAGGAACTCGCTTGGCTCGTTGTCGCAAAACAGCGTACGCACCGATGAGCACGGTCAAGCGCTGGTAAAAATAGAAAACATCATGGCGGATGGTGAAGATGAAATTACGGCCTCGCTGATCCCGCCAGGCGGGATCCAGACCCAGAGCACCGCCAGTGATAACAATGTTCAGCAGGAGAAGATGGCGCTGGTGGTCGATTTTGCCCACCCGCTTGCCATCCGCTTCGTGGCCTCTCCCGAGCGCGCAGAAGTTGCCACGGAAAAGACGTTCACTATTGAAGTTACCGATCAGGATGGTAAGCCTCTGACGGTTGAGAAGAACGTCACGTGGAGCAGTAACGGTGAAACCCTGAGCGGCAAAACGGATAGCGAGGGAAGAGCATCCATCGCACTTATCGCGCCGCAAAAAGCAGCAGAGAAGTGGGTGGTGAACGCCACGGTAGATACCGTGAGTAGCCCGTCAGCGCCCGTAAGCCTTGAGCCAGGGCCGGTGGCAAAAGTGGTGCTGGACGTCCCGGAAAACGTGGTCGCAGGCAGTGAGGATAAAGCCGTTAGCGCGCAGCTGTATGACCGGTTTGATAACGCGGTTATCAGCCGTAAGCAGGCCATCACCTGGCGGATAGAAGGGAGTCAGTTCCGGGAAGCGCCTACCGGAGACAGCGATGAGCACGGTATTGTCAGTGCAACCGTCGTAGTACCTGAAAAAGCGCCATCGCAGGTGAAAGTCTCCGCCGGTGATGAGCAGAAGATCGTCAATGTGACTGTCGGGAAGGTGAATCATGTTGAGCTTAAAGGTACCCCTGATACGCTGAATGCCAATGGGAGCAGCACTTCGACGCTGACCGCCATCGCGCTGGATGAGCACAACAATAGCGTACCGGACGCACCCGTAACGTGGTCGTTAATCACGCAGCAGTTTGGCGCGCTGAGCAACGCGATCGAAAAAACCGATGCAGAAGGCAAAGCGACGGCCACGTTTACGACCGCATCCGCGGGAGGCAATGCGCAAATAGAGGTCGATATTGGCGGCAAAAAACAAGCGACGCAACTGACGCTCAATGGTTACCCGATTATCCGCAGCATCACGCTGAACAAAACCGCCGGGCTGAAGGTGGGCGATACGGTAAGCGTGGAAAAGGTGGACGTGGAGCAGAACGGCGGCGGCGAGGTGACGCTGAGCTACCAGTGGCACCGTGACGGTGGCGCGATCGATGCCGCCACGTCAGACAGTTATCACCTGACGGAGCAGGATACGGGGGCGACTCTCTTTGTGGTGGTGACCGCGACCAACGATGCTAAAAATGAAGGCGATAAGGCGTCGTTGAAAACGGAGCCGGTGGTCGGGAAGGCGTCAGATGTTACGGTAACCGCCAGCGCGGACAGCGTGGATGCGAACGGGCTCAACACCATTACCTATACCGCCACGGCGAAGGATCGCTTCGGCCGTGCGGTGGTGGGCGAGGCGATTGTCTGGGACATCGACAAGCCGGAGCTGGTGAGCCGGGGAGAGGCCAGCGCCGTCACCGGTACAGAAGGCACGGGAACGATGATCGTCACCGCGAAAAATACCGGCGGAAACATCACGGTGAGCGCCACGGTCAACGGCAAGAAGGGCGAGTCCGGCGTGGCGCTGCAGGGGATTCCGACGATCAAAAGCATCACGCTGAACCAAACCGCCGGGCTGAAGGTGGGTGACACGGTAAGCGTTGAGAAGGTGGACGTGGAACAGAACGGCGGCGGTGAGGTGAAGCTGAGCTACCAGTGGCACCGTGACGGTGGCGCGATCGACGGCGCCACGTCGGACAGTTATCACCTGACAGAGCAGGACACAGGGGCAACGCTGTTTGTCGCGGTAACCGCTACCAACGCGGCCAAAAATGAGGGCTATAAGGCGTCGTCAAAAACGGAGCCGGTCACCGGGAAAGCGTCAGCCGTGACGGTCACTGCCAGTGCGGCCAGCGTGGAAGCTAACGGGCTGAACACCATTACCTACACCGCCACGGTGAAGGACCGCTTTGGCCGTGCGGTAGTGGGCGAGGCGATTGTCTGGGATATCGACAAACCGGAGCTGGTGGCCCAGGGGGATACCAGCACCATCACCGGAACCGGAGGCGTGGGGATAATGACCGTCACCACGAAAAATACCGGTGGAACCATCACGGTGAGCGCCACG
Organism: Enterobacter sp. 50588862; assembly: GCF_001462935.1. Classification (NCBI taxonomy): domain Bacteria; kingdom Pseudomonadati; phylum Pseudomonadota; class Gammaproteobacteria; order Enterobacterales; family Enterobacteriaceae; genus Enterobacter; species Enterobacter sp. 50588862. Next base: position 33,943 of record NZ_LNHM01000010.1, read on the forward strand.
GTCAACGGCAAAAAAGGCGAATCCGGCGTGGAGATTTACGGCGCGCCGTTGGTGACAGACCTGCATATCTCCGGCACGCCGAAGGTGGGGCAGACCCTGAGTGCGGAATACACCTTCTCGGCAAACGGGAGCGGTGCGGATACGTCCACCTACCAGTGGCAGTGGAAGGACGGAGAGACATGGAAGAATGCGGCAGCCGCTGGCAATACGGCACGAACGTTCACGCTGCCGGACAGCTATGCGGGCTACAGCGTGCGGGTGGTGGTGACGCCGAAGGGCAGCAGTCACCCGTCGCTGACCGGAACGCTCCAGGAGAGCCAGGCGGTGACGGCTTACGGCACGCCAGCGGTGGAGGATGTGCGTACATCCGGCACGCCGGAGGTGGGACAGACCCTGAGGGCGGAATACACCTTCAAGGCGAACGGAACCGGTGCGGATGCTTCAACCTATATCTGGGCGAGGTATGAGAAAACCAGCTGGATGCCGATCGAGGGGGCCAACGGCCGGGAATACACCCTCCAGGCGGGAGACGCGGGTTACAGCATTAAAGTAACGATAGTACCGGAGGGCAGCAGTCAGCCGTCGCTGGTCGGGGCGGTGCAGCACAGCCCGGCATTAGATGTTTACGGTGCGCCATCGGTGACAGATCTGCACATTTCCGGCACGCCGGAGGTGGGGCAGACCCTGAGGGCGGAATATACCTTCACGGCGAACGGAAGCGGTGCCGATGCCTCAACCTATATCTGGGCGAGATATGAGAAAACCAGCTGGATGCCGATCGAGGGGGCCAACGGCCGGGAATACACCCTTCAGGCGGGAGACGCGGGTTACAGCATTAAGGCGGTGGTGACGCCGACGGGCAGCAGCCAGCCAGCACTGGCCGGAGCGGTACAGAGCAGCCCGTCGGTAGACGCTTATGGGGCGCCGTCGGTAACCAATCTTCACATCTCCGGCACGCCGAGGGTGGGGCAGACCCTGAATGCGGAATACACCTTAACGGCAAACGGGAGCGGTGCGGATGCGTCCACCTACCAGTGGCAGTGGAAGGACGGTGAGACCTGGAAGAATGCGGCCGCCGCTGGCAATACGGCACGCACGTTCACGTTGCCGGACAGCTATGCGGGCTACAGCGTGCGGGTGGTGGTGACGCCGAAGGGCAGCAGTCACCCAGCTCTGGCCGGAGTGGCGCAGGAAAGTTCAGCGGTCGAGGTATATGGCGCGCCGGCGGTGTCGGGCCTGAAGATTTCCGGCACGCCGAAGGTAGGGCAGACCCTGAGGGCGGAATATACCTTCAAGGCGAACGGAAGCGGTGCGGATGCTTCAACCTATATCTGGGCGAGATATGAGAAAACCAGCTGGATGCCGATCGAGGGGGCCAACGGCCGGGAATACACTCTTCAGGCGGGAGACGCGGGTTACAGCATTAAGGCGGTGGTGACGCCGACGGGCAGCAGCCAGCCAGCACTGGCCGGAGCGGTACAGAGCAGCCCGTCAGTAGACGCTTATGGGGCGCCGTCGGTAACCAATCTGCACATCTCCGGCACGCCGAAGGTAGGGCAGACGCTGAGGGCAGAATACACCTTCACGTCAAATGGAAGCGGTACGGATAAATCCACCTTTATCTGGGGGAGATATGAGAGAACCAGTTGGATGCCGATCGAGGGGGCCACGGGTCGGGAATACACCCTCCGGGCCGAGGATGCGGGTTACAGCATTAAAGTGACGGTAATTCCGGAGGGCAGCAGCCAGCCTCAGCTGCAGGGCGATACACAGCACAGCCCGGCGGTGGATGCCTATGGTGCGCCGTCAATAACCAATCTGCATATCTCCGGCACGCCGAAGGTGGGGCAGACCCTGAGTGCGGAATACACCTTCACGGCAAACGGGTCCGGGACGGACGCCTCCAGCTTCCAGTGGCAATGGCAGGATGGTGCAACATGGAAGAATGCTGCAGGCGGCACGGCAAGAACGTTTACGCTGCCGGACAGCTATGCGGGCTACAGCGTGCGGGTGGTGGTAACGCCGAAAGGCAGCAGCCAGCCGTCGCTGACCGGTGTGGTACAGGATAGTCCGACGATGGCAGCCTATGACGCGCCGTCGGTAACGGGCCTGAGGATCTCCGGCACGCCGAAGGTTGGGCAGACCCTGAGGGCGGAATACACCTTCACGGCAAACGGGGCCGGTACGGACATCTCCAGCTTCCAGTGGCAGTGGCAGGATGGTGCAGCATGGAAGAATGCCGCAGGCGGCACGGCAAGCACGTTTACGCTGCCGGACAGCTATGCGGGTTACAACGTGCGGGTAATGGTAACGCCGAAGGGCAGCAGCCAGCCGTCGCTGACCGGTGCGGTACAGAACAGCCCGGCGGTAGCGGTATATGGTATGCCGTCTGTGACGGGGCTAAGGATCTCCGGCACGCCGGAGGTGGGGCAGACCCTGAGGGCGGAATATACCTTCACGGCAAACGGGGCCGGTACGGACGTCTCCAGCTTCCAGTGGCAGTGGAAGGATGGCCAGACGTGGAGGAATGTCGCAGGCGGCACGGCAAAAACGTTCACGCTGCCGGACAGCTATGCGGGTTATGACGTGCGGGTGGCCGTGACGCCTAAAGGTTCAGGGCAGCCGTTATCTGGCACTGAGGCCTTTAGTGGTGCTGTTACCATAAGATCTAAGCCTGCGCCTTTCGTTACAAACCTGGGTTACAGTGGCAGTACCGGAGCCTGTAACAGAATAACGGCAACCTACACCTACAACGCTAATGGCGGTGCATCTGAAGGCAACACGATATTTCAGTGGAAGTGGGGAAGCACCGTCGTTTCCAACATAAAAAGCGTTACTTTAGGCTATTGGGGGGAAGTCACGCTTTATGTGACGCCAGTTAATAAGGACGGTATCAGAGGAAAGACGGAATCAAAAACGTTTAAAAATACGGGCTTAAGTAGCTGTGATTGGTAAACACGTTAATTCATTCTGAGGTGTTTTTGTAAACAAGGGGGCATAAGCCCCCTGAACTCTACCTGTCGAATATTTTACAAAGTGCAGGGCTAAAATTCATGAATAATGTCTATCCTGAAAAGCAAGCATCAATACTCATTGGCGATGCCGCCACGCAATTATCCTTGCAGGGGATTAATATTGATCATGTTTCGCTTAGTTATTATCTGGGTAAAAAACTTGAGTATGCCCGGAGTATTAATGATTGCTTGTACGCTGAAGTCATATGTATTGCGCTATCAATGTTGAAGGAAAACGCTAAGTCATCCGGGCAGTGCTGCTGTAAATATAAGGAATGGATTGAGATATCACTTGATTAAGGGATGGACTTATTACGTTTTCAGATCTGCCTTTTACTGTCTCGGGCGATTTTCACTTCTTCAGCAAAATCCAGTGCTTCTTTGTAATCAAAGCTACGCGTTTTGGCATTATGCCTGCCCGGTAACGGTGCCGGTATTTTCACCCCGAACAGCTCACCCGTCGTCATGAGCGCATACACTAATTCAGCCTCGGTGACATCGGCCATTTTCGCCAAAACATTCGTCCTGATACAAAAACTTAACTTCACGTCTAGTCCTCCGTTTTCAAAAGATTTTCAGTCATGTTGCCTTCTGTAAAAATCGATAACGCTGTCGAGATTGGGTCGCATAAAGTTCATGGCATCAATGGTTTCGCACCAGCCCGACAGGGATTCATTTGCTTTTACATACCATGCGTGCTGCTCGCTTCGGGTGTGATGACCCGTGATCAAAACAAGCATGTCGGGTTTAATTCTTCTGATGAACTCCAGATACTTCACCAGATGCGTCTTCGTGCCAAACGTGTCAGCATCGATAATGCACAGTATTTTATCTCTGGCGATAAAATAAAATCGCGCTATTTCTTCAAGCCCTTTTTCGAATAAAAAAGAGTTTGTTCGCACGCAAACCCGAATTTTTTCATGAGTCTGTTTAATTGATGGTTCCATCTTATGTCTCGCTCATCAGGGTAAAATATATGAGATGGCTATTAAGCCTACTATTCCAGCCTGAATAGTGGCAAGGCATTATATTCATTCCTCAGAATAAAATAAGACGGAGCTGGTCTTCTGATTAATAAGAATCTACTCTGTATCTATGAGTTAAAAATAAATAAACGATGATTTTATCTGGCGGTATGTTTTACGGCCTGACGCTTTAAGATATGGTCACTGTTGCGTAAACTTGTTGTTTTTATTTTTCTCAAAGAGGACATTTTCATGACAAAGACCGTCGTAGCATTAGCCATACTTAGCGCTTTTTCAACGGCATCAGTATGTGCCAGTGATTATGCGCGTATGATTAATATTGAAAACCCTGACCATCTGAAAATCAGGGTTCAGAATGCTATTTATGAAGAGGGTTACGATAGCGATTTTATTCCTCATGTCTGGTTTGGTAACGAAGATAACGGCGTGATGAATATCATTGTCGATAATGGTGCGGTGCTGAACGAATCTATTGAAAACGGCCTTAACTGCAACTATGCCATGATTGTCAGTAAAGACAACGGCGTCAACTTACAGGCAAACGGGAAAAACTGTCGTTATAAGAAAAAGAGTTACCGTTCCATTAACTCTCCGGTGATCACCATTATTAATGATTCATCTTTAACGCTTCGGCCCTATTTTTCCGTTAACGGGAATGATTTTTTTGCTGCCGCCGGCGCGATCATCCCCAACGGGATCCGCATGTTCACCGGGGACAGTGGCGACTGGAAAAAACAGGGCGTTCGCCATGGGGATAACCTGAAAGTGAAGTTTAGCTACACGCTGGCAGAGTCGGGTTCGCAAAAAGAGGTCGTCTGCCCGTCTCTTGACACCTTAACGGAAAACCGACTTTATCACCTTCAGGGCGGTGAGCAAAATGCGCTCTGCGTCCTTGAGAGTAATGAGATTCACATTAAAAACGATCGTATTGTTGCCGGATGGAACAAACCTCTGACCAAAGCAGAGCTGCTGCAACGGATCGAAGCCACCGCCGCAGACGATGACGTCATCATAGATATGCCAGATGACAAATACATGGCGCTCTTTACCCAGCCGGATGAATATAAAATCCCGCTGAAAGCAGGGGACGCAAAGGCGACAATCACATTAGTGGTTATCAAAGGGACCATTCCCATCGCGCAGTAAAAACGGCAATACATTAGCGAAAAGCTAACAAGCCGTCAGGCAACATCTCAAGGAGCATGTTGCCTGACGCGCCAGAGTTTTAGGGAATAGCGGTCATCACCCATTGTGGCCGATATTTTTGCTCTCCACCTTTGATATCACACCAGGCAATAAGCGGGTCGGCAACGGTACCTGTTTTTTCATAAAGTAACATTGTACTGCTCTCAGGATTGGGTTCGGATGCTTTAACCCCTGCAGGCAGCCACCATTTGCAGGCAAACTGGGAAACATCGGGCGTGGAGCCCGGCTCTGGAATGACCTGTGCCACATTAACGCTCGCATAGCCTTTCAATGATTTCTGGGCGGCAGCCACCCGATCGTTAACGATAAAAGACGTATCGGGGATCGCGCCATCAGGAAAGAATTCTTTAATTTTCGGCCAGATCCGGGCAATCGGCATTGCCTGATTATAACCATTCACCAGCTCACCGCTGGTACTGAGCGCCAGAACGCGCTGCGTGTCGTTATCGATCAGCGGCGCACCTACGCCCGGCTTCATGGGGTTGTTTTTATTACTCATATCGTTGTTGTATGTGCTACAACGATGCCGGAATTGACCCGCTTCGCGGTCATATAGCTCAATAGCACAGTGGGTGCCATCTGACTTATTCACTGCAGCATACAAACGCGCATTATCTTTTTTAAACTGCGCCTGCGGCAGATAAAATTCGGTTTTTTGAGTGGCAATGTCGTTAGCCTTCGTCTCATCTCTTGGATCAATCCCTAAATAACCCAGTGATTTGACGAAATCTTCTTGCGCTTTATCGCCCGCAAAATCTAACGACAATAAGCGATATTTACCGTCTCTGCTGGATGACTTGCCAAAGGCTTTCACTTTGGCCGTTTTCTTTATCTGATAACTGGTGCAATCGTTCGGATTAACCTCAACCTCCTGAACAAACCAGACCTCTGTGGTTCTTACCTTTTTATCTTCTTTTAAAGGGAAACTGCTTAATACCAGCAGATCGCCATCAACCCCTTTTTCGCCGATGCGCCATCCGGTATTGTAATGCGGTTTTTCCCGGTCATAGGTATCGCGGATCACCGCGACGGGTTTTGTATAGTTATAGATAAAAGGTGACTCTTTAAAGCAGGAGTGCGGGGGCGGGTTTTTGTCACCCGGGATGATATTAAACAATGACACATCCTGAAGCTTTGCCTCGCCCCTGACCTGGAAGGCAATTTCGGCCTGTCGGGAAGAGGGAAGTGCAGAGCCATCGGCAGATAACAACCGTACCGTTACGCTATCACCAAAGATGGATAATGCATCGAAACTGACATGGTGATCATCCGAGCCGCTCAGGATTTTCTCAGCCGCATAGCGGTAAACTTCGTTGTTATTTTTACCCGCAATTTCCACTATCGCCTCGGCGGGCAGGTTAGCATACGAGATATGAACATCAAGCAGCGCCGCATCTTCTATAACAATCGTCTCCTGCGTTTTATTTTGATTCAGATAATGATCAACTTCCTCCAGTGGAATAGCCGTTACGTGATTTTTTGCCTTAATTGCCAGCTCACCAGCAAATACAGGGCTTATGTTTTGAGACACAGCAGCCAGCGAGATGAAAAAATAAGCCAGTCTTTTTTTTTGCATATACGCACTCTCCAGTTTGTGTATTTCTGCACTTCCAGAGTGGCGATCAATAACATGCCCGCCATGGCCCCGCTGGTAAGAAAAAGACATATTTTTATGATATTGCGGCTAATACCTTATTATTCCATTAGCGACCACAAGCCGCAGGCAGCGGGGCCTGCGGATCGCTCTCTACCTGAAATTTCCAGTCGTAATACGTTTTCGCTTTGGCAAACTGTTTTGGATCGTGACGAAAGCCGACTTTTTTACGTGGCGTACCCTTTCCGAGACTGCGCACGCCAATCCAGCGCCCCTGAGGATCGAGGATCATCCCCCAGTTTTTACTCCCGGTTAGCGGGTCGGCGTAGTGCTGGCGCAAGTGATAAAGCGGTTTTCGCCCGCGTTTATCAATAAGTAGCTGTTCGAAACGCACGGGAAAACAGCCATCACCGTTGCCGCGGTAGGCCTGTATCGCCGCGCGGATTTGATCGCCGCGAAATAAAAGCTCAGCCTCCTGTTGCGCCTGATAACGCATCTGCACCTCATCGCGGCTTTTCAGCAGCGACAACGCCAGCGTGGAGAGCGCAATCAGCAGCAGCAGATAGGTAAAACCTCCCTGTTGTTTAATCGAACGCATCGCGATGATCCTGACCGGGTTTAGGTGGCGTCTCGACGTCAATAATTTGCCCTTCGTCATCGGTCTTCGCCTCCCAGATATCGCGGCGGTTGGTGATGGGATCCAGCGGCATCTGGCGCAGATAACCGGCCTCGATCAGATCCTCCAGGCTGTATGGCCCCGCCAGGCGATCGCGGCGGTAGTGATCGATCGCGCTGCGCAGCGCATGCAGATTATGCTCGCGCACCACCTCTTTGGCTCTGTCCGCGTGCTGGAAAAAACGTGGAGCGACCAGGGTCATCAATGTCGCGATGATCGCCATCACCACCAGCAGCTCGATGAGCGTAAAACCTTTTTCACCATTGCGCATAGGGCACTCCATTCAGACCGCTGGCCGTACTGGTACTACTGACATCAAACACGTCTTTCCCGCCGCCGCTGAAATCGCCAGGTGGCTGCGTGGATGCGCGTAACCGCCAGGTCTCTTCATCATTTTTTCCCTCGCAATCGCACATCGGATCGCGCGGTATATGGCGCAGGAAGTAGATCATCGCGCCAGTGGGCGATGTCTTATCCCGGACGCCTTCCACCAGGCTTTTTAGTGTCGGCGGATATCCCGATTCGCTGGTTTTTTTCTCAATGATGCCGTCCACGCTTGCCTGGTGATAACGGTCAATGGCATCGCGTAGCGTGCGCAGCGACTCACGTAACTGCGTCTCCTGCTGCCGCTGATGGTAGTTACGCATCAGCGGCGCAGCGGCAGCGGCAAGCGTGGCGAGTAGCGCCAGCGTGACGATCATCTCAATCAAGGTAAAACCGCGCTGGCGCTGCATTACGATGCTCCGTTTTCCGTTTCTGACTCATCGAGGATCGGTGGCGGCAGCGTGGCCGCCCGGTCAGGGAAATGGGCCGGCGGCGCAAGCGCCGGTGCGGTAAACCCACTCCCCGGCTCGTCGCGCTGCAGGTCGCGCAGTTGAATGCTGTCGCCCGTTAAATCGTCGCTGCCCATCTCAATGGTACTGACGTGGCTTCCCGGTAAATCGAGGTTGCGCTCAATAGTCGGCGTAATTAACAGCACCACCTCCGTGCGCTCTTTGTTGTCGGAATTGCTGCTAAACAGGCGGCCCAGCCCCGGGATGTCACTTAATAACGGCGTTCCTTTTTGGGTCGTGGTTTCATCCTGCTTGATCAGCCCTGCCAGCATCTGGGTCTCGCCGTTCATACTGCTGAGCGTGGTATTGGCTTCGCGTTTCGTGGTGCGGTAATACTTTGCTCCGTTCTCACCGGGTTCTTCGGCGCCCAGGGCACTGAGCGTGAACTTCACCTCCATCGAGATGTTATCGTCCATGCTGACTTCCGGGGTGACTTCCAGCTTCAGGCCGACGTCCTGATAATCCACTTTCTGTTGCGAAATCCCGTCATTGACGGTTGTGGTCAGTACCGGGATCGTTTGACCAATATCAACCAGCGCTTTTTTATTGTTTTTCACCCGGATCCGCGGGTTGGCCAGCACTCTGGCGTTGCTCAACACTTTTTTCATGTCAATGGTCATATTGTCGATATCGACCATGATATTTTTGGCGCTCAGGTCGCCCAGCGGGATCCCGCTTCCCTTTAAATCACCTTCTTTACTTTTCGCAAAACCCGCACTGATGGTTTGCGGCAGCTTCACGCCAAGCGCTTCGAGATCGTTGGTATTTACTTCCAGCACTTCAACGGCCAGCGTGACCTCCGCTTCAGGCCGGTCGAGCGTCACTAACAGGCGCTCCGCTTTTTCCACGTTCTCTTTTGGCCCGCGCAGGGTGACGGAGTTGGTTCGCTCATCAACGTGCACATCCTTCAGCTTGACCATATTGCGCAGGGCGACGTTGACCTCTTTTGCTTTCGCATAACCCAGGAAGATGGTTTTGACGACCACGTCGCGATAGATCTTCTCTTTTTGCGCGGTAGCGGGGTAGATCAGCAACGTATTGCTGTTCAGCACCTTCTTCCGCAGGTTATTCGACAACAGCAGCACGTTGATAGCATCTTCCGCAGTGGTGCGTTTGGCTATCAGGCTGCCGGTAGTGCTGGAGGAAATATCTTTGTCAAAAATGATATTGACCCCGGTCATCTGGCTGATGGTGTTAAAGATGGCCATCAGGCTGTGCTCGCGAAAATTAAGCGCTATCGTTTTTTGCAGTTCCCGGTTCAGACGCTGCTCCGGCTGGTTGATCCGCGACACCTCACGCATCAGGTGATCGCGCAGCGCGCGCGCCTGGGGCCAGTTGGGATCTTCTTCCAGCACCTGCTGGATTTTGTGCAGCGCGCGTGCCGGGTCGCGGGTGCTGTTAGCCACCGCCTCCTTATACAATGCGTCCAGCGCTTTACGGGCATCGAGTTTGCGTAAGCCCTGCAGGGCGCGCAGGTTGCCGGGCTCATAGGTAAGCGCATCGCGCCACATTTGCGTCGCCAGGGTGTAATTGTTCTGACGCACCGCGAGATCGGCATTTTTCAGGTAGTCATTGACCAGCTTTTTGCTGATGTCAGCCTGCTCGGCGCGAAGCGCAATATTCTGTGGGCTGGCGATACGCTGTTGGTCTATCTCCTTAAGCCGCTTAACCAGCACCTGCGGCGAGGCGGTCACGGATCCCCGGACCGGAGGCGCCGCACGTTGTGCACAGCCGCTCAGTAGCGCGCATGACAACAAAAAAGTGAGAGCAATTGTTTTTTTCATGATTAATGTGTCGGTTCCGATTGCAGCTCATCCAGTTCCAGCCGCTGCTGGCTATGGGTGGGCTGCCATTCAAACAGGAGGTGGTCGTTCGCCACCGCTTTTAAAATCCAGTTGTTGACCGGCGAACTGCCGATCCAGATCCTGCCGTCTGCCCTGCAGCGCTCGCAGACCGGCCAGGTCTCTTTGCCATCCGTCAGCACAACGATCCTTTGACGGTTTTCCCACCAGGCACCGAGGAGCTGAAGCGGTAGTGGCGGTGCGGTTGGTGTCGCCTCTTCAGGCCGATCGTTTTCCGGCGGCTGTTCTGCTGCGTCTTGCGCCCTGCTATGTGGCGTTGAAAAGAGATCGATGCGCGTTGCGTGAGCCGTCTCCGGCTTTGCTGGCGCGGGGCGCGGGCGTGAGACCGGCTGCGCCTCGAGCGGCGCTTGCGATATCTCGTCATCGGCAAACTGGCTCCAGAAAACAGCACCGGCGGTCAGCACCAGCGCCAGCTGTAAATAGCGCGGCAGTTTCATGGCGACTCCTTCAACAGGCGAAGCTGCACGGTGGCGCTGAGCTGGCTTTCCGATGGCCCGGCGCGCCGCAGGCTTAGCTGCTCAATGCGTAACGGCAAAGTGCGGCTTAGCGTTTCCAGGGCGTCCATCAGTGGCAGATATTCACCGCGCAGCGGAATATCCAGCCGTAGCGCGGTTTTGCCGTCGTCGTTTTCCAGCTGATAGCGGCTGGCGTCGACCTTCATCCCTCGGCTCCTTAACTGCTCAAAAATGAGCCTGACCTGCTGATATTCTCCGAGGCTGATGCGGCTTTGCAGTTCCGGCTGCTGTTTATCCAGCGGCAGCGCGGTTTGTAGCTGCGCCTGGATCCGGGCAAGGTTCTCCTGCAAATGGATGGTGTGCGGCCGCACGCCGCCAAGCCATAACAGCAGCAGTCCTGCGGGCAGCCCGGCGAGCACGAGCGGAACCGTTCCGATGCGCCCGGCAAATAACGCCGCCTGCCAGCGCAGCACGGCAGGTTTATTCTGAAGCCGCATGGTGCGCCTCCGTCGTCACCTTGACGTCGAGTACCGCGTTAATCGGCCAGGCAGGATCGCCCTGCGCCGACTGGCGATGGTTCTCAAGCACCACATGCGCCGGCAACTGCTGTAGCCGCTCGCTAAAGGCGAGCAGGGCGTCAAGATTGCCTGCATTCACCGTAAGCCGCGCATCGCCTTTACTGGCAATGACGTCAATGCTCAGGAGCGCAATATCAGGCGTAAGTACGCTGCCGATGTTGTCCAGCAGCTTGATGGCAGGCGGGACGGCCTGCAGTTGCTGAGCCTGGCGCAACCGGCGCTGCTCCGCTTCACGCAGTTTGCGCAGCACCTGCTGCCGTTGGGCGAGCTGTTGCTGTACCTGCGACGTCTCCAGCTCAAGGCGCTGGTGCTCAAACAGGCCATACATCACGGCACCGGTGAGCGGTAAACAGAGGAGTCCGGTTAACAGCAGTGTGCGTGCGGCCCACGGGGAACTACGCGTAAACAGCGGCGTCATGAGGACTCTCCTGTAGCACGACTTCCTGGTGATGCTCACCGTCGGTATGAATGACGTAGCCAGGACAGTCCTGCATTCCGCTTAGCCGGGCGATAACCCGCAGCTGGGCGTCCATCTCCTGCTGTGGCAGGGTGAGTGTCCAGACGTCGCGCCAGCTGTGGTGCTGACGGCTGGCAATCCGGCTATGGTGGGGGCTCATCGCCACAAACAGGCCGTTTTCCGGCAGTGCGGCGGCGAAGTGGCTAAACAGCTTTTGAAACGGCGTGACAACACCGCGAAAACGCAGCCGCTCCCGACGCGCCAGCGCGACAAGCAGATGCCAGCATGGTTGCTTCAGGCACGCGGCCAACGCTGACTGCTGCCAGTTAAGGGTCTCGAAGCGCACCTGCCAGTCGACGGGCGGACTCGCGCGAAGAACCGCCTGCTGTCGGGCGAGCTGGAGCAGTTCCTGCGGTGTGGTCACGCCGTCATGCCAGGGCTGAATTAAAAACGTCAGATCGTCGGTATCGAGGTGGAACTCCACCGCGTCACGCCACGGTAAGACGGAAGGGCGCAGGCGCAGCAGCGTTTCGAGCGCGGCTTCAAGAGGCTCATCTGGCCGGCGTTCATGGGTGGCGAGAACCACGTTGTTGCGGCGCAACCGCACGGCATAAGGCCAGATATCGCACTGCCAGGTGCTAGTGAGTGATAACACGGTTCACCTCCTCCCAGGTGGTTTTGCCTTCGACCACGGCGCGCAGCGCGATGGTCGAGAGCGGAACAAAACCGTCATTCAGCGCCACTTCCTTTAGCTTGCGCCGGGGCGATCGCGCCAGCATTGCCTCTTTCATCGCATCGCTGAAATGCAGCACTTCCGCCAGCGCCAGCCTGCCGCGAAAACCGCTGTCGCGGCAGGTATCGCAGCCTCGCCCTCGACGCCAGCGGGGCGTGAGCTGCTGCAGCGGTCCGGATTGCCACGCCGCGAGAAGGTCATCTGTGGGCGTGTTGTCATCAATACAGTCCGGGCAAATCTGGCGCACCAGCCGTTGCGCCACGACGCCGTTAAGGGCGGTGATCAGGCTGGCGGGCTCCACCTGCATATATAAAAAACGTTCCAGTACGCTAAAGACGTCATTGGCGTGAACCGAGGAGAGCACCACGTGGCCGGTGAGCGCCGCCTGCACGGCAATGCCGGCGGTTTCACCGTCGCGGATCTCACCCACCAGGATGATGTCCGGGTCGTGACGCAAAATGGCGCGCAGGCCGCGGGCGAAGGTGAGCCCTTTTTTATCGTTGACCGGAATTTGCAGCACGCTGTTGAGCTGGTACTCCACGGGATCTTCAATGGTGATAATTTTGCATTCACCGCTGTTGAGTTCGCTGAGTGCTGAATAGAGAGTGGTGGATTTCCCGCTCCCCGTTGGCCCGGTGACGAGCACCATACCGTGGGGCAGATGGGTTAACTGGCGAATCGCGCCCAGCGTGTGCTCATCAAAGCCGAGCGTCTCCAGGCGCAGGTTTTGATCGTGAGATTTATCCAGCACGCGCAGTACGGCGTCCTCGCCATAGACGCCCGGCATGATGGACACGCGAAAATCGACGGGACGCTGGAGAATCAACGCCTTAAAGCGCCCGTCCTGAGGAGTGCGTCGTTCGGAAATGTCCATGCAGCTTAATACCTTGAGACGGGAGATCACCTGTTCCGCCTGCTGAAGTCCGGCGCAGTGGCGAATGCTGTGCAGAACGCCATCGATGCGGTACTTCACCATCAACCCATCCGCGACGGCACAAAGATGAATATCGCTGGCGCGGCTCTGCAGGGCATCAAACAGCGTGGCGTTAACCAGCTTAATGACGGCGTGGGGTTCACTGGCGATGGCTGCTGGGGTGATCTCCAGCCACCGGGCCTCTTTATTCTCTTCACTCTGCTGCTGCTCCAGCTGGTCGAGCGTGCGCTGCTGTTTTGCCAGTTCATCAAGGCGGGCATTAAGCTGAGAGAGCGGGGCGAGCGCGGGGAGCGCATTCACGTTATAGGCCCACTGGCGCAGCGCCAGTGAAAACGGATCGCCCAGCGCAACGTGGAGCTGACCGTTCACGCGCAGCGGCAATGCCCGCTGGCTGAGCGATTCGGTCAACGGTACGGCTTCGAAATCCTCTTCGCTGTCGGCGAGCTGTGTGGGTGAAAGCGGCGTGAGCCCCAGGGAACCGGCGGCTTCTTCTAACGCGCCGGGGAAACTGTCCAGCAGTTCCGCCAGCGCCTGACAGCGCTGCTCGTCTGGCAGGTCGAAAAGGGGTTCTACAGACGGTGAGTGAGACATTATTGCAATCCTCCTGCCAGTTCAAAAATGGGCATGTACAGTAAAAACACGACGAGCCCAACGATGCCGCCAACGACCATCATCAGAATCGGTTCAAAAATTTTGCTAAAGGTTTCAATCGCGCGTTCCAGCGATTCGTCATAAAAAGCGGCGATCCGCTCGCACATGGCAGGCAGTTCGCCGCTGCGTTCGCCGACCTGCAGCAGGCGGCTGGCGACAGGGGTCGTCATCCGTTGCGCTTCCAGCATGCGGGAGAGCGACTCGCCGGCGGCGACGTCGCGGATAACCTGTTCAACCTGCTGACGATGCGTGGCGGGCAGGATCTCCCGGCTCAGCATTAACGCATCTGGCGCGGGAAGGCCGCCCTGCAGCAGCAGGCCCAGCGTGCGGTAGAAACGCACCAGCACAGAAAGCTGATGCTGCTGGCGTAAGGCGGGAATGCGCAGCAACAAACCGAGCGCGCGCTGGCGCAGGCGCGGGCTACGTACCGCCATCACGATGCCTGCGACCGCTGCCGCGCAACCGGCCAGCAGCAGCGAGCCATGGGTTTGCGTCAGGCGTCCCCACCAGAGGATAAGCTGTGCGCTGGCGGACGGGTTCTTCATCCCGTCAAACACCACGGAAAAACGCGGAATAATAAAGCCGAGCAGAAAGAACAGAATTATCCCGCCGGCGGCAATGACAATCGTCGGATAGAGCAGGGTTGATTTAATCCGCTTGCGCAGAATTTCCATTCTTGATTCGTAAAACTGAAAACGCTTTAGCGCCTCGGGTAAGTGTCCGGTTTGCTCAGAAGAGGCAACGGTGTTAATCAGCAGAGGCGGAAACAGTGCTGGTAGCGCCATCATCGCCTGGGAGAGTTGCGCTCCTTCGTAGAGCTTTTTAACCAGCGTATCCAGAACCAGCGAGGTGCCACCGTCGCGGCTGCTTTCGCGCAGCGCTTCGACGGCCTCGACCACGACCAGCCCGGCTTCCAGCAGAGCGATAAGCTCCTGCAAGAACAGATTCAGTGGAAAGCGTTTCTCCTTGCGGGCGGGGCGTTCCTGTACCTGCAAAACGATGCCGCCGCCAGCAATAATTCGGGCGCTGGCATCATCAGGCGACGCGGCAAGTACGGTCTGATTGACGCGTTTCCCCCCCTGGAGGATGGTGACGGTATATGGTTTCATTTTGGCGACAGTGTATGGCTCTGCCTTTTAAGGCGGGCATAATGCGGAGCCACTTTTTTTATGTATTGTTGACGAAGCGCGCGGCGCTGGGGGGTATTTGCCGTTCCGGCGTTATACGCCCCCACCGCGTCCCAGGTATAACCAAAGCGCTGGATTTGACCTGCCAGGATCCAGGCGCCGGTCATGACACTTTGGCAAGGGTCGGTAAGCAGATCTTTTTGACTAATACGAAATTTACGCAGCGCATCGAAGTGAATGCTATTGATCTGCATCAGACCGACATCCATTGAGCCATCACGATTTTTGTTGATGGCCCGGCTATTACCGTT
The DNA here is from genome assembly GCF_001462935.1 of Enterobacter sp. 50588862. Taxonomy (NCBI): domain Bacteria; kingdom Pseudomonadati; phylum Pseudomonadota; class Gammaproteobacteria; order Enterobacterales; family Enterobacteriaceae; genus Enterobacter; species Enterobacter sp. 50588862. Next base: position 49,360 of record NZ_LNHM01000010.1, read on the forward strand.
GGATTCCACTATCGCTATCGCCTGTAATAGCTCTGGCTCAATGCCGTAACGTTCTCCCGCCAGCTGCCAGCAATCGGCCCGGCAGGAAAATACGCTGAAGATAAACAGCGAATATATGGACAGGCGCAGCATAGTCAGAACCCGTAAGTGACAGGCTTACCGTCTTTACCGCCGGAGGTTATTTCGACTTCATTAATGGCGTCTTTTGTCCGGGCGGGGTTATGCCACTGGTACGGATTGCCCCAGGGGTCTAACGGCACATGCTGGCTAAGATAAGGGCCATTCCAGTTTTGCGCGTTGGAAGGCTTTTCAGTCAGCGCTTTCAGACCTTGTGTTTCAGTTGGATAACTGCCGGTGTCGAGGCGATATTGCCCGAGTGCCTCAGCAAGCGAGCGCATCTGGCGCATGGCGGTTTTCTCCTTAGCCGAGTCGACATTTGAGAAGACTTTTGGCCCGACAAATCCTGCCAGCAGCGCAATAATCATCAGCACGACCAGCAGTTCAAGCAGGGTGAAACCACCCTGTTTTCGCATCACGTTTGTTGCATATTTCATTGAGAGCGTCCCTAGTTGGATAATAGTTGTGATTAATTCCTGAATTTTCCCTGATAAAAGAGCGGGAACACAGGTATGCCATCTTTTTTAATTGGTGAAGATGGGAAAATTAAATAAAGAAGCGTCTTACAGGATGCGAGAATTATCCCGCGCTGTCGTTGAAGTATTTATTATAAATGCGAGAGATATTTCTTATTTAACGCGGAGGGTTTCCTGATTCACCACTCTATTATCCCCAACGATCTCGGCGCTAAAAAAAAAGACAATTTGCGAGGTAATCCACAGGACTATCATCACAAAGCAATAAGGAACTTTGATGAAAAAACTTACATTATCTCTGTTAATTGGTAGCGCACTAATGGCGCAGTCGGCTTTCGCGGCGCAGGCACCGCGAGCGGTCACCTATATGACCTCTTGGGGCGTTCCGGTCGAGTCCGTTGAGGATATGAAAGAGGTGAAAGCGGATACGTTCCTGCTTTCATTTGGTGGCTGGGATGCAAGCGGTAAGCTGTCCAGTTCCGATAATATTGTTGCAGTACCACAATATGATCCCTGGTACATTAATGCGCCAGCCTATGTCGTGTGGAGTCAGCTGAAGCTGGCGCACCCGGAGAAAAAAATGATGCTGGCGCTCGGCGGCGAGACGTATTCCGCGATGTGGTCTTATCTGAATAACGCGCAAACGCGAGAAACGCTGGCGCAGAATCTGGTGAATCTGCTGAATACCAACTTCCCGGTATATAAAAAGAACCTGAAGCCGGAAGAGATGGTTGGCGAATGCCTGAGCGCCGACTGGCAAGGCAAATGTAATATGGCGAACTACCAGAAGGCGGGTACCGTTCAGATTGACGGCATCGATTTTGACTTTGAAAAGCCCGATCGCGTCACGCCAGAGGAAAACGCAAACCTGCTGGATCTGGCTGAACGGGTTCGTAGCAAGCTCAATGCGTCCGGCAGCAAAAAGCTGCTGAGCCTGACCACCTATCACGTTGGTGCTGACCCGGAGAACTGCCGCAACAGCGCGGTAACCGAGAATTGTTCCTTCGTTGAGGCGGCTCGCTCTTCACACCATGGCGAAGTTCTGCCGCTGCTGACGCAGGGGAAAAACGTTTTCGATTTCTTCAACGTCATGGCCTATGACGCCGGCCCACGCTTTAAGTATGACGTGGCGATGGCTAACTACGCCCGGGCGGTGGGTGATAAGAGCAAAATCGTTCTCGGTCAGACCATCAACTCCCAGTGGGGGCCAGAAGGTCGCTTTGTTGAAAACCGACAGAACAACGTAAACCGTGCGGGCTGGCAGGCGGAAAACGGCTATGGTGGGTTCTTTATCTGGACGTTGGGTTCAAACGATCAGCAGCTGTCCATCCCGCAGCAGGTTGACTATTTCAATGAAATGAAAGAGCGCGCGGACCTGATGTCACCTGAACGCCCGCAGGACACCGTCGCGCCAACTGCGCCAGCAGGACTGAAGGTGCTGAACAATGGCTTGACTATCACCCTTGCCTGGCAGCCCTCCACCGATGACCGTGGCGTAGTGGGATATGACATCTACCGTAATGACATCAAAGTCGGGTCTTCAACGGACACCCAGTGGACCGATAATGCGGTAGAGACCGGCGGTGTGGTGTACCACTACAGCGTGAAAGCACGTGATGCAGCGAACAACATCTCTGAAAGCAGCAACGTGGTTAAGGTAGAAACCGTACAGGTCGAAGAGGGACGTCCTGACGCGCCAGGCGGCCTGGCCCTGGTTTCTTCGACGGAAAACAGCCTGACGGTGAAATGGAATGCGGTAGACAACGCGGTGAAATACCACGTACTACGCGATGGGGCGGAGTTACTCACCGTAAGCGGAACGCAGATCTTCGACAGCGGCCTGCGCGCGGGAACAACCTACAGCTACCAGGTGATCGCCGAAAATGCCAAAGGTCATCAGTCTCTCGCCAGTACACCGCTTAAAGCCACGACGAAAAAGGGGTCTGTGACGCCTGAGCCGGAAGGCGAGTGGAAAGTCGGTACGCGCTATAAGACTGGAGAAATTGTCACGTATAACGGCACACAGTATCGCTGCGTGCAAGGGCATACGTCTCAGTCCGACTGGGCGCCGACTGCGGCTGCGACGCTTTGGCAGCCTGTTCCTTAATCTTTCGCGGCCCTCGCAAGGGGGCCATTTTCAGGCGTAAGCGCGCCTTATTTATTACTTTTTGTTAACTTATTGTTATCATTTGTAGTGCAAAAAATTAACAATAGCACTATTGTAGTGCAATATTTGCACTGTTTTTGTGCGTTTCATGTTCTTTTCCGGCCTTTATCGTCTCAGGATGCCGCTTGCATCTGTAACAATACGTTGCTGTAACCCCTTCATTTACTACCGCTTTTTTAAATCTCTTTTGAACCATTAAAAAATTGGTTCGTTTATTGCTTAATCATTAGCACGATAAGTAGCACGCCATATCAATAACTTATCGTTCATAAAAAGAAAATAACGATGATAGTGAGCGAACCAATATGGAAAAGCCGTCACGGTTTCTGGCCAATTCCAGCACCGCGCTTGAGCAACTGCGCGGGCTAATCAACCAGCATGAGTCAACACCAGGCACTCCGCTGCCCACGGAACGTGAGCTATCGGAAACACTCGGCGTAGGACGACGCGAAGTGCGTCGCGCGCTGGACGTGCTGGAAGAAGAAGGGCGGATCTGGCGTAAACAGGGCAAAGGCACCTTTATTGGTCCGGCTGCCCCTGTTGAACCGCTGGCCCTTCAGGGATTGGTTCAGCAGACCAATCTGCTGGAAGTGATGGAAGCTCGTATACAGATCGAACCCGGCTTAGCCCGGCTTGCGGCACTGCGTGCCACCAGGGAAAACCTCGCACTCATGCAGCGCATGCTGGAACGCATCGACAAGGTCAGCCCGGATGACCGCGATCTCAATGAACTCTGGGATAGCGCCTTTCACCGCGCCATTGCCGAGGCGGCGGGCAATCGCCTGATGCTCGGCCTGTTTGACGCCATTGACGCCGTGCGGCGCGAACCCGGCTGGCAGCATCTGCGTGAATTAGCCCGCACGCCCGAACGTGTCGACAGCTACAACGACCACCATCACAAGATCATGTCCGCGATTATCCATCGCCAGCCTAATGAAGCAGCGGCCGCCATGCGCGAACACCTGCTCAGCCTGCAAAACGCCCTGATTCAGGCGATCCACCTTGAGGACGATTTCACGCTATGACGACGATCCCGTTTAAGGACTCCACGCCTGTACTCCGGCTGAATAATCTCAACGTTAAGTTTTCCGGCTCGCCGGTCAGCGTCCTGGACGGCATTTCCCTGACGGTCAAAGCGGGCGAAACGCTGGCGCTGGTGGGGGAGTCCGGCTGCGGGAAAAGTATCACCTCACTGGCGCTAATGGGTTTACTGCCCGCCAGCGCGCAGATTGTCAGCGGCGAGATGCAGTTTCGCCGCCACGACCTGCGCAAGCTTTCGCCGCGGGAATATGCCGACCTGCGCGGCAGCGAGCTGGCGATGATTTTCCAGGAACCGATGACCTCGCTTAATCCGGCCTTCACGTTAGGCGATCAGCTCAGTGAAGCGGTCATGCGTCACCAGAACGTTACGCGCCCGGAGGCGATGAAGGTCGCGCTGCAGATCCTTGAGAAGGTGCAGATCCCGGCGGCAGAGATGCGCCTCAAGGCGTATCCGCACCAGCTTTCCGGCGGCATGCGCCAGCGCGTGATGATTGCCATGGCCCTGATCAACCACCCTAAACTGCTGATTGCCGACGAACCCACCACCGCGCTTGATGTCACCATCCAGGCGCAAATCCTCGCCTTGCTCAACAACTTAAAAGAAGAAACCGGCACGGCGGTGCTGATGATCACCCACGATTTAGGCGTGGTGGCTGAAGTGGCCCAGCAGGTGGCGGTAATGTACGCCGGGCAGGTGGTGGAGCAGGGGAGCGTTGAGGCAATATTCGCTGACCCGCAGCACCCGTACACCATCGGCCTGATGGGCTCGATCCCTTCGCTGGGCGCACGCAAAGGCCAGCTCTCCACCATTCCCGGAACGGTCCCGCTGCCGGAATCCATGCCGCAAGGCTGCCGTTTCGCGACGCGCTGCCCGTTTGCGCAGTCGCGCTGTCATGATGAAAAACCGCAGCTCACCACGCTCGGCGCGGGCCATCAGGTCGCCTGCTTCCGCGTGCCGCTCGAACACCACATCGCCCTGGGAGAGACCGCATGACCACGCCCATTCTTGAAGCTCGCGACCTCAGCAAGATGTTCCCTGGCACGAAAAAACTGTTTACTCCGGCGCGTTTTGTCACCGCTGTTGATCGCGTTTCCCTTTCCGTTATGCCAGGGGAAACGCTCGCTATCGTAGGCGAATCTGGCTCCGGGAAATCCACGCTGGGCCGCTTGCTGCTGCGCCTTCTGGCAGCCAGCGAAGGGCGCGTGTTTTATCAGGGCGAGGAGATCACTCACGCGACTGGCGCGCGCCTTAATCAGCTCCGGCGCGAACTGCAGATTATTTTTCAGGATCCTTTTGCCTCGCTGAATCCGCGCATGACGGTGGAGCAGATCGTCGGTGAGCCGCTGTGGCTGCACCAGAACATGAAGAAAGCGGACCGTCAGTACCGTGTCGCGGAGCTGCTCAAGACCGTTGGCCTGCCTGCCGCCTGGGCTGGGCGCTATCCGCACGAGTTTTCCGGCGGGCAGCGCCAGCGTATCGGCATTGCGCGCGCGCTGGCTTCCGGACCAAAGCTGCTGCTGGGCGACGAGCCGGTTTCCGCGCTGGATGTGTCGGTGCAGGCGCAGGTGGTTAATCTGCTGGAGAGCCTGAAGCACCAGTTGGGGCTGACGATGGTGATCGTCGCCCACGGTCTGGCGGTGATCCGCCACATGAGCGACCGCGTGGCGGTGATGTATCTTGGGCAAATCGTCGAGCTTGCCACCGTCGACGAGATCTTTGACGCACCGCTGCACCCTTACACCCAGGCGCTGATCGCCTCGGCGCCGCAGATGCAGCCGGGCGTTGAGCGCGACGCGCCGCTGCTGCAGGGGGATCTGCCGAACCCGGCTAACCCGCCGTCGGGCTGTCGCTTCCACACCCGCTGCCCGTACGTCACCGACGAATGCCGCCAGGTCGAGCCGATTAATCAGGTGCTCGACGGCGGGCGTCAGGTTGCCTGCCACCGCTGGCAGGAAATTAACCGCGATCGCAGCGTTATCCAGATCGCACCGCCATCCGCAGCCTTTCTGCGCCGCCGCGCGCTGTTTGAACACGCGGCCACTCACTCCTCCCTTCCTTCAAGGAACTCATGATAATGACAATGCGTAATTCTCTTTTGACCGTACTGGGAAGTGTTATGTTGCTTGGCGCGGCGCTGCCCGCCCATTCTGAAAGCGTGCTGCGAATCGGCCTGGGAGCAGACCCGGACATGCTCGACCCGCACCTGGCGCGCACCTACTATGGCCGCTTCGTGTTTGCCTCCCTGTGCGACAGGCTGGTGGACGTCGACGAGCATCTGAAGGTCGTGCCAGGTCTCGCGAAATCGTGGGCCTGGAGCGCCGACGGCAAAACGCTGACCATGGATCTGCGCGAAGGCGTGACCTTCCATGACGGAGAGAAATTCGATGCCGCCGCCGCGAAATACAACCTCGACCGCGCCCTGACCCTCAAAGGCTCCCTGCGGAAAAGCGAGATCTCCTCCGTGGAATCGGTAGAGGTCACCGGCCCGATGCAGATAGCGCTGCACCTTAAAACGCCGGACGCAGCGCTGCTGATGCAGCTTACCGACCGCGCGGGCGCGATGATGGCACCCGAGGCCGCGAAAAAGCCTGACTTTGCCGCCCATCCGGTCTGTTCCGGCCCGTACAAGTTCGACAGCCGCGTCTCGCAGGACCGCATCGTTCTGACCCGCTTCGACAACTACTGGAACAAAGGCGCCTACCACTTCGACAAAATTATCTATCTGCCGATCCCGGATGCCTCCGTGCGTCTGGCGAACCTGCGCGCGGGCGATCTGGATCTGACCGAAGGCATCGCCGCCAGCGACGTCAAAACCGTCGAAGCCGACAGCAAGCTGGCGCTGGCGAAGGTCACCGGCCTGGGCTATCAGGGGATCACCTTCAATATTAACAACGGTAAGGTCCCGGCGAACGATCCGTTCAAAGATGCCCGCGTGCGCGAGGCGTTTTCTCAGGCCATCGACCGCGATGCGTTAAACCAGGTGGTCTTCGAAGGCCTCTACACCCCGGCAAACCAGGCGTTTTCGACGGTGAGCCCGTATCACGTGAATCTGCCGGTTCCGCCGCGCGACGTTGATAAAGCCAAAGCGCTGCTCAAAGCGGCAGGCGTCACCGCGCCGCTGACCGTCAACCTGCTGGTGCCGAACAACCCAACCTCGCAGCAGGTGGGTCAGGTATTGCAGGCGATGGTCGCCGAGGCCGGCTTCACGCTGAACCTGCAGATGACCGAATTTGCCACGCTGCTGGATCGCCAGCAGAGCGGTGATTATCAGCTGAGCTTCTCCGGCTGGTCGGGTCGCCCGGATCCGGACGGCAGCATCTACGGCTTTATCCACAGCAATGGCACGCTTAACGATGGCCGTTACAGCAACGCGCAGGTCGATGAGTGGCTGACGCAGGCGCGCCAGAGCACCGACCAGGCCGCACGCCAGCCGCTGTATGACAAGGTGGTGAAGCAGCTGCAAACCGACATGCCGATTGCCTACCTCTACTTCGAGCCGCGCATTTTCGGCCTGAACAAAAGCGTGCAGGGCTTTAAGCCTTACCCGGACGGCATCGTGCGTCTGGCCGGTTTGACGCTGGCGAAATAAACGTCCTGAGGAGAACCCATGCTGGAACTGATTTGCAAACGTCTGCTGCTGGCCGTCCCAACGCTATTGCTGGTGAGCATGATGGTGTTCGGGCTGCAAAAGCTGCTGCCCGGCGACCCGCTGATCGCCATGGCCGGTGAGGAACGCGATCCGGCGGTGATCGCCCAGCTGCGCGCGGAGCTGAACCTGGATGCACCGATCCCGGTTCAGTATTTCCACTGGCTGACGCGGGCGCTGCAGGGCGATTTGGGCGTCTCCTTGCGCACGCACGAGCCGGTGACCGAGCTTATCGCCAGCAAGCTGCCGGTTACGCTGGAGCTGTCGCTGCTGGCGATGATTATTGCGCTGGTGTTTGGCATCAGCATGGGGATCCTTGCGGCGGTGAACAAAAACAGCTGGGTCGATCACGGGGCGAACTTCGTGGCGATCTCAGGGATCTCTATTCCCCACTTCTGGCTGGGGATCCTGCTGATTCTGGTCTTCTCGGTGAACCTGCAGTGGCTGCCCGCGTCCGGCTACGTGCCGTTCAGTGAAGATCCGCTTCAGAACCTGCGCACGCTGCTGCTGCCCGCGTCCGTGCTCGGAACCGGGCTGGCGGCGACGCTGATGCGCCATACCCGCGCGTCGATGATTGCGGTGCTGAAAGCGGATTATATCCGTACCGCACGCGCCAAGGGGCTGCTGCCGAAGGCGGTCATTCTAAAGCACGCGTTTCGCAACGCGCTGGTGCCGGTGATCACCCTCACCACGCTGCTGTTCGGCGAGCTGCTGGGCGGCGCGGTGCTGACCGAGCAGGTGTTCACCATTCCGGGCTTTGGCAAGATGATCGTCGACTCGGTGTTCAACCGTGACTACGCGGTGGTGCAGGGCGTGGTGCTGATCGTGGCGATCGGCTTCCTGCTGCTCAACCTGCTGGCCGACGTGCTTTACGTCCTTATCAACCCGAAAATGCGAGGTTAACGATGGCGGAACTGACGACGCAAACCGTAGCCCCCGCGCTGCCGCGCGCGCAGAACCGGGTGCTGAAGAAATTCCTCGGCAATAAAAGCGCGGTGATTGGCGCGCTTGTGGTGGGTTTCTTTGTGCTGGTGGCGCTGCTGGCGCCGTGGATCGCCCCGTTTGATCCGGTTAAAGCCAACTTCCTTGCGGTGCGCAAAGCGCCGTCAGCGATGTACTGGTTCGGCACCGACGAGCTGGGGCGCGACATTTTGTCCCGCATTATCTGGGGAGCGCGAACCTCGCTGATGGCGGGCTGTATGTCGGTGGTTATCGCGGTGGTCATCGGCGTGCCGCTGGGGCTGGTGGCGGGCTACTTCCAGAAGATGTGGGACGGCGTCATCTCGCGCTTTATCGAGGCGCTGCTGGCCTGTCCGTTCCTGATCATGGCGATCGCGCTGGGGGCATTTTTAGGCCCGAGCCTGACCAATGCGATGATCGCCATCGGTCTTTCGGCGATGCCGATCTTCGCCCGCCTGACGCGCGGGCAGGTGATCGCCATTCGCAACGAAGAGTACATCGACGGCGCGCGGGCGATAGGCCTGCCGGATCGCTGGATCATCATTAAATACGTTCTGCCAAACGTGATGTCGCCGATCCTGGTTCAGGCCACGCTGGCCATTGCCTCGGCGATTATTGCCGAAGCCAGCCTGTCGTTTTTAGGGCTGGGGCAGCAGCCGCCCAATCCGTCCTGGGGGTCCATGCTCAATACCGCGAAAGGTTTCCTTGAGCAGGCACCGTGGATGTCCGTTTTCCCCGGCGTGGCGATTTTCCTTGCCGTGCAGGGCTTTAATTTACTTGGCGACGGGCTGCGCGATGCGCTCGATCCGCGCCACGACTAAGGAGTCATGATGACCAAAGCGCTTGATTTTACATCCGGTTACGCTTCACGCCGCCCGCCGATGATGGGCCACAACGCCGTTGCCACTTCGCAGCCGCTGGCGGCGCAGGCGGGAATGAAAATGCTGCAGCTGGGTGGTAATGCCGTCGATGCGGCCATTGCCACCGCCATGGCGCTGACCGTTGTTGAGCCGACCGGCAACGGCATCGGCAGCGACGCCTTTGCCATCGTCTGGGACGGTGAAAAACTTCACGGCCTGAACGCGTCCGGGCGCTCGCCGGCCAGCTGGCATGCGGATCTGTTTGCCGGTAAAAGCGCAGTGCCGGAAATCGGCTGGGACGCGGTGACGGTGCCGGGTGCGGTGTCGGGCTGGGTGGCCCTGGCGGAACGCTTCGGCACGCTGCCGCTGACCACGCTGGCGCAGCCTGCGATTGACTACGCGCGCAACGGCTTCCCGGTCTCGCCGCTGATTGGTCATCTCTGGCAGCGCGGCTATAACAAGCTGAAAGATCAGCCGGGCTTTAGCGCCTGCTTCGCGCCGGAAGGCCGCGCCCCGCGCGTGGGGGAGATCTTCCGTAATCCAGCGCAGGCTCATTCGCTGGAGCTGATTGCCAAAACCAACGGTGAAGCCTTTTACCGTGGTGAGCTGGCGCAGAAAATCGCCGCCTTCGCCCAGGAGCATGGCGCGCACCTGTCAGCGGAAGATCTGGCAAACCATCGCGTGGACTGGGTTGACCTGCTGTCGCGCGACTTCGCGGGCGGCTCGGTACAGGAGCTGCCGCCAAACGGGCAGGGGATCGCCACGCTGATTGCGCTCGGTATTCTGGAGCAGTGCGGCATTGAGAAACATCATCCGGACTCCGTGCAGTCTCTGCACTTATCCATTGAAGCCATGAAGCTGGCGCTGGCGGATCTCGACCGCTACGTGGCGGATGAAGAACATATGGAGTTCGCAGCAAAAGAGCTGCTGAGCGACCACTATCTGAAGTCGCGTGCGGCGCTTATCGATCGCGATAACGCCTCTGACTTTGTGTACGGATCACCGACGCAGAGCGGCACGGTCTACATCAGCACCGCGGACGCCAGCGGGATGATGGTTTCGTTTATCCAGTCCAACTTTATGGGCTTCGGTTCAGGCATTGTGGTGCCGGATACCGGAATCAGCCTGCAAAACCGCGGCTGCGGCTTTGTGCTCGATCCCAAACACCCGAACGCGCTGGCGGGCAGCAAGCGTCCTTTCCACACCATCATTCCGGGCTTTGCGATGGACGGCAGCGGCAAGCCGCTGATGTCCTTCGGCGTGATGGGCGGCCCGATGCAGGCGCAGGGGCATATGCAGATGGCGCTGCGCATCATGCTGCACGGGCAAAACCCGCAGGCGGCCATCGACGCGCCGCGCTGGCGCGTGGTGCAGGGCAGGGAGGTGATTGTTGAATCGACGTTCGATCGCAACACCATTGCCGCGCTGCGCGAGCGCGGGCATCAGATAGTGGTGGAAGATCCGCTCCAGGATTACAACTTCGGCGGTGCGCAGGTGATCTATCGTATGCCGGAAGGGCACTACGTGGCCGCGACGGAGAGCCGCAAGGACGGGCAGGCGTTAGTGAGTTAAAAGAAGCGAGCAACATTGGTAGGCCGGGTAAGGCGTAGCCGCCACCCGGCATTTTTTCACCCAATGCTAAACGGATCCGCATCCTGCCAGGCCGGAAACTTCTCCCGATACTCCTTCAGCGCCGTCAACGACAGCTCCGCATCAATGCGCGTCGCCTGATGCGGTTCGGCGGTGGCAATAATCTCGCCCTGCGGATTCACCACCCGGCTGTCGCCGCGATAGTGGTGGCCGTTGCCGTCCGTCCCCACGCGGTTACAGCCCACCACGTACGCCTGGTTTTCAATCGCGCGAGCCACCAGCAGCGCCTGCCAGTGCAGCGAGCGCGGCGCGGGCCAGTTGGCGACGTACAGCGCCAGGTCGTAATCGTTGCGGTTGCGCGACCATACCGGGAAGCGCAGGTCGTAGCAGACCAGCGGCAGGATGCGCCAGCCGCGCCACTCGAACACCACGCGTTCGTTACCGGCTTCATAATGATGATGTTCATCGGCCATGCGGAACAGGTGGCGTTTATCGTAAAAATGCACCTTTCCTTCCGGCTCAACCAGCAGGAAGCGGTTCACCGGGCCGCGTTCCGTCTGCAGTGCGGCGCTCCCGGCGATCAGCGCGTTGGTTTGCTGCGCTTTGGCATGCATCCAGGCGACCACCTCTTCCTGGGGCATCGACTGTTTCGCCGCTTCCATCGCAAAGCCGGTGGTAAACATCTCCGGCAGGACAATCACATCTCGCCCGGTAATCTCTTCCAGTTGACGATCAAAGTGGCGCAGGTTGGCAGGGCCATCCATCCACACTAAAGGCTGCTGCAAAATCGAAATCTTCAAACCAGGCACGATACAGACTCCTCAAACGACCCCTTTTTGACACTGTAGCACGTCATTACGAGAAAATGTGGCAATAAAAAACCCCGCACCGGGCGGGGTTTGTCAGAGCGAAGCGGGTTATGCCGCTTCAGGTTTGCGGTGCTTCTCCGGCAGCTTTACCGGCTGCGTCGCCAGCTCTTCCGGTTCGAAATCATCCACGTTAATACTGCGCAGACGGCTCTCTTCGGCTTTCACCAGCAGCGCAGCTTCGTCGTTATTGATAATGCCACCGGCCAGCGCCTGTTTCGCCAGTTCGTCCAGACGGGTAAACGGCAGGTTTTTACCCAGCTGTTTGCAGATTTTCTGGTGAATCGGGTCGGCGGCCATCACGTCCAGCAGCGCCTCTTCCAGCAGGCCCACCGGGTTATGCGGCGTTGGTGCCAGATACTGACCGCGGCCAATGCGGGAGCGGGTGGCGCTCGGAACCTGCAGGATCTTCGCCACTTTGTGGTCCAGCTTGTCGGACGGCGCCAGATGATGACGACCGGTCGGGAAGATCACCACGCGCAGAGCGCCAGCCACGAAGCGGTTCGGGAAGTTCGCCAGCAGGTCGTCAATCGCCTGTTCCGCCTGATACATCGCATCCTGCACGCCCCAGTGCACCAGCGGCAGATCCGCTTCCTGACGGCCTTCGTCGTCGTAGCGTTTCAGCACCGCAGAGGCCAGGAAGATCTGGCTCAGCACGTCGCCCAGACGGGCGGAGATACGCTCGCGACGCTTCAGGCTACCGCCCAGCACCGCCATGGAAACATCAGACAGCAGAGCCAGGTTGGCGCTCAGACGGTTCAGATGCTGGTAGTAACGTTTGGTCGCATCGCCGGTTGGCGTCGCGCTGGTCAGGCCGCGCGTCAGGCCCAGCCAGAAGCTCCGCACCTTGTTGCTGCCCACGTGACCGATATGTTTGAACAGCAGTTTGTCGAAGGCGTCCACGTCGTTATTCTGCGCAGCGGCCATCTCTTCCAGCACGTACGGATGGCAGCGAATCGCACCCTGGCCGAAGATCATCATGCTGCGGGTCAGGATGTTGGCCCCTTCCACGGTGATGGCAATCGGGGCGCCCTGATAGCCGCGCGCCAGGAAGTTGCCTTCGCCGAGCATAATACCTTTACCGCCCGCGATATCCATCGCGTCAATGATCGACTGCTGCGCGCGGTGGGTACAGTGGTACTTCACAATCGCGGACAGCACGGCCGGTTTTTCGCCCAGCATGATGCCATAGGTAATCAGGGATGCAGCGGCGTCCATCACGTAGGCGTTGCCCGCGATGCGCGCCAGCGGCTCTTCGATACCTTCCATCTTGCCAATGGAGATTTTGAACTGACGGCGAATGTGGGCATAAGCGCCAATTCCCATCGCGACGGACTTCAGGCCACCGGTTGAGTTCGACGGCAGGGTAATACCGCGACCCACCGACAGACATTCCACCAGCATGCGCCAGCCCTGACCGGCCATTTTCGGGCCGCCGATGATGTAGTCAATCGGCACGAAGATATCCTGGCCGCGGGTCGGGCCGTTCTGGAACGGCACGTTCAGCGGGAAGTGACGACGGCCAATTTCAACGCCCGGCGTCGAGGTTGGGATCAGCGCGCAGGTAATGCCCAGATCCTCTTCACCGCCCAGCAGTTTTTCCGGGTCGGAGAGCTTAAAGGCCAGGCCCAGCACGGTGGCGATAGGCGCCAGGGTGATATAGCGTTTGTTCCAGGTCAGGCGCATGCCCAGCACCTGCTGGCCCTGCCACTCGCCCATACAGACCACGCCGGTATCCGGGATTGCGCCTGCATCGGAGCCTGCTTCCGGGCTGGTCAGCGCGAAGCACGGGATTTCCTGACCGCGCGCCAGTCGCGGCAGATAGTGATCTTTCTGCTCTTCCGTACCATAGTGCTGCAGCAGTTCGCCCGGGCCTAAGGAGTTCGGTACGCCGACGGTAATCGCCAGGATCCCGGAAACACCCGCCAGCTTTTGCAGCACGCGAGCCTGCGCGTAAGCGGAGAACTCAAGACCGCCGTACTCTTTCTTAATGATCATCGCGAAGAAGCGATGCTCTTTCAGGTACGCCCACAGCTCCGGCGGCAGGTCGGCCATTTCGTGGGTGATAGCAAAGTCGTTCGCCATGCGGCACGCTTCTTCCACCGGGCCGTCAATAAAGGCCTGTTCTTCGGCGGTCAGGCGCGGCTGCGGATAGTTGTGCAGCTTTTTCCAGTCCGGGTTACCCTGGAACAGGTCGCCTTCCCACCAGGTGGTGCCCGCATCAATCGCTTCTTTCTCGGTGCGCGACATCGGCGGCATCACTTTGCGGAAGCCTTTAAATACTGGCGCGGAGATCATCGACTTACGCATCGGGGCCAGGTTAAACGGCAGCAGAATGATGGCAAGAGGGACCAAAATCCAGATATTCCAGAGACCTGCGACGCCAAGCGCAGCCGTCCAGGCCAGAAGAATCAGGCTGCTCAGGAATAAACTGACGCGGTGATAGAACAACACACCGAGCAGTACAACGGTTGCGAGAATGCTCAAAATCATCATAAAGAAAAGCTCCCTTGCTTGTAGGAGGTCTGACCACTTGTGATGATATGGTTGTAGTTGATGTGAATTCCTTTAGCAATGTGTTTACAAAATAATTACAACCTGGTTCACATTGTTCGCGTTTTCGCCGGCACAAAAAATCAAAACGCCGGACGATTCGCATGGCTTTAGCTTCTCGCTTTTCCCGCTATCCGGTACACTCCACTGTGTTATTTCATCAATACTGAAGGATTATCCTCATGTACCAGGATCTTATTCGTAACGAACTGAACGAAGCGGCGGAAACGCTGGCGAACTTTCTGAAAGATGATGCCAATATTCACGCTATTCAGCGCGCGGCGGTCCTGCTGGCCGACAGTTTTAAGGCCGGTGGCAAAGTGCTCTCCTGCGGTAACGGCGGTTCCCACTGTGACGCCATGCACTTCGCCGAAGAGCTGACCGGACGCTATCGCGAAAACCGTCCGGGCTACCCGGCGATTGCGATTTCCGACGTGAGCCACATCTCCTGCGTAGGCAACGACTTCGGTTACGACCACATCTTTTCCCGCTACGTTGAGGCAGTAGGCCGTGAAGGCGACGTGCTGCTGGGTATCTCTACCTCCGGTAACTCCGCGAACGTGATCAAAGCGATCGCCGCCGCGCGTGAAAAAGGGATGAAGGTCATCACCCTGACCGGGAAAGATGGCGGTAAGATGGACGGTACGGCGGATATCGAAATTCGCGTTCCGCACTTCGGCTATGCAGATCGCGTTCAGGAAATTCACATCAAAGTGATCCACATCCTGATCCAGCTGATCGAAAAAGAGATGGTTAAGTAAGACTTCGCTGGGGGGCGCCGGTGCCCCCCGCTGTTGTGGAGGTGATGTATGTGCGAACTGCTCGGGATGAGCGCCAATGTGCCAACCGATATCTGCTTTAGCTTCACCGGGCTGGTTCAGCGCGGTGGGGGAACCGGGCCGCATAAAGACGGCTGGGGCATCACCTTCTATGAAGGCAAAGGGTGTCGCACGTTCAAAGATCCACAGCCCAGCTTTAACTCACCGATTGCCAAACTGGTGCAGGACTATCCCATTAAATCTTGTTCGGTGATCGCGCATATTCGCCAGGCAAACCGCGGCGAAGTTGCGCTGGAAAATACCCATCCCTTTACCCGCGAGCTGTGGGGCCGTAACTGGACCTACGCGCACAACGGGCAGCTTACGGGCTATAAATCTCTGGAAACGGGCAACTTCCGTCCGGTGGGCGAAACGGACAGCGAGAAGGCCTTCTGCTGGCTGCTGCATAAGCTGACGGAACGTTATCCGCGCACGCCCGGCAATATGGCCGCCGTATTCAAATACATCGCGACGCTGGCAGCCGAATTGCGTGAAAAAGGCGTGTTTAACATGCTGTTGTCTGACGGGCGCTACGTGATGGCGTTCTGCTCGACGAATCTCTTCTGGATCACGCGCCGCGCGCCGTTTGGCGTCGCTACGCTGCTCGATCAGGATGTGGAGATAGATTTTCAGAAAGAGACCACACCGAACGATGTGGTCACCGTTATTGCAACGCAGCCGCTGACGGGCAACGAAACCTGGCAAAAGATTATGCCAGGCGAGTGGGTGCTATTTTGTCTCGGGGACCGTGTAATTTGAGGCCAGCTGCGGGTGGACGACTTCGTGGCTCAGCGGTTTGCTGACCACGTAACGGCCATCAACGATAGAGACTACCGGAGGCTTGTGGGTCTGCTCAAAGTAGTCATAACCCGGCTTGAGCTGTTTCCAGAAATCGGCGTAGTAAGAGTACTTATGGCGCGCCATATTGGCATCGGTCATGCGGAACGGATAGATGCTGACCTGAACGTTAGGCTGCCCAAAGACCAGTGCGCCGGTTACGAACTGGAAAATCTCATCAATGCCGGAGTCGGTCATCGCGTAGCAGCCGACAGACACGCAGGCACCGTGGATCATCAGGTATTTCCCTTCATAACCGTGAGCACGGTCATAGGCGTTCGGGAAACCGATGTTGATGGCTTTATAGAAGCGGCTATCCGGCTTTAACTGGTTACGCTGAACGTTGTAAAAACCTTCCGGGCTTTTGAAATCGCCCTGACGCTGTTTCGGGCCCAGCCCGCCGGAATAGTTACAAATTTTGTAGCTATCAAGCAGCTGATATGTTTCGCCCATTTTTACAAACAGATCGAGCGTGCGCTCTTCCTTGAAGATTTGAATATAAACCGGGGATCCCATTAACTGCTGTTTATATTCTTTGCTGATCGGCGTGGTGGAGCTGTTGCTGCTGAGCAGCCCGGCAAACGACATGCACGGAATCAGAAGCATCGCAATGAACAATGCGATTTTACGCATACTACAAATTCCTTGATAAAACCTGGACTAACTTGCCAGGACGGCAAAAGAGACCCGAAATCAGATTATTCTGTTAGGTGCGCTCACATTAGCACCGCTATAGATTTTCGCAAGAGCCGGGCGGTGAGTTTACAAATTAGTTTTACTTTATAAACCATCAAAAATGCGCTGGCTCCAGGAACTTTGCGTAATAGCTCGCATTTTGGCGCGCCCGACGGTGGATCCCCTGCCCGAGAGAAGGGGAAAATGTTACACTTTGCGCCCACTGGATTGTTGTTTATGGAAACCTGCTAACCACATGTTTAAAATAAAAAAAGGACTTAATTTGCCGATTGCAGGCGTGCCTGAGCAGCACGTCTCGTGTGGCGCAAGCGTCCGTCATGTCGCAATTTTAGGTGACGATTATCTGGGCATGCGTCCTTCAATGCTGGTGCAGGAGGGCGATCGCGTGATCAAAGGGCAAGCGCTCTTTGAAGACAAAAAAAATCCCGGCGTCATGTTCACGGCCCCCGCCAGCGGCACCGTGGTAGCGATCAACCGCGGCGAGCGTCGCGTGCTGCAGTCGGTGGTAATCCGCATTGAAGGCGATGAACAGCGTGAGTTTGCTCGTTATGATGCGGCAGACCTCGCGACGCTTAGCCGCGAAGATGTGCAGGCTCAGCTGCTCGCATCCGGCCTGTGGACGGCGCTGCGTACGCGTCCTTTCAGCAAATCCCCCGTTCCTGATACCGCCCCGGCTGCCATTTTCGTGACGGCCATCGACACCAACCCGCTCAGCGCAGACCCGCAGCCCATTATCCTGGCGCAGCGTAAAGCCTTTGATGCCGGGCTGACCGTTCTGACTCGCCTGACGCCCGGAAAAGTGCACGTTTGCCAGGCCAGCGGCGGCAAGCTTGGCGGCCATCCGCAGGGGCAGGTTACGTTTAATGAATTTTCCGGCCCGCATCCGGCGGGTCTGGTCGGGACCCATATCCACTTCCTTGAGCCGGTAAGCCTTAAAAAACAGGTCTGGCACCTTAATTATCAGGATGTCATTGCCATCGGTAAACTCTTTACTACGGGTGAACTCTGCGCTGAACGGATTATCGCTATCGGCGGGCCGCAGGCCGCAAACCCGCGTCTGGTTAAGACGCTTCTGGGAGCAGACATTAATGAACTGCTGGCAGGGGAACAGAAAGAGGGTGAAAACCGCCTCATTTCCGGTTCGGTACTCAGCGGCCGCCGCGCTGTCAATGCGCACGCGTACCTGGGACGTTTCCATCTTCAGGTGAGCGTCGTTCTTGAAGGGCGTGAGAAAGAGCTGTTCGGCTGGGTTCTGCCTGGCGCAGAAAAATACTCCGTCACCCGCACCACGCTTGGCCACTTTCTGCGTCATAAGCTCTTTAACTTCTCTACCAGCACAAACGGCGGCGAGCGCGCGATGGTTCCGATTGGCAACTACGAACGTGTAATGCCGCTGGATATTCTGCCTACCGTGCTGCTGCGCGATCTTCTGGCAGGCGATACCGACGGCGCGCAGGCGCTCGGTTGCCTGGAACTGGATGAAGAAGATCTGGCGCTCTGTACCTATGTGTGTCCGGGTAAATACGAATATGGACCCGTATTACGCGAGGTGTTAACCCGCATTGAGCAGGAAGGATAACCATGGGATTAAAGCACCTCTTTGAAAAAATTGAGCCGCACTTTACCGAAGGGAAGCTCAAAAAGTACTACCCGCTGTATGAAGCGACGACGACTATTTTCTACACTCCGGGTCTGGTGACGAAAGGGGCAGCGCACGTTCGCGATGCCATCGACCTGAAACGCATGATGATCCTGGTGTGGTTTGCGGTTTTCCCGGCCATGTTCTGGGGCATGTACAACGTTGGTCTGCAAACCATTCCGGCGCTGCATCATATGTACGACACCCAGCAGCTGGCGCAGGTGATCCAGTCTGACTGGCACTATCGTCTGGCGCAGTCGCTGGGCGTGAGCTTTGCGGCTGATGCAGGCTGGGTCAGCATGATGACGCTGGGGGCCGTCTTCTTCCTGCCGATCTACATGACCGTCTTTATCGTGGGCGGCTTCTGGGAAGTGCTGTTCGCCATCATCCGCAAACACGAGATCAACGAAGGCTTCTTCGTGACCTCCATTCTGTTTGCGCTGATTGTTCCGCCGACTCTGCCGCTCTGGCAGGCGGCGATGGGGATTAGCTTTGGCGTGGTGATTGCCAAAGAGATTTTCGGCGGCACCGGTCGTAACTTCCTCAACCCGGCGCTGGCGGGGCGTGCGTTCCTGTTCTTTGCTTACCCGGCGCAGATTTCGGGCGACCTGGTGTGGACGGCTGCGGACGGTTTCTCCGGCGCGACGCCGCTTTCTCAGTGGGCGGCAGGTGGCGGCGAAACGCTGGTCAACAATGCTACCGGCCAGCCTGTCACCTGGTTTGATGCGTTTCTTGGCAACATTCCGGGCTCCATTGGCGAAGTATCTACCCTGATGATTTTGATCGGCGGGGCCATCATCCTCTTTGGCCGCGTGGCCTCCTGGCGCATCGTCGCGGGCGTTATGCTCGGCATGGTGCTTACCGCCACGCTGTTCAACCTCATTGGTTCAGACACGAACCCGATGTTCTCCATGCCGTGGTACTGGCACCTGGTGCTGGGAGGTTTTGCGTTTGGCATGATGTTCATGGCCACCGATCCCGTCTCGGCTTCCTTTACCGACAGGGGGAAATGGTGTTACGGCGCGCTCATTGGCGTGATGTGTGTACTGATTCGCGTGGTCAACCCGGCCTATCCGGAAGGGATGATGTTGGCCATTCTGTTTGCCAACCTGTTTGCGCCGCTGTTCGACTACCTGGTCGTGCGCGCCAACATTAAGCGGAGGAAGGCGCGTGGCTGAGGTTAAAAATAACGACAGCATCAGCAAAACGCTGCTGGTGGTTTTGGTACTGTGTCTGGTCTGTTCCATCGTGGTTGCCGGTTCCGCCGTAGGGTTGAAACCGCTGCAGCAGGAACAGCGCGCGCTGGATAAACAGCGTAACATCCTGGCCGTTGCCGGGCTGATGCAGGAAGGCATGACGAAGGACGACGTCGCTGCCGTGTTTGCTGAACGCATTACCGCACGGCTGGTGGATTTAAAAACCGGCGAGCTGATGGATAAAGACCCGGCGAAATATAACCAGGCGCTGGCATTAAAGGATCCGCAGATGAGCACCGTGCTTGACGCCTCGCAGGATCCGGCTGGCATTAAGCGCCGCAGCAATGTGGCGGAGATTTACCTCGTTCGTGACGAGCAGAAGCGCATACAGGAAATCGTGTTGCCCATCTACGGCAACGGCTTATGGTCAATGATGTATGCGTTTGTGGCACTGGATACCGATGGCCGCACGGTCAAAGGTATTACTTATTACGATCAGGGCGAAACGCCGGGGCTGGGTGGCGAAGTGGAAAATCCTAACTGGCGTGCGCAGTTTATCGGTAAAAAAGTGCTCAATGATAACGGTCAACCTGCGCTGAAGGTGGTGAAAGGAGGCGCGCGTCCTGGGGATGAATTCGCCGTTGACGGTCTTTCCGGCGCCACACTCACCTCTAACGGGGTGCAGCACAGTTTTGATTTCTGGATGGGTGAACTGGGCTTTGGTCCCTTCCTGAAGAACGTACGTGAAGGAGCGCTGAACAATGGCTGATACGGGTGAACTGAAAGAAGTTAAAAAGGTGCTGATTGGCCCACTTTTAGCCAATAACCCGATAACCCTGCAGGTGCTGGGTGTGTGCTCGGCTCTGGCGGTAACGACCAAGCTGGAAACGGCGGTGGTGATGACGCTGGCGGTAACGCTGGTGACGGCGTTTTCCAGCATGTTTATCTCGATGATCCGCCACCACATCCCCAACAGCGTGAGGATCATCGTGCAGATGGCGATCATCGCCTCGCTGGTGATCGTGGTCGATCAGCTGCTGCGCGCTTTCGCCTACGAAACCTCGAAGCAGCTTTCGGTGTTTGTCGGCCTGATTATCACCAACTGCATCGTGATGGGGCGCGCTGAAGCCTACGCCATGAAAATGCCGCCGCTGGCGAGCTTTATGGACGGTATCGGCAACGGCCTGGGCTACGGCGTGATCCTCCTGACGGTCGGTTTCCTGCGCGAGCTGATTGGCAGCGGCAAGCTGTTTGGCGTTCAGGTGCTGGATACGGTACAGAACGGCGGCTGGTATCTGCCGAACGGCCTGTTCCTGCTGGCCCCAAGCGCATTTTTCATTATCGGTTTGCTGATCTGGCTGATTCGTACGCTGAAGCCTGAGCAGCAGGAAAAGGAGTAACCGACAATGGCTCATTACCTGAGTTTATTTGTGCGCGCGGTGTTTGTTGAAAACATGGCGCTCGCCTTCTTCCTGGGCATGTGTACGTTCCTTGCCGTCTCTAAAAAGGTCTCGACGGCATTTGGCCTGGGCGTGGCGGTCACCGTTGTGCTGGGGCTTTCGGTTCCGATTAACAACCTGGTGTTCAACTTCGTGCTGCGGGACGGCGCGCTGGTGGAAGGCGTCGATCTTAGCTTCCTGAACTTCATCACCTTCATCGGGGTGATTGCGGCGCTGGTACAAATCCTGGAGATGATCCTCGATAAGTATTTCCCGTCGCTGTACAACGCGCTGGGGATCTTCCTGCCGTTGATCGCGGTGAACTGCGCCATCTTCGGTGGCGTCTCGTTTATGGTTCAGCGCGATTACAACTTCAGTGAATCGGTGGTGTACGGCTTCGGTTCCGGTATCGGCTGGATGCTGGCGATTGTCACCATGGCGGGGATCCGTGAAAAAATGAAATATGCCAACGTGCCTGCGGGGCTGCGTGGCTTAGGGATCACCTTTATCACCACCGGCCTGATGGCGTTGGGCTTTATGTCCTTCTCCGGTGTGCAGCTATAAGGGCTAACAGATGGAAATTATTCTTGGCGTGGTGATGTTCACGCTGATAGTACTGGTGCTGTCAGGGCTGATTCTGGCGGCGCGCGCAAAGCTGGTTAATTCCGGGGATGTGATCATTGATATCAATGACGATCCGCAGAACCAGATCCGCACTCCGGCAGGGGACAAGCTGCTTAATACGCTCTCGGGCAACGGGATTTTTGTCTCGTCAGCCTGCGGTGGAGGCGGCTCATGCGGGCAGTGCCGTGTGACGGTGAAAGAGGGGGGCGGTGATATTCTGCCTACTGAACTGTCGCATATTACGAAGCGTGAAGCGAAAGAGGGGTGCCGCCTGGCGTGCCAGGTCGCGGTGCGTCAGAACATGAAGATTGAGCTGCCGGAAGAGATTTTCGGCGTGAAAAAATGGGAGTGCGAGGTTATCTCGAACGATAACAAAGCCACGTTTATTAAAGAGCTTAAGCTGCGTGTCCCTGAAGGGGAGAGCGTCCCGTTCCGTGCAGGCGGGTATATCCAGATTGAGTGTCCGGCGTACACCGTGGCGTATGCGGACTTCGACGTGCCCGATGAGTACCGGGCCGACTGGGATAAATTTAATCTCTTCCGCTTTGTTTCCGAGGTAAAAGAGCCCGCGCTGCGCGCCTATTCCATGGCTAACTACCCGGAAGAGAAGGGCATTATCATGCTCAACGTGCGTATCGCCACGCCGCCGCCAAACGTGCCTGACGCGCCGCCAGGCGTGATGTCGTCGTATATCTGGTCCCTTAAGCCAGGCGACAAGGTGACGATCTCCGGTCCGTTCGGCGAGTTTTTTGCTAAAGATACCGACGCGGAAATGGTCTTTATCGGCGGCGGTGCGGGTATGGCCCCTATGCGCTCGCACATCTTTGACCAGCTCAAGCGTCTCGGCAGCAAGCGTAAAATCAGCTTCTGGTACGGTGCGCGCTCGCTGCGCGAAATGTTCTACGACGATGAGTTTGAACAGCTGGCGCGTGAGAATCCGAACTTTACCTTCCACGTGGCGCTCTCCGATCCGCAGCCGGAAGATAACTGGACGGGCTATACGGGCTTCATTCACAACGTGCTGTATGAAAACTACCTCAAACAGCACCCGGCTCCGGAAGACTGCGAGTTCTATATGTGTGGTCCGCCAATGATGAACGCCGCCGTGATTAAGATGCTCAAAGATCTCGGCGTGGAAGATGAAAACATCCTCCTTGATGATTTCGGAGGCTGATTATGTTGACCTTTCTGGCAACCTTTGCGGTATTTTTGCTGGTGGTGTTCGGTATGTCTTTAGGCTGGATCATCAAGCGTAAAAGCATTCAGGGCAGCTGTGGAGGTATCTCTTCCATCGGAATGGAAAAGGTGTGCGACTGCCCGGAGCCCTGTGATGCCCGTAAAAAACGGATGGCCCGGGATCAGCAGAGGATCATCTAGGAAAAGGCCGCTTCGTGCGGCCTTTATCATTTATTTTGCCCAGCTTTTGGCTTTGGCTGGTGAGTCTACAAGAACCCCTTCGGCACCCAGTGTTTTCGCCTTCTGGTAATCCTCTTCAGAGTTCACGCCGATAAAAATCAGATGGGCATTGCCCTGAGAGCGGAAGCAGTCAACGGCCTCTTTGTCCCACGTTAATGTTGCAGGAGAGACACCTTCGCCTAAGGTGAATTTCTCGACCACTTCTACTTTTCGGTTTAACTCAAGCCCATACCAGTAATCGTCCATTTTTTGTGAAGGAGGCAGACATTCATGGCTCAACGAAATCGTGGCCAGACGCGTGCGGGTTTCGCTGCGCGTGACAAAGCGGGGGATTTCGACAGGCAATGCTTCCATATAGCGATCTTCGGTTGAATAAACGCGAACGCGATTCAGGCTGTTGGTCTCTTTCAGTACGTTAAGCAGCGCGTTGCCCATGGTCGCCGGATCGGCATCCGGAGATTTGATATCAATAAAAAACCGCGTGTCTGGCCAGGCCGCCAGTACCGACTTTAGCGTCGGTACTGGCGTATTCAGCATGTCTTTCGGCAGGCCCTTATCTTTCCACTTCACGCTGGCATCCGCTTTTGCCAGTTCTTCAGCGGTATACTGTGACACCTTTCCCTGCAGATTGGTTAACGCTTTCAGATCGGCAGGTCGATAGAGAACCGGTACGCCATCCCGACTGAGCTGCACGGTAATCCAGACGATATCTGCTTTGTTTTCGAGGGCGAGCTTAATGGCTGGCAGGGTATTTTCAGGTGCATCCGCAGTTCCGCCCCGGTGGGCAACGATCGCAGGGCTAGCAGATGCAGCACTCGCCAGAAACAGTAACGAAATCGAGAGAATTTTCTTCATGAATAATTACGCTCCATTGATTACCTAAGTGTATGTATATAAAGGTTTTATTACGAATGTTTGTAACACGTTTATATGACAACCGTGAGTAAGGAAAATAGCTGACGCATTTTTTGCCTTTTGTTATACTGTATATAAATACATGTGTGGTATGACCGATGCGCAAAATAATCCATGTCGATATGGACTGCTTTTTTGCCGCAGTGGAGATGCGTGACAACCCGGCGCTGCGGGATATTCCCATCGCCATTGGCGGCAGCCGCGTTCAGCGCGGTGTGATCAGCACCGCCAACTATCCTGCACGCAAATTTGGCGTGCGCAGCGCCATGCCGACGGCGATGGCGCTGAAACTGTGTCCGCACCTTACTCTTTTGCCCGGGCGCTTTGACGCCTATAAAGAAGCCTCAAACCATATACGCGAAATCTTCTCCCGCTACACCTCACTGATTGAACCGCTTTCGCTGGACGAAGCCTATCTGGACGTCACCGACAGCCTGCACTGTCACGGCTCCGCTACCCTGATGGCGCAGGAGATCCGCCAGACCATTTTCAACGAGTTGAATCTCACCGCGTCGGCAGGCGTCGCGCCGGTAAAATTTCTCGCCAAAATTGCTTCCGATTTAAATAAACCCAACGGTCAGTACGTCATCACCCCTGAAGAGGTCCCGGCGTTTTTAAAAACGCTGCCGCTTGGCAAAATCCCCGGCGTAGGCAAAGTCTCCGCCGCGAAGCTGGAAAGTATGGGGTTACGCACCTGCGAAGACGTGCAGCGAAGCGACCTGGCTATGCTGCTCAAGCGCTTTGGGAAGTTTGGCCGCGTGCTGTGGGAGCGCAGTCAGGGCATTGACGACCGCGATGTAAACAACGAACGGCTTCGTAAATCGGTCGGGGTTGAGCGCACGCTGAGCGAAGACATCCATGACTGGTCGGAATGCGAAACCATTATTACGGAACAGCTCTATCCGGAGCTGGAGCGACGCCTGATCAAAGTAAAGCCTGATTTACTTATTGCCCGACAGGGCATCAAGCTGAAATTTAACGACTTTCAGCAGACGACGCAGGAGCACGTCTGGCCGCGCCTGAACAAAGAAGATCTTATCGCAACAGCGAAAAAGGCGTGGGAAGAACGACGAGGCGGACGAGGGGTGAGGCTGGTGGGACTGCACGTCACGCTGCTGGATCCGCAGCTGGAGCGTCAGCTGGTTTTGGGATTGTAGATTGCACTCATCGTAGGCCCGGCAAGCGTAGCGCCGCCGGGCAACAGACGACAAATTACTTCGCAGGGATCGCCTTCAGCAGTTCCGTCAACAGCGTCCAGTAATGGCCGACGCTTTCAATATGAACCTGCTCATCCGGCGAGTGTGGACCGGTAATGGTTGGCCCGATGGAAACCATGTCCATGTCCGGATACGGCTTCTTAAACAGACCACATTCCAGACCCGCGTGGATCACCTGGATGTTCGGGGTGCTGTTGAACAGACGCTGATAAGTTTCACGCACCAGCGCCATCACCGGAGAGCTTGCATCCGGCTGCCAGCCAGGGTAGCTGCCTTTGGCGGAGGTTTTCGCGCCCGCCAGCGCACCCAGAGATTCCAGCATGCTTACTACATACTCTTTACCGCTGTCGATCAGGGAGCGGATCAGGCAGATAATTTCCGCGCTGTCGTCGCTCATGGTCACCACGCCCACGTTCAGAGAGGTTTCCACCACGCCTTTCGCCACGTCAGAATTGCGAATCACGCCGTTTGGCGTCGCGTTCAGCAGCTGAACGAAGCTGTCGCGAGATTGCGCGGTCAGGGCGGCTTTATCCGTAGACACGGATTCCAGCACTACGGTCAGGTTCTTCTCTTTCGCCGACAGTTCGTTTTTCAGGATATCCAGGTAGACGCTGGAGAGTTTTTTCAGCTCGTCCGCTTTCGCCGCTGGCACCGCCACGGTGGCAAAGGCTTCGCGTGGGATCGCGTTGCGCAGGGTGCCGCCGTTGAAGTCCACCAGACGCAGGTCCAGCTCGGCCGCGTGGCCCGCCAGGAAGCGTGCCAGCAGTTTGTTGGCGTTGCCGAGACCCAGATGAATGTCGCCGCCAGAGTGGCCGCCTTTCAGCCCTTTCAGCGTCAGCTTGAAGGTCTGGAAGCCAGCAGGGATCGCTTCGCGTGACAGCGGCAGGGTAGAGATGAAATCAATCCCGCCCGCGCAGCCCATGTAGATCTCACCTTCTTCTTCGGAGTCGGTGTTGATCAGGATATCTGCCTGCAGCCAGTTCGCCTGCAGACCGAACGCGCCGTCCATGCCCGCTTCTTCGGTCATGGTCAGCAGCACTTCCAGCGGACCGTGTTCAACGCTGTCGTCAGCCAGCACCGCCAGCGCAGAGGCCATACCGATGCCGTTGTCCGCGCCCAGGGTGGTGCCGCGCGCTTTTACCCAGTCGCCATCGATGTACGGCTGTATTGGGTCTTTAGTGAAGTCGTGAACGGTGTCGTTGTTTTTCTGTGGCACCATGTCCAGGTGCGCCTGCAGTACAACCGGTTTACGGTTTTCCATGCCTGCGGTAGCTGGTTTGCGGATCAGAATGTTGCCAACCTGGTCGCGCTCTGCGTGCAGACCTTTTTCCTTCGCCCAACCCATAATATGTTCGGCAAGCTGTTCTTCATGGTAGGAAGGGTGTGGAATGGAGCAAATTTTGGCAAAAATATCCCACAGCGGCTGCGGAGATAATTGAGACAGTTCAGACACGATAAGTCTCCTTGTCGAGGCGCTGCAAACAGGGTTGCAGGCCACAGGGTTAGCAGGTTAATAGTTACCACAAGACAGGCTTGCGAGATGCAACTGAGAATACCACTTTCTCTGCTGGCTGGTAGCATAAAGCATGTAAAAACTCAGGCAGGGAGCGCTAAACACTGGTTTTTAGTGCGCCAGATCTCTATAATCTCGCGCAACCTATTTCCCCCTCGAACACTTTTTAAGCCGTATAAAAACAGGCTGGGACACTTCACATGAGCGAAAAATACGTCGTCACCTGGGACATGTTGCAGATTCACGCACGCAAACTGGCTGCGCGTCTGATGCCTTCCGAACAGTGGAAAGGCATTATTGCCGTCAGCCGTGGCGGTCTGGTACCGGGGGCGCTGCTGGCACGTGAGCTGGGTATTCGTCATGTCGATACCGTCTGCATCTCCAGCTATGACCATGATAACCAGCGTGAGCTGAAAGTGCTGAAACGCGCTGAAGGCGACGGTGAAGGCTTCATCGTTATCGACGATCTGGTGGACACCGGCGGTACTGCGGTCGCTATTCGCGAAATGTACCCGAAAGCGCACTTCGTGACGATCTTCGCTAAGCCAGCGGGTCGCCCACTGGTTGACGATTACGTCATTGATATCCCACAGGATACCTGGATTGAACAGCCGTGGGATATGGGCGTGGTCTTCGTACCGCCTATTTCAGGCCGTTAATTTCAGTACGTAACTTTACACGCCCGGCTATGCCGGGCGTTGTTCTTTTTATCCCGCCACGCGTTACAATGGGCACTATATGACGTATCCATGGAGGCAACGCAATGACGCAGGCGAATCTCACCGAGACTCTCTTCAAACCCCGTTTCAAACACCCTGAAACGTCGACGCTGGTCCGTCGGTTTAATCCGGGAACCATGCCTGCCGTCCAGTCTGCGTTAGACGGTAAAAACGTGCCCCACTGGTATCGCATGATTAACCGCCTGATGTGGATCTGGCGCGGTATCGATCCCCGTGAAATCCTCGACGTGCAGGCGCGTATCGTAATGAGCGAGTCGGAGCGTACCGACAGCGAGCTCTACGACACGGTGGTGGGCTACCGGGGCGGGAACTGGATCTACGAATGGTCTAAACAGGCGATGCTCTGGCAGCAAAAAGCCAGCCAGGAAGAGGATGCCACGCGAAGCGGCAAGCACTGGCTGCATGCGGCCAACCTCTACGCCATCGCCGCCTATCCGCATTTGAAAGGGGATGAGCTGGCCGAGCAGGCTCAGGCGCTGGCGAATCGTGCCTATGAGGAAGCTGCTCAACGCCTGCCGGGTCAGATGCGCGAGCTTGAGTTCGCCGTTCCGGGCGGTGCGCCCGTCACCGGGTTCCTGCACATGCCTGAAGGCGACGGCCCGTTCCCGACCGTGCTAATGTGCGGCGGGCTGGATTCCCTGCAAATCGACTATTACAGCCTGTATGAGCGCTACTTCGCACCGAAAGGGATCGCGATGCTGACGCTCGATATGCCTTCTATTGGATTCTCATCGAAGTGGAAGTTAACGCAGGATTCGAGCCTGCTGCACCAGCATGCGCTTAAAGCGCTGGAAAATGTTCCGTGGGTTGACCACACCCGCGTCGCGGCGTTCGGCTTCCGTTTTGGTGCCAACGTTGCGGTGCGTCTGGCTTACCTTGAATCTTCACGTCTGAAGGCCGTCGCCTGCCTGGGCCCGGTGGTTCACGCCCTGCTCAGCGATCCTGCCCGTCAGGGCAGCGTGCCGGAGATGTATCTGGACGTCCTTGCCAGTCGCCTTGGCATGCATGATGCCTCAGACGAAGCGCTGCGCGTCGAACTCAATCGCTACTCGTTAAAAACGCAAGGGTTGCTGGGACGCCGCTGCCCGACGCCGATGCTGTCCGGTTTCTGGAAAAACGATCCGTTCAGCCCGGAGGAAGAGTCACGCTTAATCACTTCGTCATCTGCGGATGGCAAATTGCTTGAGGTGCCGTTCAGCCCGGTGTATCAGAATTTTGACAAAGCCTTGAAAGAGATCACGCGCTGGATCGCCCAGAGAGTGTGTTAATAGATTGCTAAATTTCGCTGGTTTGGTAAAACAGTGGCTTCACAAAAGGAGATCGCAATGACGTTACCGAGTGGACACCCGAAAAGTAGGCTGATTAAGAAATTTATGGCTCTCGGCCCGTATATTCGAGAAGAGCAGTGTGAAGAGAATCGCTTTTTTTTCGACTGCCTGGCTGTTTGCGTCAACGTGAAGCCTGCACCCGAAAAACGTGAATTCTGGGGCTGGTGGATGGAAATGGAAGCAGAGGAGAAACGTTTTACGTATAGCTACCAGTTTGGCCTGTTTAATAAAGACGGCAACTGGCAGGCGACCACCATTAAAGATCAGGAAGTGATCGATCGCCTGGAATATACCCTGAAAGAGTTCCACGACAAAGCGAGCGCACTGCTGGCCACCCTGGACCTTAAGTTCGAGCCAGCGGATGATTTTTCCAGCGAAGCGGTGAAGCTGACCGCGTAATGGTTTTCTCCCTCTCCCTGTGGGAGAGGGCCGGGGTGAGGGCATCAGACCGCATTTATCTCGGGCAAAAAAATCCCGGCTTATATGCCGGGATTTTCTTATCTGGATAATCTTAGAACTGATATGTCACACCCAGAGCAACGATATCATCGCTGCTCACGCCCAGCTTATTATCGTCGTCAATCTGGTTGATTTTATAATCAACAAACGCGGACATGTTTTTGTTAAAGTAATACGTGGCGCCCACGTCAATATATTTCACGATATCTTCGTCGCCAATGCCTTCGATATCCTTACCTTTGGACTGTACATAACCCACGGATGGGCGAAGACCAAAGTCAAACTGATATTGTGCAACCACTTCGAAGTTTTGCGCTTTATTTGCAAAACCACCGGAGATAGGGGCCATATTGCGGGTTTCAGAATAAATAGTGGCCAGGTAAATATCGTTCGCGTCGTATTTCAGACCGGTTGCCCAGCCCTCGGCTTTTTTACCTTCACCGCGCGCCTGCAGGTTCTGCGCGTTGGTGCGATCGGAGCTGGCATAAGCACCAATGACGGAGAAATCGCTGCCGCCGAAGTCATAGGCCAGAGACGTACCAAAGCCGTCACCGTTCTGCTTTTTCACGTCGCGGTTTTCGTTTTTGCCCTGGTACTGCAGGGTCATATCAAGACCGTCTACCATGCCAAAGAAGTCGGTATTGCGGTAGGTGGCCAGTCCGGAGGCACGTTTCGTCATGAAGTTGTCGGTCTGTGCCAGGCCGTCACCGCCGAACTCAGGGAACATATCGGTGTATGCCGCGACGTCATAAAGCGCGCCCAGGTTACGGCCGTAATCCAGTGAACCAAAGTCTTTCAGTTTAATACCGGCGAACGCCAGACGTGTTTTCTGCGAGGAGTCGCTTTCAGCTTTGTTTCCTGCGAATTCAGCTTCCCAACGGCCATAGCCCGTCAGCTGATCGTTAATCTGGGTTTCGCCTTTAAAACCGAAACGAACGTAAGTCTGGTCACCATCTTTGGTGTCATCATCACTGATATAGTGCATAGCTTTCACTTTGCCGTACACGTCCAGTTTATTACCGTTTTTATTATAAACTTCTGCTGCGTGAACAGATGCGGAAGCCACCACGCCCATAACCACTAATGCCAGAGTGCTCTTTTTCATTTTCGATCCTGTCTTATAAACGCGCTTTAAAAATTCGCTGGACGATAAGCTGATGCTTAAGTCCCGTGAAAAAACAGGAAGGGTTTTATCGTTCTGGAATGAAACTTTTATGACAAACTAAGAATAATTTTAAAAAACTGTGATTTATTATTACGGTAATAAATTTGTCAAATTCTGCCGCTACGCTTCCTGATCCCGCGCAACAAAGTGCCTGGTGATGCACTAAGGCAGTTGGCAACCGGGCTGACTCCTGTTAAAACGTTCGTTCGACATTACTTTCCCTTATCGTTGAACGGCAGAGAATCATGAGTGACAGCCAGACGCTGGTGGTAAAACTCGGTACCAGTGTGTTAACAGGCGGATCGCGCCGCCTAAATCGCGCCCACATTGTTGAGCTTGTACGTCAATGCGCTCAGCTGCATGCCGCAGGGCACCGTATTGTGATTGTGACCTCCGGGGCGATTGCCGCCGGGCGTGAACACCTGGGTTATCCCGAACTCCCCGCGACGATCGCCTCTAAACAGCTGCTGGCCGCCGTGGGACAAAGCCGACTCATTCAACTCTGGGAACAGCTGTTCTCTATCTACGGTATTCACGTCGGGCAGATGCTGCTGACGCGTGCGGATATGGAAGACCGGGAGCGCTTCCTGAACGCCCGCGATACCCTGCGCGCGCTGCTGGACAACAATATTGTTCCCGTTATCAACGAAAACGATGCCGTTGCCACCGCTGAAATAAAAGTGGGCGATAACGATAACCTCTCTGCGCTGGCCGCCATCCTGGCCGGTGCCGATAAACTCCTGCTTCTGACCGATCAGCAGGGGCTGTTCACCGCCGACCCGCGCTCCAACCCGGAAGCCGAGCTGATTACCGATGTTCATGGTATCGACGATGCGCTGCGCGCCATCGCCGGTGACAGCGTGTCCGGCCTCGGAACGGGCGGGATGGGGACCAAGCTGCAGGCCGCCGACGTGGCGTGCCGCGCCGGTATCGACACCATCATTGCCGCGGGCAGCCGCCCTGGCGTGATTGGCGACGTGATGGAAGGCATTTCCGTTGGCACCCGCTTCCACGCCCAGGAATCCCCGCTGGAAAACCGCAAGCGCTGGATCTTTGGCGCGCCGCCTGCCGGTGAACTCACCGTTGATGAAGGGGCAACCGCGGCGATTCTGGAACGAGGGAGTTCATTGCTTCCTAAAGGAATTAAAAGCGTGACAGGCAACTTCTCCCGTGGTGAAGTGATCCGCATCCGTAACCTTGAAGGTCGCGACATCGCGCATGGCGTAAGCCGCTATAACAGCGATGCCCTGCGCCGCATTGCGGGCCACCACTCGCAGCAGATCGACGCTATTCTGGGCTATGAATATGGCCCGGTTGCCGTGCATCGCGATGACATGATTATTCGTTAAGGAGCCAGAACATGCTGGAACAAATGGGCGCAGCCGCGAAGGCCGCCTCTTACAAACTGGCGCTCCTTTCCAGCCGCGAGAAAAACCGCGTGCTGGAAAAAATCGCTGATTATCTGGAAGCACAGTCTCAGGACATTTTGCTTGCCAACGAGCAGGATCTGCTGGAAGCGCGTCGAAACGGCCTGAGCGAAGCGATGCTCGACCGCCTGGCGCTGAACCCGGCGCGTCTTAAAAGTATCGCCGACGATGTTCGTCAGGTTTGTAACCTGGCCGACCCGGTAGGACAGGTGATTGACGGTGGGCTGCTCGACAGCGGTTTGCGTCTGGAGCGTCGCCGCGTGCCGCTCGGCGTCATCGGCGTGATTTATGAAGCCCGTCCAAACGTGACGGTTGACGTCGCTTCCCTGTGCCTGAAAACCGGTAATGCCGCCATTCTGCGCGGTGGGAAAGAGACCTGGCGCACCAACGCCGCGACGGTGAAAGTCATCCAGCAGGCGCTGGAAGAGTGCGGTTTGCCGACGGGGGCCGTGCAGGCGATTGAGAGCCCTGACCGCGCGCTGGTCAACGAGATGCTGCGCATGGACAAATACATCGACATGCTGATCCCACGCGGTGGCGCGGGCCTGCACAAGCTGTGCCGTGAGCAGTCGACCATTCCGGTCATCACGGGCGGCATCGGCGTATGCCATATCGTGGTAGACGACAGCGCCGAAATTGACCCAGCGCTGAAGATTATCGTCAACGCCAAAACCCAGCGTCCAAGCACCTGTAACACCGTGGAAACGCTGCTGGTGCACCAGGGGATTGCGAGTACTTTCCTGCCAGCCCTGAGCAAACAGATGGCGGAGAGCGGGGTGACGCTGCACGCTGATACCAATGCCCTCGCGCTGCTCCAGGGTGGCCCGGCTAGTGTGGTTCCCGTAAA
The DNA here is from genome assembly GCF_001462935.1 of Enterobacter sp. 50588862. NCBI lineage: Bacteria > Pseudomonadati > Pseudomonadota > Gammaproteobacteria > Enterobacterales > Enterobacteriaceae > Enterobacter > Enterobacter sp. 50588862. The sequence goes on from NZ_LNHM01000010.1 coordinate 81,913, forward strand.
AGCGGAGCAGTACGACGACGAGTTCCTGTCGCTGGATCTGAACGTGAAGGTGGTTGCGGATCTCGACGACGCTATTGCGCACATTCGTGAACACGGCACGCAGCATTCTGACGCGATCCTGACGCGTACGCTGCGCAATGCCGATCGCTTTGTGAATGAAGTGGATTCCTCTGCGGTATATGTGAACGCCTCCACCCGTTTCACGGACGGCGGCCAGTTCGGACTTGGCGCAGAAGTGGCGGTCAGCACGCAGAAACTGCACGCGCGCGGTCCGATGGGCCTTGAAGCGCTGACCACCTATAAGTGGATCGGCTTCGGTGACGATACGATTCGTGCGTAAATAGTTACGGGTGATGCAAAAATAGCCGTTTGATTCAAAAGGGCATTGACGCATCACCCGGTTAGATCTAACCTTTTGCCCCGTGGTTACACTCGTAACCGGCCTCTCAGGGCCGATATAGCTCAGTTGGTAGAGCAGCGCATTCGTAATGCGAAGGTCGTAGGTTCGACTCCTATTATCGGCACTCACACAACAAAATCCTTTAAAAAGCAATGAATTAAGACGATTGTCGCTCTCAAGGTACAGTCTTTTTTTAAGGGATTCTATGACCAACAGTTGCCGCTATGGTTAACAGTGGCTATTCAGGGAAGTTAGCACGTAGCGGCCTGTAGTTGTAAAGCTCGAACAGGTACAAAGCGTGAACAGTCCCCACGAACCGCTATCAACTCGAAGCTGATGACGCTGCTAACGTCTCTAAAACCTCCCGAAACAGATTGATCACACGCATTTAAGCCCGATGTGTGGCCGTATGAGCCACGTAAACAGGTGAATAGTGGTAAACGTACCTGCACACGACATGCAGGCTCTGCCAGCGCTTCGCTCACGCTCCGAAAGGTACACGAGCACCCTGATAAGGTGTGATCCCTCTGACAATCTGATTTGGTCACTGGTGACTTTCGCAAAGCGAAACCAACCAGGTTGGCCTGATGAAGTCGCTACGCTCCGCTTGTTGCTTGTACCACTAACGGGGCTTTATGGATGCTATTGTCTGAAATCTGACACATTGCACAAACATCATGTGGATTGCTGTAAAGTTCATCAGTATGATTGCTTGCACAATCAGCGATTGGGAAAACACTTCTGGAAGATAAGGGACGAGACGGTATGAAAGTGACTGATGAGGCTTTGTTACGTTCAGGGTTTACACCATCGGATTTGCAGAAGATAAAAAACAACGTTGAAAGCTACGGCGGAACCTTGGGGGAAGCGATTCAGGATCTGGCTAATCGATTCAGGGTTGTTTTATGGATAACATCGGCATGTCTGATGGTTTTTATCATTTTAGTGTTGTTTTCTGCGAAAGAAACCGTCGTGGGTGGTGGTATATCAATTCTGATCGCAATAGTCATCGTTGCATTTATTCAGCCGCCAGTCCTTTCTTACAAATCCTGGCGGTTCTGGAGAAAATTCAGAGGTTAATGGTTCGATGTGTCAGTAGAAAGCAGGTCAAATATTACTTTGGCCTTAAGTCCATAACCTACTATTTTCATTGTTAATTTTGGGCGGCTCATCGTATCGACCTTGCGATAGAAATCACGGGGCATCCATTTAAATAGCCTCCATGCTTCGGGTCTTCTGGCTAATCCAAAGATGCTATATACATTTGCAGTTAACGTAATAGCGTTATAAATCGCAAGTCCTGTTTCAGGCTTGAAACCCATAAACTGGGCCGCTTCCATAGTGCCATCAGCCACAAATCCCTCTGTTTTATATTGTTTTCCATATATACCGGGAATGATTTCTTTTGACAGACCGTTAATGCCATCTGTTACAAGGATAGCCCCTGCCAGCATACCTAAAGGTGTCATCGTTGCGACCATCAACGCACCGCCAGCAATTGCCATTCCAGAAACCACAATGTGAATAGCTGAAATCACGTATCCGACGATTTTATTATTTTCCTTAACAAACTCAACCTTCGCGTAAAGCTGTGCGGACTTGGTTTTTAACAGACGCTCTTGTTCAAGCAGATTATCTGTTTCAGCACGAAGATTTTTGATGCATGCAATGCATTCTTCATCGGTTTTAGCTCGTCGTGCTGTTTCAAATTCTTTATCTACAACCTGTTTTATCTCTTCGACAAACTTGATACGTGTTATCCCATCTTGCAAATAGAATGCTGATAGCCGATTTGCAGTTTCGACGAGTTTCCGGGCTTCCAGATTTACCATGGTATCTGACCATGTTCTGTTCCAGCCCCTGTTGAGCAGCGCAATATCCATTAAAGACTCCTTCCCAAAATGTGTCTGGTCATTTTACGTGCAATAAGGTCGAAGATAACAGGAAATACTTTCACAACACGCCCCCGTGGGTGTCCCGTTGCTTTATCCTTCCAGTTTACATTCTCCTGTTCAAATATCCCCGGCTCTGTTGGTGATCTGCTAGACCGTCAGCCCAGGCCCTCGGTGAAAAGCGTTTTTCTTCGCCAAAAATCGCTACGTGATGCCTTCAGCGACACGCCTCACTGCAACAAGCAGTGCAGTTACACAATGCTGCTTTGGGCTGACGCAAGGGAGATAACTTGATGTTTTGAAGTGCATCTGTTTAATAATTGTACAGTCATTTAACATATTGTATCTTATAAGTACTTGGCTTTTTTGGTCAGGTATTGCTTTTCGGCGCGTTGGCGTGAAGCGGGGTATACAACAGCGATTTGATCAACAGAAGGATAGCATTCGGGAGGATTTGAGGTGAGTTTACTTGTTCAAGGATTTTGGATGAGTTTGTCTGGTCACCCCACAACTTCAGGTTTCAGGCCTTTGATTCTGCCAGAGCATTAAACGCCATAAAAGCATACTTTTCTATTCACCAGCAGATACAAAGCCACTACGGCGACGTTACCACAACGGGTAGAAGGTCTACCCTCACCTGGCGAAATTCTCCCGTCCTGGCGGTCATAGATGCGTATCTTTTTCCACACCAGCGCATGCAGTCCCATCAATCCCTTCTACGCTTCACCAGAAGCCCTCAGCGGCGATTTCTAGCACCAGATATACTGGCGTACCGATAATCCATGACTTCCCACAGCGCGATACAGGATTCACCAGAGGGCATCTGTCTTGATGACAGTACGTCGTCTTGCCCTTGAATAGCATTAAGTGTCGCCGCATAAGCAACTTAATCCTCGTCATCATTCTGTAATACCCTACGCAGGATTCGGCTCGATTCCAGTATCGGCAGATCTTCCATTAATAACGCCGATCGCGATGGCAATTTATTAAACAAGCGCTCTGTTTGCGAGGCGAGATAGGCCACCAGAGGATGTGCGTCATGGTCGCCTGAAATCAACTCCACGTTGTATTGCGTGACCGTGCCTTCACCAAAGACCCCCGAGCAGTAGTTGGTCCCTCCCAAGTATCTGAAGTCTTCAATAAAAAAGCTGAACATGCGCATTATTTTGTGAGCATCGCGTTGGTCAGTACGGTTGTCTGCTATCCGAAAAAGTATGGTATTACCTTCAATGTCATATTGATAACGAAGGCGGTGTTGCTTAAATAGCAAGATAAGCAGTAAACGATTTATCCTGCTGAACTGTTCCGTCACCCTGACAACGTTGTTAATCATAGTATCTGACCGCTTTTTCATTTTCGCGTGGCGATGCGCCGCGCTTTTGCCGGGCCGAAGCTGCGGCTTTTCGATTCCCTGAAGGAGCTGAGCATCAATGACCCCATGCTCAATGACGTAATGAATATGCTTAATGGCGGGCTCCAGCGCCTCAATGGAAAACAGCTCGGTATAGCCGTCGCCGGCATCAATGCCCGTTTGATATTTGGCCAAAAGAAAATGCAGCATTTTTTCCAGCTTAAAGACCTCGGACTGCGGTAACGCAATGCGGTAAGAATGGGCATAATCCACATCGCCCCAGACCCGTTTTAGCGACTGAATGCGGTTATAGATATTATTGGCTTTACCCACTTTCATCATCTTTTTGGCCGGGAAAAGCAATAAATAGAGAAAAGAAGGGGTGTCCATAAAGCGCCTGTGAATGCGGTAACGGAAAAAGCAATGATAGAAGTTTTTTCATGCCAGGCGTAGCGCAGCGTTCACAATGCTGAGCGCTTCATGCTTAAGGCCGGTATAGCCCCAAAAGGCTATACCGCCACTCCCTCCTATCGTGCAATTAACGCAAACACGCCCCAGCCAATATATTCCCTTGTGTAAGCCACATGGCGCTTAGGCGCTGCCGTCAGCTCCGCGCGCACCTCCTGTGCAAAATCATCGTCGGGGTTTTGATCCAGCCAGCGGCGCAGGGTCATCCATTTCGCAGCTTCGTATCTGTCCCAGCCTTCCTGATCTGCCAGCACCATTTCGACCAGGTCATAGCCCTGGCGATCGAAAGACGCGACAAGGTCGGGCAGGGTGAGAAAGTCTGCGGTGGAGGAGACGCCGCAAGCCCGAGCCGTCTCCTCCGTTGCGGGAACCTGTCGCCAGTAAGGTTCACCGATGAGCATGATTCCCCCGGGCTTAAGGCTTTGTGCCAGCAGGTCCATTGTCCCGGCGACGCCGCCCGCAATCCATGTGGCGCCAACACAGGCCGCCACGTCGCATTGTTCATCAGCCACGTAGCCTGCCGCGTCGTTATGCACAAAATGGACGCGTTCGCTGACGCCGAGCACCTCTGCGCGCCGCGTTGCCTGCGCGGTAAAGAGCGGGCTCATGTCGATGCCGGTACCGGTAATTCCGTGATCGCGTGCCCAGGTGCAAAGCATCTCTCCCGAACCGCTGCCGAGATCGAGCAGGCGCGCGCCTGGCTTCATGCGTAACACGCGCCCGAGCGTGGCGTACTTTTCTGGCGTGAAGGGGTTATGAATGCGGTGTTCGCTTTCGCTAACAGTAAATATGCGTGGGATATCCATCATCCTCTCCTTAACGATTATCAGGCTGGGCACGGACGTTGTTCAGCCCGGTAGTATTGATGCGGTAGGGCTGACCGTTAACGGATTTGATCAGCTTTTTGGTTTTGAGCTTTTTGAAGACGGCGAGGGTGCAGTCGCTGAGCAATAGCCCTTCGCGGCTGTAGCATTCAACGGCGGTGACGCGGCCGGACGTATCGCGGACGTGCACAATACGGCCACCTTTGGCGAGAACGTGTAAGGTACGCTGTTCCTGACGGGATAAATTCATACTGGAAAACCTGTTTAATCATCATGTGCAAAACGTGCAAACACACAGCGGTGTCCGCATTCGATTTAGGCGCATTGATAATCAGTCCGGCCTGAAAAGGTCGGGGAGCTGATTATCGGATGATTACATTCTCCAGCATCAAAGCCTCGGATTGAGTTGAAAGGTATTTACGGGGTGAATGATAACACCCGGTCATTGTATGTATATACCCAGGGGTGAAAAGTGTGATCCCGGTAAGATCACACTGTACCGTTTTTTATATTTTTATCGATTTCAGCCTGTGGCTTTCCGAACAGATAGCCCTGCACGAGATCGCAGCCCAGCGCCTGAAGCCGTTCAAGCTGCGCTTCGGTTTCCACACCTTCTGCAATGACCCGCATATTGAGGCTCTTCGCCATGCCGGTTATCAGTTTAACGATATTAAGCGCATCGTCTTGGGTGGATATCGGATTCACAAAGGATTTATCAATTTTAATTTTATCAAAATTGAGTTCACTCAGCCTCGAGAGCGAAGAATAACCCGTTCCGAAATCATCAATGGAGATTTTTACCCCCAGCGATCTGAGTTTTTTGAGAATAGTAAGTGGCGTGTTGCTGTCACTGAAGAGCGAAGACTCCGTAACTTCCAGCTCAAGGCGGCTGGCCGGCAAGCCTGTCTCTTTCAGGATGGACTGAACCATTGCAGTAAATGATTTAGTCCCCAGCTGAACAGGTGAGACGTTTACCGAGATTCTGGCCGGAACCGCCCAGGAAGCGGCCTCCCGGCAGGCAAGTTCAAGCACATTTTTGCCAATCTCATTGATCATTCCTGTTTTTTCAGCAACAGAAATAAAGTAATCAGGCGACAAAATCCCCTTTACCGGGTGTATCCAGCGAATAAGCGCTTCATAGCCGTAAATTTCATTGCTGAATGAATCGACAATAGGCTGGTAATAAACAACGAATTCATGGTTGCTGATCGCGAGAGCCATATCATGCTCAAGGGTTCTGCTTTCCTGCAGCTTCTGCAGCATCCACTGACGGAAGACTTTTATCTGCTGTGAGCCCTCTTTTTTGGCTTCGTAGAGGGCCAGATCGGCAAATTTATAGAGATAATCAGAGCGCCGCTCATTATCAGATAAAACGATACCTACACAGGTGGCAATTTTTATCAGCTGGTTATTGATCGTATAGGGCAGACTGATGTGAGCGCTGATCTCTTTGGCGCGCAAAACCGCCGCGTTCTCGGTCAGGCCGCTGGAGAGAAGTGCAAATTCGTCACCGCCCAGGCGGTAAAACGTATCCGTCGCGTTACTCATTGAGGTAAGCCGTCGGGATACCTGATTCAACAGTAAATCGCCGGCGTCATGGCCATAGGTATCGTTGACCTCTTTGAACCGGTCTAGATCAAATAACATCACCGTGACAGGGGTATGGTTTTTATCTGCCTGAAGGGTAATTTTATTGAGATCGTCCCAGAAGAATAGACGGTTTTTCATGCCGGTAAGGGAGTCATGATACACATCATATTCCAGCTTCGAATTCTGTATTTGCAGCGTTTCTTTTGACCGCTGAAGTTCGTCAGCGAGGGTTTTAACCTGCATGTGGGCTTTAAGAATATTTTTATTCTGATAGATCATTAAGAACCCCAGAATAAAGCTTAATATCACCAGAAGTAACGAAAGTACAGAGTAAATATAATATAGGATCTGTATTTTATGGTTGGATTCATTAATTGTGTTAATATCTTTGGTTAATGCGCTTGAAGACAGTTGACTGAGCGGCGCGTCGAGCAGGTGCATATTTGCCAGGTACTTTTTTAATTCTTCATGGCTCATTTTTTCCAGGTTACTGTCCAGATACGCCAGTATTTCTTTCAGGCGTGCAGCGATCTCTTGATGCGTTTTATCGCTCTCAATATAGCGGCCTAAGTCTCCCCCGTTCAGTAACTCGCCCTGGCTGAGCATAATTTCGAGACGCATGCGGGCCTGGTCTATCGTAACGTCATCGGTATCGGTTGCGTATAGACCAAGCCATGATTCAAATCGGTAGTACTCTGATACCAGTTGAGCCACGGACCAGGACTCAGTGTAGTGAGTCAGTTTTTGCAGCTCTTGCTGACGATCGTAAACAAGAAATGCAATATATCCCGTCGTGATAAAAAGAGAAAAAATGATACCAACCAGTATCCTGTTCATTATGTTCTCCTGAACTGCTATTCAATCTTCATTTTGCTAACCTGCCATGCTGAACGCGAGTAATAAATTTGATTATTCAACTCAGGAAGACTGTCATAAGGGTATACAATGAATGATGGACCTTTATCGCGGATACGCATATATTCGCCATTAATCTTTAAGGCAAGAATAGCGTTATACTTCTTAAAATCGCTGAGAGGAATAGCGGTAGCGTAATCGTTAAGGGCAATAACATTAACGACAGAACCCTTTGCTCCAACATAATCCATGAGTTTGTTCATTGGAACCCCCTCAAACTTCGTCCTGCCCGTATACCAGGGAGATGTCGTCTCGAAACTCACCATCCCGAGTTTTTCAAGGCTTGCGAGATCAAACACTGCTTTTCCATCTTCGTTAGTATTTTCTATATTCCCGTAAATCGTCAAAATGGGTTTTCCGGCGGGTTTCGGCAGTTCACCCGCCCAGGCTAAACTCTGAACCAGACAGCACACCAGCATTAGGATTAATCGCATTATGGCCTCCACTTTTGCACAGAAGTATATGAATTATAATTTAGTTATCCTACTAGTTTATGTATTTTGTTGAGACGCTACCGTTTTTGGATATGCGTTGCAGGAAACTGCTTTAAAATCATCGAGTTGAAGTGGTTTGGTGTGAGCGGGTTTGACAGCACTGGGAGTGCTTCTTTTTTTAAGTACGCGACCATTATGTGAATAAAGTCGCTTTCGGCTAAAAAACGATCGTTTTTTATTGACGCGCACGAGGCATCGCACGGGCAGCGTTGCTAACCATAACGTCGGATGCCCCAGACTGCAGGTTACCGGGACAACGACGCCTGGTTATTTTTCGCCAATTTATATGTCGCGCTAATTGTGCCGTTTAATTATCACACTCCGGCGATTTTTTATTCGAGAACGGATAAAAAGGCCATTTTTTTATTTAATTTTTCTGGTTGCCGCTTTTCGTCATGCTGGCAAAAACGCTATCCCGGTAGATCCAGGCATGTACTAATGCAGCAGAAATATGTAATAGCACCACGGCAAAAAGGAGTTTTGCCAGAAGGCTATGCGCATCGTGGCACCAGGCGAAAAGGGTTGGGCTTACTGGCAAAATCGGTGGGAGATTAAATCCCTCGAACATGACGACGGGCAAGCCTGCTGCCGACAGCTGCGCCCAGCCCAAAAATGGCATTGCCAGCATGAGCGCATACAGCAGCCAGTGCGACGCTTTAGCCGCAAGCACTTGCCAGAAGGGTAAATCAGCAGGCAGCCGGGGCGTCTTGCTACGAAGTCGGTTCACCAGACGGAGCAGCGCCAGCAGTAATATGGCAATCCCCAGAGGGCGATGCAGGTCGATAAGCGCAATCCGGTGATGAAGCGTCGTCATCATTGCGGTACCAATAAACAGCATGGCAAGAATCATCGCCGCTATTAGCCAGTGTAGTCCTCTTGCCAGGGCGTTGAAATGCTGCGGCGCTTTTCCATGTTCTTGATTCGGGTTCATTTTACCTCCTGCTTTTCAACAGCTTCGGTGGCTTTGCCGTAACCAATTTCCCGTTCCCGGCGACTAAAGGAGTGTGAATACGCGGCAGAACGCGCGTTTAACACCGGATCGTCAGACACGTTCACACCCGAAGGAACCGTCGAGGGGTCGAAGTTAACGTCGCGGCACGGACCGTCAGCCTGGGCTTCGACGCGCGCCACTTCCAGCGTACCGGCCACGATCTGCCTGCGATCGTTAGGCCACGGCCGGGAAGGGTCATCCACCGGATCGCCCGGCTGGGCGAGTTGCAGAACAAAATCCCAGTAGAGAGGCTTCTGAGCAAGCCTCTGGCTGACGCCCTCGAACATGATGTTGCGATCGGCCTTCTGGCGCTGCTCCTCGCTCAGCGACACAAAAGGATCGTGCGGGCGCATCATCCAGCGTACCGCCTGGCGATTTCCGAGACCGTCCACGAGGTAAAAGGCGTTAATGCTGTAGAACGTTGCGCCGGCAAAGCTCCCGGGGGCGGGCTTTTGTGCCGCCCATTTGAGGTATTTCTCTGCTTCCGGATAGGCTTTTAAGAATGCCGCGAGGCGCTGTGGATCCGGCTTGCCGGTGGCCGGGTCTGGCGCGGTTGCCTGGTGCAGCGCCAGAAATCCTTCAGGGTCCCGGGTCGCAAAGAAGGGTTCGTTGTTCATTGCCATACGCCACTGCTGGTTATCGTCTGTTCTGAACATCAGGGCCATGCTCAGGGTTTTCGTTGAGCTATCCGCCGCGTGGGGGTCGCCAGTGCCGATGGAAAACCGTCCGACAACAGGGGTATGCTGCTGGGAAAAAAGGCGCGCGGTTGACAAAGACGTTGCTGAACCGGTTGGAATGAAGTTTCCCGTAAAACACATTCCTTTGCCGTGTGCCCGGCGAAATCCGGGAGGAAACGGCGTTGGTGTTTCCGAGACTAATGCCTGACTGGTGGTGCGAGAACCGATCCAACCCGCCGTCCACGCAAATGCGGATGCTATCGCGCCCACGATCGCGGCGATGATGGCCAGCGCTCCCCAGGATTTTTTGGATCGTAAATCCACATTAGACATAGACGTTTTTCCAGTGTGAAAGAATAATACCTGTCACGCGCACGAACATCGGCGAGCCACGCATCAATACAGGGATAAAGTTGAGGCGATTATTTTTTTATAATCGCGGTAATATGCCAGAGGATATTTTTATGATGAGGCGATTATAGACGCGCTAAAGAATAATAGACTGAAAAGCCACTATTTTTATAACGTGCGTTTTACGCTCTGAAAAGAGTATATAAGGTAAACTTTATTAAAAAAGAATATCACGAAAAGTTTATAATTTTTGATGCCAGATATTTTCGCGTTCGCCACCCGGCGGGCGGTCTAGCCCGCCTCCAGCATCCCAAAACTCACAATTCGCGAGCGTCCCAGCTCTTTCGCCCGGTACAGTGCCACGTCCGCGGCACGCAGCAGGTTGTCACTTTGAGCATGCTCTGGATAGCTGGCGATACCAATTGACACATCCACCGGCCCAATCTCGGTCAGCCCGTAGCGAAGCGATAGCGCATGCACGCCGTTGTAAATCTTCTGCGCGCAGGCGTGCGCTTCTGCTTCACCGGCCCCGGGAAGCAGAACCAGAAACTCCTCGCCCCCGTAGCGGAATGCCAGCCCGCCGTCGTGCGCGGCCCGCTGAACAATCGTCGCCACGTTTTTGATTACCTGATCGCCAGCCTCGTGACCAAAGCGGTCGTTAATGCTTTTAAAGTGATCGATGTCGATCATCATGCAGCTTAACGGCTCGCCGTTGCGCATGGCCTGCGTCATTTGCGTGTGCAGGGTGTCTTCCAGATGATGACGATTACGCAGGCCAGTAAGCGGGTCAAACAAGGCTTTTTCCAGCAGCGCGTCGCGCAGGCGCTGATTCGCCAGCGCCAGTCCGAGCGCCTCGGCCATCAGTTCCAGATACGCGCGTGCGGGAGCATTTTCCGGGGTGATGTTCTGGAACGAGAGCAACCCAATGGCCTCGCCCTGGGCGATAAGCGGTACGCACAGCGCGCTTTCCGCCTGTGATTCCGGGAGATGATAGCAGGCGACATCCGGTTCACCGTTAACCGGCGGGTGGCTCTGACCGCGACGCACGGCCCAGCACGCATCGGGGTGGAACGTGGCCTCATCATCTGCCGGTGAAAGCCACTGGGCGACGCAGCGCATTTGCCACGGATCGCGGTCAAAAACGTAGAGCCGGCCCGCTATCCCCGGCGCGATATTGGGCGCAAACAGCTCCGCCACGTTGATCACATCGTCAAAGTTTTCACACCCCTGCAGCCGCTGGGTCATGCGCGCCAGCAGCTCGCGGATGGCCCAGTCGGCGTCGCGCTCTTTTTCCAGACGCTGGCGCGCAAGGCCGTTTTCACGAAAGATGCGGATGGCCTGGGCCATATCGCCAATCTCATCAATCTGGTTAAAGTTGGGCGTTTCAACCGCGAAGTCCTGAGAGGCCAGACGGTGAACCACGTCGCTCAGGCGTACCACCGGGCGCAGCACGCGGCGTTTTAATATAAAGCCGAGCACAAACAAGAACAGCAGGGCGGTCAGGCCAACCATCACTTCAGAAGCCGTACGCAGCGCTTTCGATTTTTTCGTCGCCTCCCGCACGGAGGCAATGACACGTTTGTCGAGTATCTGGCGAAAGCGATCGATTTGGGTTTGTGCGCGCTCAAGCTCCTGCTCGTAGGGCATGCCATAGAGCAGGGCAACGGCCTGCGCATCTTCACCCCGGGCCACGCTCGTCAGTGCCGCCTGCTGCTCATCCTGCAGTGCATCAATGATTTTTAAACCATCATGCAGCAGGGCCAGCTCGTCATCTGAAGCGCCGGTGTCCTGCAGTTTGTCCAGCTTCAGCTCGATGCTCTTCAGTTTTTTCTCTGACGCATTGTACTCATCCAGGATTTGCGGATTTTTTTTGATGACATACAGGCGCGCTAAATCGGACTGTATCCAGGCGTCGGTTTCAATATTTTCTGTAAGCTCATCAAAACGCTGGCGTTGTTCAATGGCCTGACGTTCGGCGTTGTCAGCACCGGAGGCCATCAGCATGATAATGCCGGAGGCGATAGTCAGGCAGACCGTGGCACCGTAGGCCCAGTTGGTTATTGTCGCGATTCGCACCTGGAGATCCTTTTACCGCATAAAGAGGATGGCGTTCTTCAAATTATAGAAAACGTATGATTTAAGGCGAAAAAAAAGGCGGCACAGCGCCGCCTGATGTGGTCGTTATCGTCACGTCCCTACAAATCTGGAGAGTTTTTTCCCTCTTCGATGAACTCGGCGTCCAGCTCTTCGGCATTGCCCGCGTGATCGCGGCCGGAGAAGAGGTTCCAGCAGGCGATAAACAGCGCGGCGATGAGCGGCCCAATCACAAAGCCGTTAATGCCGTACAGCTCCATGCCGCCGAGGGTGGAGATCAGAATCAGGTAGTCCGGCATTTTGGTGTCTTTCCCCACCAGCAGCGGGCGCAGGATATTGTCCACCAGCCCGACAATAATCACGAAGAAGCCAACAATAAACAGCCCCTGCCAGAGCTGGTGCGTGGCGAACAGGTAAATGGCGGCTGGCACCCAGACAATCGCCGAGCCGACGGCGGGGACCAGCGAGAGGAACGCCATCAGCGCGCCCCAGAGCACGCTGCCGTCGATGCCCACGATGGCAAACGCGATCCCGCCGAGCGTGCCCTGAACGACGGCCACCACTGCCGTCCCTTTCACCGTCGCCCGGGAGACGCCGACGAACTTGGCGAACAGGTGCTGTTTAACAAAATCAGACAGCGGCAGTGAGTCGAGGATCTGGCGTACCAGATACGGTCCATCCTTCAGCAGGAAGAACAACAGATAAAGCATGATGCCGAAGCTAATCGCAAAGCCAAACGTGCCTTTGCCGATCAGGAACGCGCTGCCTGCCAGATACTGCCCGCCCTGCAGCGCAACGTCGGAGAGTTTTTTCTGGATCTGCGCCGCGTTGGTCAGGTTGTGATCCGCCAGGAAGCCGCTGGCCCAGTCCGGCAAGTGGTTGAAGATGCTCGCCACTACCTCCGGGAATTGGGTGTTGTTCTCCTGAAGCTTCGTGTAAACCACGTTCAACTCAATGGCGAGCGAGGAGAGGATCACCATCAGCGGGATAAAGACGATCAGGCAGATAATGCCAATCGTCAGCAGCGAGGCCAGCCCGTTGCGATCCCCCAGCGCGGCGCGCAATTTGTTTTTTACCGGGTTGAAAATGACGGTCAGAATAGCGGCCCACAGTATCGCGGAGAAGTAGGGCGACAGCACGTCGAAGAAGGCCCAGGTCACAAGGGCGAGAATGAAAATAAAGAAACCTTTGGTCAGTCCGTTAAAGCGCATCAGTCAGTCCTGGTTACTAAGAAACTGTGACGACTATAGAACCGATTGCGAGAATTACCAACCCGGCGGTCAGTTCAGCAATATCGCAGTATGAATTTGCGCTTCACGGATAGCACTTTCGACTGACCGAAGATCGCACGCTCCCGCACCATGCTGTTAGTATCTGCTTGCGGAGGTGCTTATGGCCTGGCGTCCCATTCTTTATGTGATCCTCACAACCCACCCCAGACTCAGCGCGCGGCGTGCCCGTTTACGTCTGGTCATCTAGCTTTTTATTAACAATCGCGGTATAACACCTTCTTTGGATGTTTAGATGTCCATACGTATAGAAGGTAATATGCAAACACAACAAGAAAATGGACAGCTTAAGCGCACCATGAAAACACGCCACCTGATTATGCTCTCGCTGGGCGGCGTGATTGGGACAGGGTTATTCTTCAATACCGGATACATCATTTCCACCACCGGTGCGGCGGGCACGCTGCTGGCGTACCTGATCGGCGCGCTGGTGGTCTGGCTGGTGATGCAGTGTCTGGGCGAGCTCTCCGTGGCGATGCCGGAAACCGGCGCGTTCCACGTCTATGCCGCCCGCTATCTCGGCCCGGCGACGGGCTATACCGTGGCGTGGCTCTACTGGCTCACCTGGACGGTGGCGCTCGGTTCGAGCTTTACCGCCGCCGGGTTCTGCATGCAGTACTGGTTCCCGCAGGTGCCCGTCTGGGCGTGGTGCGTGGTCTTTTGCGTAGTGATTTTCGGCCTTAACGTCATCTCCACGCGCTTCTTTGCCGAAGGGGAATTTTGGTTCTCGCTGGTGAAGGTCATCACCATCATCGCCTTTATCATCCTCGGCGGGGCGGCGGTCTTTGGTTTCATCCCGATGCAGGACGGTTCACCCGCGCCTGGCTTAAGCAACCTCACCGCCGAGGGCTGGTTCCCGCACGGCGGCCTGCCGATCCTGATGACCATGGTGGCGGTGAATTTTGCCTTCTCCGGGACCGAGCTTATCGGCATCGCGGCGGGTGAAACGGAAAATCCGCACAAGGTCATTCCGGTTGCGATCCGCACCACCATCGCGCGGCTGATCATCTTCTTTATCGGCACCGTGTTTGTGCTGGCGGCGCTGATCCCGATGCAGCAGGCGGGCGTGGAAAAAAGCCCGTTCGTGCTGGTGTTTGAAAAGGTCGGTATTCCCTACGCGGCGGATATTTTTAACTTCGTGATCCTGACGGCGATCCTCTCGGCGGCGAACTCCGGGCTGTACGCCTCCGGGCGCATGCTGTGGTCGCTCTCGAATGAGAAAACGCTCCCGCGCTGCTTTGCCCGCGTGAACAAAAACGGCGTGCCGCTGACGGCGCTCTCGGTTTCCATGCTCGGCGGCGTGCTGGCGCTGTTCTCAAGCGTGGTGGCCCCGGACACGGTGTTTGTTGCACTCTCGGCCATTTCTGGCTTTGCGGTGGTGGCGGTGTGGATCAGCATCTGCGCGTCGCACTTCGTTTTCCGTCGCCGTCATCTGCAGTCCGGCCAACCGCTCTCTGCGCTGCAGTACCGTGCGCCGTGGTATCCGCTGGTGCCGGTGCTCGGTTTTATCCTCTGCGTGGTGGCCTGCGTCGGCCTGTGGTTTGACCCCAGCCAGCGCATTGCCCTTTATTGCGGGCTTCCGTTCGTCGCCCTGTGTTATGGTGCCTACTACCTGACCCGAAATATGACATCGCAGGAGCCTGAACATGTCGCAGAATAATCCGCTTACCGCCATCCTTGAAAAACAGCCGTTTGTAGTGCTGGATGGCGCAATGGCAACGGAGCTGGAAGCGCGCGGCTGTAACCTTGCTGACAGCCTCTGGTCGGCCAAAGTGCTGGTGGAAAACCCGGATCTTATCCGTGAAGTGCATCTTGATTACTACCGCGCGGGCGCGCAGGTGGCGATCACCGCCAGCTACCAGGCCACGCCTGCGGGCTTTGCGGCACGCGGTCTGGATGAGGCGCAGTCCCGCGTGCTGATTGGCAAAAGCGTGGAGCTGGCGCGTAAGGCGCGCGAAGCGTACCTGGCCGAAAACCCGCACGCGGGTACGCTGCTGGTAGCGGGCTCCGTTGGGCCGTACGGCGCGTATCTGGCGGATGGCTCAGAGTATCGCGGCGACTACGTGCGCAGTGCAGAAGAATTCACAGAATTCCATCGCCCACGCGTGGAAGCGCTGCTGGACGCGGGTGCAGACCTGCTGGCCTGCGAAACGCTGCCGTCGTTCACGGAAATAAAGGCGCTGGCCGCGTTGCTGACGGCGTATCCCCGCGCGCGGGCGTGGTTCTCCTTCACCCTGCGCGACAGCGAGCACCTGAGCGACGGTACGCCGCTGCGGGAGGTGGTTTCTTCTCTGGAGGACTATCCGCAGGTCGTCGCGCTGGGCATCAACTGTATCGCGCTGGAAAACACCACGGCGGCGCTGAAGCAGTTGCAAAGCCTGACGCCGCTGCCGCTGGTGGTCTACCCGAACTCAGGCGAGCATTATGATGCGGTAACCAAAACCTGGCACCACCACGGCGAAGCGTGCGAGACGCTGGCGGGGTATCTGCCGCAGTGGCTGGCTGCGGGAGCGAAGTTAATCGGCGGATGCTGTCGCACCACGCCGAAGGATATTGCAGAGCTGAACGCGCAGCGCTGAGTTTGTGCCGGGTAAGGCGCAAGCGCCACCCGGCACAAACCAACCGCACAAAATCAACTATCCTTTCCCGCTTTTTTTCTAAAAACGAATCGTCATTAGCGATTCTTTTTTATTCCTTTATCAAAATTCCCGCGCCGGAAATACTGCCCTCATAACAACAGGGGAGCAGGCACTATGGCAATTTCATCGCGAATCACACTTCTCGGCGCGCTGGCGCTGTGGGCATTTCAGGCGCAGGCGGTGGACGTTACCGTCGCGTATCAAACCTCGGCTGAGCCGGCGAAGGTTGCGCAGGCGGACAATACCTTTGCGAAGGAGAGCGGCGCGAAAGTCGACTGGCGCAAGTTCGACAGCGGTGCGTCCGTCGTGCGTGCGTTAGCTTCCGGCGACGTGCAGATTGGCAATATCGGCTCCAGCCCGCTGGCGGTCGCGGCCAGCCAGCAGGTACCGATTGAGGTGTTCCTCCTCGCCTCGCAGCTTGGTAATTCCGAAGCGCTGGTGGTGAAGAAAAACATCACCAAACCGGAAGACCTGATCGGCAAACGCATCGCCGTGCCGTTTATCTCCACCACCCACTACAGCCTGCTGGCGGCGCTCAAACACTGGGGCATCAAGCCGGGGCAGGTGCAAATCATCAATCTTCAGCCGCCGGCGATTATCGCCGCCTGGCAGCGCGGGGATATTGACGGGGCCTACGTGTGGGCACCGGCAGTAAACGAGCTGGAAAAAGACGGCACCGTGCTGACCGACTCCGAAAAAGTGGGCCAGTGGGGCGCGCCAACCCTCGACGTGTGGGTGGTGCGTAAAGACTTCGCCGAGAAACATCCTGAGGTAGTCAAAGCCTTCGCGAAAAGCGCGATTGACGCCCAGCAGCCGTACATCAGCAACCCGGATGAGTGGCTGAAGCAGCCCGCCAATCTGAAAAAACTCTCCCGCCTGAGCGGCGTGCCGGAAGCGGACGTGCCGGGGCTGGTGAAGGGCAATACCTATCTGACCCCCGCGCAGCAGGTGCAGCAGCTAAACGGGCCGGTGAGCAAAGCGATTGTAGATACCGCAACCTTCCTGAAAGAGCAGGGCAAAGTGCCTGCGGTCGCGGCGGATTACAGTCAGTACGTCACCGACCGCTTTGTGAAATAAGGAGTCCGCCATGCTGAACATTACGAACCTGTATGCCGATTACGGTGGTAAACCCGCGCTGGAGGACATCAACCTGACGCTGGGCAGCGGTGAACTACTGGTGGTGCTCGGCCCGTCCGGCTGCGGAAAAACCACGCTGCTGAATCTGATCGCCGGGTTTGTACCGTATCAGCACGGCACCATTCAGCTGGAAGGCAAAAAGGTGGATGGCCCTGGCGCCGAGCGCGGCGTGGTCTTTCAGAACGAAGGATTGCTTCCGTGGCGCAACGTGCAGGAGAACGTAGCGTTTGGGCTACAGCTTGCGGGTGTGAACCGTGAACAGCGGCTGGCAACCGCGCGGGCGATGCTGAAAAAAGTGGGGCTGGAAGGGGCGGAAAAACGCTTTATCTGGCAGCTTTCCGGCGGCCAGCGACAGCGTGTCGGGATTGCCCGCGCGCTGGCAGCGAATCCGCAGCTGTTGCTGCTGGACGAGCCGTTCGGGGCGCTGGACGCCTTTACCCGCGAGCAGATGCAAACCCTGCTGCTGCGCCTGTGGCATGAGACGGGCAAGCAGGTGCTGTTAATTACTCACGATATCGAAGAGGCGGTGTTTATGGCGACCGAGCTGGTGCTGCTCTCGCCGGGGCCGGGGCGCGTGCTGGAGCGGCTGCCGCTGGATTTCGCACGCCGCTACGTCGCGGGAGAACCCGTGCGCAGCATCAAATCCGATCCGCGGTTTATTGAGCAGCGTGAATACGTCTTAAGCCGCGTGTTCGAACAGCGGGAGGCCTTCTCATGAGCATCGTCTTTAGTGAAAAAACGCGCCGCACGCGTCCGGCGCTGCGCTGGCCTTTCTCACGTCAAATTACGCTGAGCGTCGGTACGCTGCTGGTGCTGCTGGCTGCGTGGTGGGCGGTTGCGGCCCAGCAGTGGGTCAGCCCGCTGTTTCTGCCGCCGCCGGGACAGGTGCTGGCGAAACTCATCTCCATCGCCGGGCCGCAGGGCTTTATGGACGCTACGCTCTGGCAGCATCTCGGCGCAAGCCTGACGCGCATTCTGGTGGCGCTGCTGGCGGCGGTGGTTATCGGTATCCCGGTCGGGATCGCGATGGGCCTAAGCCCGACGGTGCGCGGCATCCTTGACCCGCTGATTGAGCTTTACCGCCCGGTGCCTCCGCTGGCCTATTTGCCGCTGATGGTGATCTGGTTCGGTATCGGCGAAACGTCGAAAATTCTGCTGATTTATCTGGCGATTTTCGCGCCGGTTGCCATGTCGGCGCTGGCGGGCGTGAAGAGTGCCCAGCAGGTGCGCATTCGTGCGGCGCAGTCGCTGGGGGCCAGCCGTACGCAAGTGCTGCTGTTCGTCATTCTACCCGGCGCGCTGCCGGAGATTTTAACCGGGCTGCGCATCGGCCTCGGCGTGGGCTGGTCCACGCTGGTGGCGGCAGAGCTGATCGCCGCCACGCGAGGATTAGGGTTTATGGTTCAGTCGGCGGGAGAGTTCCTGGCGACTGACGTGGTGCTGGCAGGGATCGCGGTGATTGCCGCGATCGCCTTCGGATTAGAACTGGGGCTGCGCGCGCTACAGCGCCGCCTGACGCCCTGGCATGGAGAAATACAATGAGTGAACGACTGACCATCACCCCGCTGGGGCCGTATATTGGCGCGCAGGTGTCGGGCCTGGATGTGTCCCGCCCGCTGAGCGATAACCAGTTTGAGCAGCTGTACCACGCGGTGCTGCGCCATCAGGTGGTGTTCCTGCGCGAGCAGGCGATCACCCCGCAGCAGCAGCGCGCGCTGGCGTTGCGTTTTGGCGACCTGCATATTCACCCGGTCTATCCGCATGCGGAAGGGGTGGAGGAGATTATCGTTCTGGATACCCACAACGATAACCCGCCTGACAACGACAACTGGCACACGGACGTCACCTTTATCGAGACGCCGCCCGCCGGGGCGATTCTGGCAGCAAAATTACTGCCAGAGACCGGCGGCGATACGCTGTGGGTGAGCGGGATTGCGGCGTTTGAGGCGCTCTCTGCGCCGTTCCGGACGCTGCTGAGCGGCCTGCGGGCGGAGCACGACTTCAAAAAATCGTTCCCGGAATATAAGTACCGTAAAAGCGAAGAGGAGCATCAGCGCTGGCTGGAAGCGGTGGCGAAGCATCCGCCGCTGCTGCACCCGGTGGTGCGCACCCATCCGGTCACGGGCAAGCAGGCGCTGTTCGTGAACGAAGGATTCACGACGCGCATTGTGGACGTGACGGAAAAAGAGAGCGACGCGCTGTTAGGTTTCCTGTTCGCACATATCACTAAACCGGAGTTTCAGGTGCGCTGGCGCTGGCAGGAGAACGACCTGGCGATCTGGGATAACCGCGTGACGCAGCACTACGCCAACGCGGACTATCTGCCGCAGCGCCGGATTATGCAGCGGGCGACGATTTTGGGCGATAAGCCGTTTTACCGCCCCTGATCCTGTAGTACCCGTAGGCCGGGTAAGCGCAGCGCTACCCGGCGAAAACGGTGCACAATTGCCGGCCAATTAAAGGTGCGCCTCAATATACCGCTGATAGCGGTTCGCCTTCAGGTAGCACAAATCCACCAGCACCAGACCGTCTACGCAATTGTTGAACGCCGGGTCGCTGCCAAAATCAATAAACTGCACGCCGCCGGGCTCGCATAGCTCGGAATACTGTTTATACAGCGGCGGTATGCCGCAGCCCAGATTGCCGAGCAGGGATTTCAGCTTCGTCAAATCGTCCCCGTAATCCACGCCGCCAAACTGTGCCAGCACGTCCGGTAACGACGCCGGATACGGCTGACGTGACGCGGCTAGCGGATGCGTCGCCGGGAACCACAGGCGGTAAAAGGCGACCAGCAGATCCCGTGCCGCAGGCGGTAAGCCGCCGGAGATGGAGACGGGGCCAAACAGGTAGCGATAATGTGGGTAACGCGCCAGGTAAGCCCCGATGCCGGACCATAAATAGTCCAGACCGCGACGCCCCCAGTAGCGCGGCTGAATAAAGCTGCGCCCGAGCTCAATGCCGTGCTCAAGCACGTCCTGCATTTTGTCGTCGTAGTGGAACAGGCTGTAGCTGTACAGACCTTCAACGCCGCGCTTTTCGATCTGCATGGCCGTCGGCATAAAGCGATACGCGCCGACGATCTCCAGATCCTCTTCATCCCAGAGGATCAGGTGCAGATAATCGTCATCGTAGCTGTCGGTGTCCCGGCGTTTACCGCTCCCTTCCTCCACCGCGCGAAACGCAATCTCGCGCAGGCGGCCCAGTTCGCGCAGAAGAGGCGCCTCTTCCTGCCCGTTGCGCTGCCACAGGTAGATGGTTTTACCGTCGCTGGTTTTACCCAGACACTCCGCCTGCGCCAGCTCGCGTTTCAGGGTGGCCCGGTCTTCCGGCCGAGCAATGGCGCACTGGGTTTTGAAGACGCCAGGCAATCCCTTGCCAAGACGCATCACGTGCTGACGGCACTGCTCGGCCATCTCACGTGACGAAAGAGTGGCGCTATGCCAGTGATGCCAGGCGATTTGCTGGCCGATTTTAATCGGCAGCTGGCTGTGGCGGCGGCGGAACATCTGTTGCATTAGCAGCAGCATCGACAAGGTCGGCGACACCAGCGTGCTGGCATAAAAGAGCAGGCTGTTATGCGCCTGAATATGCACCGGCAGCAGCGGGGCGCGCAGCTTGCTGGCGAGTTTGATAAAGCCGGAGTGCCATTTTTTATCGCGAATGCCTTTGCGCGTGGGGCGTGAAACTTCACCCGCCGGGAAGAAGATCAGCACGCCCGCGTTTTGCAGATGCTGCTCCATCTGAACCAGAGACGATTTCGCCGTCCTGCCGCCCATATTGTCCACCGGAATAAACAGCGAACTGAGAGGCTCAAGGTGGGTCAGCATCCGGTTGGTCACGACTTTAACGTCGCGCCGCACGCGGGAGACGGCGTACATCAGCGCCAACCCGTCCAGCGTGCCTGTCGGGTGGTTGGCAATAATAACCAGTGGGCCATGTTCGGGGATTTGTTCGAGATCGCGGGCGGAAACGGTGCAGAGAATATCAAGGTGCTCCAGAACTTGCTCCACCATATCCAGTCCTTTCAGGTGGCGGTGAGCGGCGGCAAACTGCTGGAATTCTTCTTCGTAAAACAGCCTTTTTAACAGACTTTTTTGCCAGGGTGCAGGCCTCGCCTGAGGCCAAAGATCGTCGAGAACGCTATCGAGGCTAAACATGATTACTCCTCCTGCCGTCTTGCGAAGACAGTAGAAGGAGCAGATGTCGGTTGTATTGCAGTTTGGTGAAGATTAGCGGAGGATTTTTTTCTCGGCCAGATCCAGCGCGAAGTAGCTGAAGATCAGATCCGCGCCCGCGCGTTTGATCGCGCCCAGGCTTTCGAGGATCACTTTCTCTTCGTCGATGGCACCGGCCAGCGCGGCGAATTTGATCATCGCGTATTCACCGCTCACCTGGTATGCCCCCAGCGGCAGTTCGGTGCGCTCGCGGATGTCGCGCAGAATATCGAGATAGGCGCCAGCAGGTTTCACCATCAGGCAGTCTGCGCCCTGGGCTTCATCAAGCAGGGATTCACGAATCGCTTCCCGGCGGTTCAGCGGGTTCATCTGGTAGGTCTTACGATCGCCCTTCAGCGCCGTACCCGCTGCTTCACGGAACGGACCGTAGAAGGAGGAGGCAAACTTGGTGGAGTAGGACATGATGGCGGTGTCGGTAAAGCCTGCCGCATCCAGCGCCTGACGGATAGCCTGAACCTGTCCGTCCATCGCCGCAGACGGCGCGATGAAGTCCGCACCCGCAGCGGCAGCCACGACCGCCTGCTTGCCGAGGTTCAGCAGGGTGGCATCGTTGTCCACGCCGTGATCGCACAGCACGCCGCAGTGCCCGTGGGAGGTGTATTCGCAAAAGCAGGTGTCGGACATGACCACCATTTCTGGCACGGTATCTTTGCAGATGCGGGACATGCGGGCCACGAGGCCATCTTCTTTCCACGCATCGCTGCCGGTGGCGTCGGTATGGTGGGAGATGCCGAAGGTCATCACCGAGCGGATCCCCGCGTTGGCAATGCGTTCGATCTCACGCGCCAGGTATTTTTCAGGAATGCGCATCACGCCCGGCATGGCTTCGATGGCTTTGTAGTCATCAATCTCTTCTTCAACAAAAATCGGCAACACCAGATCGTTTAAGCTCAGTGTTGTCTCTTCAAACATGGCGCGCAGTGCGGGTGACTTACGCAGGCGGCGGGGACGTGCAATTAAATCGGTCATGGTATGCCTGATGTTTGTGGAACAAAGAGGGCTAGTGTACCTCAAAGTGGCGACGGGTGTTTTACTAAAGTGGGCATTTTGCTTTTGCGAAATGCAGCAGATGAGTTTGCCAGTTAACAATAATATATAATGCAGGTCAGTATAACGCTGAGAGAAGAATGAGATATTTGTGTTATTTCTATATAGAAATGAATGTATCATTAAAAATGATTTATTATTTTTTATGATATTTCCCTGATTGCTTTGCCCGTGCATTAACATTTTGTTTTTATAATATTTATTTTATGACGCCCTATGCTTTGTGGTATGAGTCTGTTTTTTGTCTGAATGCGGACTTACTGGAAACATTCATTGAACCTTTTCGAAATGAAACTGCATAATTCCCTCCGCAATTAAACATTGCTAATTGATTTACGGACAAACATGCTTACGTCCCTGAGGAGGGATGACCCAATGCAAACATGGAAAAAGAAACTGGTTGTATCTCAACTTGCATTAGCTTGTACGCTGGCTATCGCTTCTCAGGCTAATGCGAAAGATATTTCCGGTACGACATATAATACTTTTGGATATGATAATACCGCATCTACGCCGTGGTATTATGGCTACGCAGATTGGGATTACTCGGATGCCACCCATGATGGTGACATTTATCCGGTCATCAATAAATCAACCGTAAACGGTGTTATTTCGACTTACTATCTGGATGATGGGGTCAATGGTCGTGCAAACGCGTTGAGTATTTCTAACAGCACCATTAACGGCATGATCACGTCAGAGTGTATGACCACGACGTGTGCAGATGGCGTGGATACTGACGGCACCAGTCATACCCAGTACGATCGATTTAGCCTGACCGTTGATAACTCCACCATCAACGATGCCTACGAGCATTACGCGTATGATGTCGTCAATGGCGAGAATACTGAAACGCATTATCTGGACACCTATGGTCTGGGTAACGCAATTACCCTGGACGTTGAATCTGATATCGTTATTCAGAACAACTCCCACGTCGCGGGTATCACGCTGACGCAGGGTTATCAGGAACTGGATAACACACCATACGACGGCGTTGAAGGCGTTGCTAACAGCAGCAATGTCTTTACCGATACGCTGGTGGTGAAAGACTCCGTGCTGACCTCTGGTGCGTACAGCGATCTGGGCACCAACGGGTTCTACGGTCAAACGGCGAAGCCGAGCGACTACGGTGAAACCAACGCCTCGGCTGCGGATGATGCGGCGCTGATCGTTGCGGCCGGCGCGTCTGATAACGCCATGCAGACCACCGCTACCTTCGATCACTCTACCGTAACGGGTGACATTCTTTTCTCCAGCACCTTTGATAACAACTTCTACGAGAATGGCGATCCGGCAACGGATACCACTGAAGATGGTGTCTATAACCCAACCACCAACGGCTGGGACGGTACCGATACACTGGATGTTACGCTGACCAACGGCAGCAAGTGGGTCGGTGCAGCGCAGTCCAGCGTTGAAGCTATCGGCACTGCGCAGATGTATGGCCAGGGCTACAGCAACGTTGACTGGCACGCTCTGTCCCCGAACAGCATCTGGCCTGATTCTACCTTCGACAGCAACGGTCACGTTGCCGGTGAAGAGGTGTACCAAAGCGGCCTGTTCAATGTGGCGCTGGATAACGGTTCCGAGTGGGATACCCGCAAGGTCTCCAACATTGATGCGCTGACGGTGAACAACCAGTCTCAGGTCAATGTTGAAAACTCCGGCCTGCTGGCGGATTCAATCACCCTGACCAATGCTTCAACCATGAATATTGGCGACAGCGGAGCCGTGGCAACCGACAGCCTGTATCTGGACAGCTATAGCCGTGCGGCACTGACTGAAGAGACAGCAGAGCTGTATGCTAACACCATTACCGTAGACAACGGTGCCGAGCTGGCGCTGGGTCTGGGTCAGGTTGATACGCACAATATGGTACTGACCGATGGCGGCGTGCTCAACGTTGCCAGCCGCGATTATGTGCTGAACAGTGATCTGAACAACGCACGCTATATCACTAACGATCGCTACAACGCGGAGTATGACTACGGTGTTGTCGCGCTGAACTCCGACGGCCATCTGGCGGTGAACGGTGACGTTGCCGGTAACTACAAGGTGCGCATCGACGATGCAACCGGCGCTGGTTCAGTTGCCGACTACAAAAACAAAGAGATCATTCGCGTCTACGACAATAACGCAGATACCGCAGCCAGCTTTACTGCTGCAAACAAAGCTGATTTAGGTGCTTACACCTATCAGGCGCAGCAGGAGGGTGACACCGTTGTTCTCCAGCAGAAAGAGCTGACTGACTACGCCAACATGGCGCTGAGCATTCCTTCTGCCAACACCAATATCTGGAATCTCCAGCAGGATACCGTGGGTACGCGTCTGACCAACAGCCGTCATGGCCTGGCAGACAACGGCGGAGCGTGGGTGAGCTATTTCGGCGGCAATTTTGACGCGGATAACGGCACCGTCAGCTACGATCAGGACGTAAGCGGCATTATGGTCGGTCTGGACACGCAGATTGACGGTAATAATGCGAAGTGGATCGTCGGTGGTGCAGCTGGTTTTGCGAAAGGCGATATCAGCGATCGTACGGGTCAGGTCGATCAGGACAGCCAGACTGCGATGATCTACGCGTCTGCGACGTTTGCGAACAACGTCTTCCTCGACAGCTCACTGAACTACACCCGCTTTAACAATGACCTCTCTGCAACCATGAGCAACGGTCAGTATGTTGACGGTGACACCACCTCTGACGCTGTTGGCTTCGGGATGAAGCTGGGCTATGACTGGAAACCAAACCTGTCAGGCTACATCACTCCTTACGCGTCGGTATCTGGCCTGTTCCAGTCAGGCGACGACTACCAGCTGAGCAACGACATGCGTATCGACGGTCAGTCTTACGACAGCATGCGTTATGAACTTGGCCTGGATGCGGGTTATACCTTCAACTACGGCGGCGAACAGGCGCTGACCCCGTACTTCAAGCTGGCTTACGTCTATGACGATGCTGACAATAATGCTGATATCAACTCTGACAGCATTGATAACGGCGTCGAAGGCTCTGCGGTTCGCGTTGGGCTGGGCACCCAGTTCAGCTTCACCAAAAACTTCAGTGCTTACACCGATGCGACTTATCTGGGCGGCGGCGACGTTGACCAGAACTGGGGAGCAAACCTGGGTGTGAAATATACCTGGTAAATAGAAAGCGCGGGGGATATTTTCCCCCGCTTTTTTATATGGTTTAAAAATAATAAAGAACCGACAGATACAGATGCTTTGAGGTATGCATGAACGTTAATGCGAAACCACTTTCTGAATTAAGCCGGCTCGCAAAATGTCTGGAAGTCGCCGGTACCCCCTTTAAGATCGAACCACAGCAATTAATAACAACCGGCAATAATGATGATGAGCCATTTACTTTTGTAATACAGTCTGGTCTTACTGCTATCCATCGTAAATCTGATGAACTTCTGATGGGCATTGCGCAGGCACCTTTTATCTATGGTTTGAATGCATGGATAAATGATAGTTATCTGGAATATTCCATGATGACACACACAACCTGTTCTGGATTTTATTTACCGGTCTCTGCCACGCGTCAACTTATTCAGCAAAATCATCTCTGGCAGGATGCTTTCTGCTGGGTGTCATGGATTAACCATATTCTGGGCAAGCGTGACCTGCAGCTGGTGGGAAATAACTCTTATAGTCAGATCCGGGCGATGTTGATCAATATGGCCGAGTGGGATGACTCGCTGCGCTCAAAAATTGGCGTTATGAATCATATTCAGCGTAGCACACGTATTTCACGTTCGGTCGTTGCAGAAGTCCTGGCTGCGCTGCGTCAGGGGAACTACATCAATATGAGCCGGGGCAAGCTGGTCAGCATCAACCGCTTGCCCACGGAATATTAAGATCAGTTAGACGCAGTAAGCACCTGGGCTTTATTGGCGCTCAGTTCGGCCACCAGGTTATTGATGCCGTCACTCATATTAACGAAGCGCGTGTTCGGAGAACGGGTGACTACCACAAACGCGCCCACGTTGGACTGCGGAATCATTGCCATGTAGGTAATGAATCCACCACCGCCGCCGGTTTTCTGAATGATGCCCGGACGGCCATTTTTCGGCGCCATATAGACCCAGCCCAGGCCGAGCGCATCGGCTTTACCCGGCACGTCCATCCCGATGACGCGATGCAGCTGAGTACGCTGATAGATAAGGGTCTGCATACGATCGGCCTGGCTGCTGCGGGAGTAAAAATCCGAAGAAAGGAACTGCTGCATCCAGCGCATCATGTCGCCAGGGGTGGAATAGACCCCGCCGCTGCCCACGGCCGCCAGCGTGTTGTTACAGGGGCTTGCGCCTTTCTCTGCCACCATCAGGCGTTTGCACTGGTCCGGGGAAGGGGTAAAGGTGGTGTCTTTCATGCCCAGTGGACGCGTGATCTGCTCTTCAAACAGCTGCGGGTAAGGTTTGCCCGCCGCCGTTGAAAGCGCATCCGCCAGCAGATCGAACGCCAGGTTCGAGTAAGAGGCCTGCGAGCCCGGGGCGGATTTCAGCGTGGCGGTGCTCAGGTAGTTCCAGCGCTGTTGGCGCGTTGGCCAGACAAAAACGTCGCGGTGCGCCGCGCCGCCCGGCTGCTCGCGCGGCAGAGCGCTGGTGTGCGTCGCGAGGTTCACCAGGCGAATTGGCGTGCCCTGATACGTCGGCACGCGGGCACCCGGCGGGGCGTATTTGCTGAGCGGATCGTCGAGCTTTACCACGCCCTGGTCGAGCAGCTTCACCAGCATTTCGCTGGTCATCAGCTTGGTTAAGGACGCGACGCGCACAACGGAATCCAGCTGCGGGCGAACGTTATTACCTGGACGCGTTTCACCAAAGCTGCGGAAAACGCGCTGGTTGCCGTCGATGACCACCATTGCCATCCCGGTCGCGCCGCTGCCGTAATAGATAAGGTTCGCGTAGCGATCGGCAATATCGGAAGCCAAAACGGGCGCCGTCAGCGGCTGGGCTGCCTGGGCGGTGGAGAAGCTCACCGCACACAGCGCGGCAAAAGAGAGCAGACAACGTTTCAACGAAAAGCATCCATGAAGTGAATGAGGAAAGTAATGGGTATTTATACTACTAATCGGCACCGTGCAATGCCCCGAATAGCATAACCATAGCGAGAAAAACGTAACCATGGGTAAATATGAAGAATTTCCCTGCGAGCGCTCTCCCATTTTGTGACATCGGGCTTATGATAGGCACCAGTGTTACTCAATCTTGCGGAGAACGGTATGTCTGAAAAGCGTGTGGTAATGGTGGTTGATATGCAGAACGGGGTGTTTGAAACCCCGCGTCATCAGCGCGAGACGTGTGTCTCTCTGATCAACCAGCTTACGCAGGCTGCCGACACGGTGGTTTTTATTCAGCATGCCGAGGCCGGGGGGCTGGAAGAGGGAAGTGACGGGTTTGCGTTGCTGCCTGAACTCCATCAACCTGCTGGCGCGCTGTACGTGACCAAAACTGCCTGCGATGCCTTCTATAACACCGGGCTTGAGGCGCTGTTACGCGAGCAGGGCATTCGCGAGTTTGTCATCTGCGGCTGCGCCACCGATTACTGCGTTGACGCCACGGTCAAGAATGGTGTCAGCCGGGGTTACCACATTACCGTGGCGGAAGATGCCCACACCACCGCCAACCGCCCGGCTGCCGAAGCACAGATCCTGATTCACCACCACAACGACGTCTGGCGAAACTTCATTGCGCCAGCGAACCCTGTCGCGGTGAAACGCACCGAAACAATTCTCGAAAACTGGAAAGCGAACTAATAATCAACCCACGGGTCTGACCTTTTTGCCCGAGCCGGGGTCCGGCTCGGGCAAGGTATTCGTGTGGTAATGTGTTGAGCACAGCAACAACCATAACAACAAGAAGGAAGTATCATGTTTAAATCTTTTTTCCCAAAGCCGGGGCCTTTTTTCCTGTCGGCATTTATTTG
Source organism: Enterobacter sp. 50588862 (assembly GCF_001462935.1). NCBI lineage: Bacteria > Pseudomonadati > Pseudomonadota > Gammaproteobacteria > Enterobacterales > Enterobacteriaceae > Enterobacter > Enterobacter sp. 50588862. Next base: position 110,244 of record NZ_LNHM01000010.1, read on the forward strand.
GGCACTGATCGCAGTCGTGTTCTGGCTGGCGGGCGGCGGTGCATGGCTGACGCGCATCGTGGGGGCGACAGGCGAGGTGCCGATTAGCGCGGCGCGCTTCTGGTCGTTCAGCTATCTGCTGTTTTATGCCTATTACGCGCTGTGCGTCGGGCTGTTTGCGCTGTTCTGGTTTAATTATTCCCCTCATCGCTGGCAGACGTGGTCCATTCTCGGAACGTCGCTGATTATTTTTGTCACCTGGTTTCTGGTCGAAGTGAGCGTAGCCATTAACGCGTGGTATGCCCCGTTCTACGATCTCATCCAGAAAGCGCTGAGCGCCCCTAACAGGGTGCCAATTGGCGAGCTTTATAATCAGTTAAAAATTTTTATGGGCATTGCGATGATCGCTGTCACCGTGGCGGTGCTGAATAATTTCTTCGTCAGCCATTACGTCTTCCGCTGGCGTACGGCGATGAACGAATTCTACATGACCCACTGGGAGCGTCTGCGCCATATTGAAGGTGCTGCTCAGCGTGTTCAGGAAGACACCATGCGTTTTGCGTCAACGCTTGAGGATATGGGCGTCAGCCTGCTTAATGCCATCCTGAAACTGTTTGCGTTCTTACCGATTCTGGTCGCGCTTTCTCCGCATATTTCAGCATTGCCGATTGTCGGACATTTACCGTACGGCCTGCTCATCCCGGCGCTGATTTGGTCGCTTATGGGCACTGGCCTGCTTGCCGTCGTCGGGATTAAGCTGCCGGGCTTAGAGTTTAAGAATCAGCGTGTTGAAGCGGCCTATCGTAAGGAGCTGGTCTACGGAGAGGACGACCCAACGCGCGCTGCGCCCCCGACGATAAAAGAGCTGTTCCGCAACGTCCGTTTCAACTATTTCCGGCTCTATTTCCACTACATGTATTTCAATATTGCCCGTATTTTCTATCTGCAGGTCGATACTGTTTTTGGACTATTCCTGTTGTTCCCGTCTATTGTTGCGGGAACAATCACGCTGGGCTTACTGACCCAGATTACCAACGTGTTCGATCAGGTCAGAAACTCGTTCCAGTATCTGATCAACTCCTGGACCACGCTGGTGGAGCTGATGTCCATCTACAAACGTCTGCGCAGCTTTGAACATGAGCTGGACGATCGGGATCTGCAGGAAGTCACCAACACATTTAGCTAATACAGGGAGTTGCTATGTCTTTTGCCGTACCGCGTGCGTTACCGCTGTCCTTGCTGGCTGCCCTCGTTCTGGCGGGCTGTGCCGAAAAAGGGGCTGCTCCGCTTAAAAAGGGCGAGAAGCCCGTGGATGTCGCAAGCGTTGTGCGGCAAAAAATGCCCGCCAGCGTGAAGGATCGCAATGCGTGGGCGGATGCGCTGGCAAAAACCTTTGAAAGCCAGAAGATTGCCCCAACCGAGGAGAATATCTGCTCGGTGCTGGCGGTGGCGCAGCAGGAGTCGATGTACCAGTCAGACCCGGTGGTGCCGGGTCTCAACAAAATTGCCTGGAAAGAGATCGACCGCCGCGCGGAATCGATGCATATCCCGGTATTCCTCGTGCATACCGCGCTGAAAATCACTTCGCCAAACGGCAAAAGCTACAGCGAGCGGCTGGACACGGTGAAAACCGAAAAACAGCTCAGCGCCATCTTTGATGATTTCATTAACATGGTGCCGATGGGGCAGAAACTGTTTGGCTCACTGAACCCGGTTCACACCGGCGGCCCGATGCAGGTGAGCATTGCGTTTGCCGAGAAGCATACCGACGGCTATCCGTGGGAAATTGACGGTACGGTGCGTCAGGAGGTCTTCTCCCTGCGCGGCGGGCTATGGTTCGGCACGTATCATCTGCTGAACTATCCGGCGAACTACAGCGAGCCCTTGTACCGCTTTGCAGACTTTAACGCGGGCTGGTATGCCAGCCGTAACGCGGCGTTTCAGAGCGCGGTTAGCCGCGCAAGCGGCGTTAAGCTGGCGCTGGACGGCGATCTTATCGCCTACGGCAGCAGCGAGGCGGGAAGCACCGAGCGGGCGATCCGGAAATTATCGACAACGCTTGATATGAGCAACAGCGATATTCGCCGTCAGCTTGAGAAAGGCGACAGCCTGGCATTTGAGAAAACGGATCTCTACAAGAAAGTGTTTGCGCTTGCCGATAAGAAGAGTGGGAAAACGTTGCCGAGGGCAATTCTGCCGGGGATTCAGCTGGAAAGCCCGAAGATCACGCGTAACCTGACCACCGCATGGTTCGCAAAACGCGTGGACGATCGCCGGGCTCGCTGTATGGGGCTTTAATGGCGACGACGAAAGCGCAGGACGAGCGCGACAACGCCTAAAATCATACACCCCGCGAGGAAGGGAACGAGGCCAAACAGCGTGCTCACGCCAAACCCGATTTCAACCCGCGGGCGTCCATTATCCTGCACCTGCATCAGGTGTTCATAAACGCCCGGCGCGTGCACCAGCATATTAAGCAGCTGGGAGCCAGCCCAGAAGCAGAACAGGACAAACAGGGCATACGCGATATTACCCGCCGTGGAGGTTTTTGGTTTGCCGCCAAAAATCGGTTTCGACAATGTAAAGTCAGCCATGTTGACCTCCCGAAATATCACTCTGTTTTAATACGCGTCTTACGGGGTGAGTTTGACAGGTCATCGCATTTGTCAATATCAGAATCGTGGTAATTTTCGCTCAGGATTTCTCCTGGATTGTTGATTTCTGCAGCATGTCACAATTTGTTAACTTAAATGAAACTGCACCGCATTTCAGAATTTCCGCATCTGCCACAGACCTGGCGGTGAAACTGTGAGAGGATGTCTTTTTTTCCTGCCGGAGTTGTTATGAAGCTCACGTCCAAACTTCGCCGTGACTGGCACTACTACGCCTTTGCTATCGGGCTGATCTTTATTCTTAACGGCGTCGTGGGGCTGTTGGGATTTGAAGCGAAAGGCTGGCAAACCTATGCCGTGGGCCTGGTGACCTGGGTAATCAGTTTCTGGCTGGCAGGGCTGATAATCCGCCGCCGTCCGGAAGAGACGACAGCGGAGGAGACGGCTAAGGGTGCCGATTAGCCGTTAACGGAACTTTTCAGGGCGCTGTCGGCGGCATGACGCTCCAGCGCAAGCTCGATCAGGCGGGTGATCAGCTCAGAGTAGCCAAGCCCGCTGGCCTGCCACAGTTTAGGATACATGCTGATATTGGTGAAACCCGGCAGCGTGTTGATTTCATTGATCACCACCTCGTTCTCCGGCGTCAGGAACACATCCACGCGCGCCATGCCGCTGCAGCCGAGCGTCTGATAGGCCTGAATGGCGATCGCCCGGATCTTATCGTTAATGGCCGGATCGATATCCGCAGGAACAACAACCTGGGCGCCTTTATCATCAATGTATTTGGTGTCGTACGAGTAGAAGTCGCTGTTTAATACCACTTCACCGCAGGTGCTGGCCTGTGGGAAATCGTTGCCCAGCACCGCGCACTCAATTTCGCGGCCTTTGATCCCCTGCTCAACCACCACTTTATGGTCGAACTCGAATGCCAGACGGACGGCTTGCGTGAACTCTGTTTCGGTGGTGACTTTGCTGACGCCCACGGAGGAGCCCTGGTTGGCTGGCTTCACAAACAGCGGCAGACCCAGTTCAGCGCTAATTTGCGCGAAGCTGTGCTTGTCGCGGTTGGCGCGGGTGAGCGTCACGAACGGCGCGATATTCAGCCCGGCATCGCGCAGCAGGCGTTTGGTGACGTCTTTGTCCATGCAGGCGGCGGAGCCCAGCACATCCGAGCCCACGAACGGCAGGTTGGCCATGCGTAACATTCCCTGCAGGGAACCGTCTTCGCCGAGGGTGCCGTGCACGATGGGGAAGACCACGTCGATCTGGGCGAGAGCCTGCGCGTTGCCTGCGTCGATGAGCTGACCCTTCACGACGCCGGGTACGGTGGCGACGCTAATTTCCGAAGGATTAAGGGCGATGTGGGCCGGATCGTGGGCATTCAGCAGATACTGGCTGGCATCGTTAATATGCCACTGGCCCTGTTTATCAATGCCCAACAGCACCACGTCGAAACGGCTTTTATCGATCGCATCGACGATATTTTTAGCCGATTGCAATGAAACCTCGTGCTCCGCTGATTTTCCCCCAAAGACAATACCTACGCGCTGCTTTGCCATCTCACTCTCTTCCAGTCTGACGAAAAGCCAATAACATACCACGATGCCCTGCGGGTTTCGCGGCCTTCTGCCATAATGTTTTGGGGAACAGTGAGGGGGGAGAGTGAAAGGAAAAACGCTGCTGACCATTTTCATCCTTGGGGCAATCGCAACGGCGGGCTATCGCTGGCTGCCGTCTTACTACAACCCTTTCACGCCGCTGAACCTGGACGACCCGCCTGGCCGCATTACCCAGTATAAGCTGCGGCACTTAACGCCCGAAGCCTGCGCGAGCCTGTTAGCGCAGGCTAATCAAAAAAAACTGATCCGCACCCAGGCGGTCGCTGACAGCGGCGGGGAATGCCCGCTGAACAACGTCGTGCGCGTGCGTGACTTTGGCCCGGTGAGCCTGAACGGCAGTTTTCTTGCCAGCTGTCCGCTGGCGCTCAGCTCAGCCCTGTTTGTCAGCCAGCAGGCCCGGCCCCTGACTAAACGCTTTACCGGCAGTGAACTGAGGCGCATTGAGCACCTCGGCAGCTTTGCCTGCCGCAATATCTACCACCGGCCCGATGCGCGGCGCAGCGAGCACGCCACGGCAGAGGCGCTGGATATCGCCGCTTTTCGGCTGGCGAACGGAGAGCGCGTTACGGTACTTAACGGCTGGAAATCGGCAAAAACGCAGCCCTGGCTGAAGGCCCTGCTGGCGGCAAGCTGCGGTTACTACGGAAACGGTCTTGGGCCGGAATATAACGCGGCGCACGCCAGCCATTTTCATATGGGAATGCGCGGCTTTGGTCTCTGCCGCTGAAGCATAATCTTCCGCCAGAAAATGGATGAATTGTGACTTATTTCACAAATATGATGACTGGGAAGATAAAACACCAAAGTCAGCGAGGCCGCATCTCTGGTGCGACGTTAAGGCGCGTAACTTGCTAATCTGACGTCGAATTCGCCTAAAAATGAAGACTATTTCTGTATGGAATCCTGGAAAGTTAATCTCATCTCGGTCTGGTTCGGCTGCTTCTTCACCGGGCTTGCCATCAGCCAGATCCTGCCGTTCCTGCCGCTGTACGTGTCACAGCTGGGGGTCAGCTCCCACGAAGCGCTGTCCATGTGGTCCGGGCTGACGTTCAGCGTCACGTTTCTGGTCTCCGCCATTGTGTCACCGATGTGGGGCAGCCTGGCGGATCGGAAAGGGCGCAAGCTGATGCTGCTGCGCGCCTCCCTCGGGATGGCGATTGCTATTCTGCTCCAGGCCTTCGCCACCAACGTCTGGCAGCTGTTTTTCCTGCGGGCGGTGATGGGGCTGACGTCCGGGTATATTCCCAACGCCATGGCGCTGGTTGCCTCTCAGGTGCCGCGCGAGCGCAGCGGCTGGGCGCTGAGTACGCTCTCCACCGCCCAGATCAGCGGCGTTATCGGCGGCCCGCTGCTGGGAGGCTTTTTGGCTGACCATGTCGGTCTGCGCGCGGTATTCATCATCACCGCAATCCTGCTGGTGATCAGCTTTCTGGTTACGCTCTTTCTTATCAAAGAGGGGGGCCGCCCCGTTATCAGTAAATCTGAGCGCCTGAGCGGCAAGGCCGTCTTCGCCTCGCTGCCATACCCGGGACTCGTGATTAGCCTGTTTGTCACCACCATGGTGATCCAGCTCTGCAACGGTTCGGTCGGCCCGATTCTGGCGCTGTTTATCAAGTCGATGGAGCCGGACAGCAACAATATCGCCTTTCTCAGCGGCATGATTGCCGCCGTGCCGGGCGTCTCCGCGCTGATCTCTGCCCCGCGTCTGGGAAAACTGGGCGACAGGATCGGCACGGCGCGCATCCTGATGGCGACGCTGATTTTTGCGGTGGTGCTCTTTTTCGCCATGTCGTTTGTTACCTCTCCGCTTCAGCTGGGCGTGCTGCGGTTTTTACTCGGCTTTGCGGATGGCGCTATGTTGCCCGCCGTACAGACATTGCTGGTCAAATATTCCAGCGACCAGGTCACGGGGCGTATTTTTGGCTATAACCAGTCGTTTATGTATTTAGGCAACGTCGCCGGTCCGCTTATTGGTGCGTCCGTTTCTGCAATGGCGGGTTTTCGCTGGGTATTTGCCGCGACGGCGATTGTCGTTTTAATCAATATTATCCAGCTGGCTATTGCCCTGCGTCGCCGCAGACAAATAGCGGAAGCGAAATCAGCGAAATAACCTTTTCGCAGATGTATTATATATTCTTATGGTAGCCGCATTTTTATATAACAAAATGCGGCGTTTTTTTATAGGAAAACGTTTCGCTGAAAAGATCGCTGCGCTAATTTGGCGGCAATGTCACTTTTGCATAAGATAATACTTTTCTCCGCTTTGCATATTTCATTCCTGGTGTTAATTTCAGAGGAAATCCCATAAGGAAATAGCACGATGAAAAATCTCATTGCTGAGTTGCTGGTTAAGCTTGCACAAAAGGAAGAGGAGTCGAAAGAGCTGGTCGCCCAGGTCGAAGCGCTGGAAATAGTTGTCACCGCGCTGCTGCGGCAGATGGCAACATCGGATCAGCAGGCGTTAATTGAAAGCATTGAAGGAGCGCTGGATAAGGCGCGGCCCGATACGCAGGTTCCGCCAGAGGATGCCGAGTTGCTGCAGCAATACGTAAAGAAGCTGTTGAGGCATCCGCGCAGTTAAGCCGTTACTGACATGTCATAGGATTGTCATGCAGGATGCCTGGAGTCGCTCTGTTTTATTTTTGTATTTGTACATGAAGAAAATAAATTGAAACAGAGCGCGCTTTTTAGCGCGTTACATTCCCTGTTAATTACCCCTGCCAGTTATGCTGATACCGTCAATTCCTGCGCGCTGGAACTGAAATGATAAATTCCCGGCCGAAATCACATCTGCCGGGTGGTTTTTTTCCTGTCACGAACCAGACTTACAGGGAATGTTCACAAAAGGATGGTGCAATGAAAACAACATTACTGGTTACTCTGCTCTCCGGCCTGTTCCTGATCTCCTCGGCGAACGCGGAAGAAAAAACATTAACGCCGCAACAGCAACGCATGACCACCTGTAATCAACAGGCGACGTCCCAGAGTCTGAAGGGGGATGCACGTAAAACCTACATGAGCGACTGCCTGAAAAACGGCGCCGCGAAACCCGGCGAAAAAAGCCTGACGCCGCAGCAGCAAAAAATGCGCGAGTGTAATGCGAAAGCAACCGAACAGTCCCTCAAGGGCGACGATCGCAGCAAGTTCATGAGTGCCTGCCTGAAGAAAAAAGTGTAGTTCTAACGGGTGAGCGGCTCCGGCGGCTCACCCGAAATTTCATACTTTCCCCGCAGCCCCCCTCTCTATAATTTGGGAAAATGTTTCAGAATATTCCCAAAAATGATGAATGATGACATTTATTACTACAAAAAGCGCATTCGGGAAGAGTGGAGTTTAACCCTTTCTCAGGATGACCCTCACCGTACCGGCATCCAGTTTGCCAGGCGAGCCCGGCTGGCGCGCGTTGTCGGGCTGGCGGCGATGTTTGTTCCGGTTGCGGAAATTCTGGTCAGCCATTTTTTACCCGGCGGCTGGTGGTTGTTGCTGGTGGGGTGGGCATTCATCTGGCCGCACTTTGCCTGGCAGTTATCCTGCCGCGCCGCTTCACCTCATCAGCAGGAAATTTTTAACCTCAAGATGGATGCCGTTATCGCCGGGGTCTGGATCGGCGTGATGGGGATGTATGTATTACCCACTGCGGCGCTGGTGATGATGGTGGGGATGAACATGATGGGCTCTGGCGGCTACCGTCTTTTTATCGCGGGGATCGTGCTCACCCTGCTTACAGCGCTGCTTACGTTACCGCTTGCTGGCAGAGCGGTGCCCTTTAATCCGGGGGCGCTGGAGTGGGGCTTAACGCTTCCTGTCCTTATGCTTTATCCCATGCTGTTTGCCTGGCTTAGCCATCGAATGGCCGTCAGGCTGGCGGAACATAAGCGGCGGCTGGAAATGATGAGCACCCGTGACGGTATGACCGGGGTCTTTAACCGCCGACATTGGGAAATGCTGCTGCGCAATGAATTTGAGCGCTGTCGCCGGAGCCACTGCACCGCCACGATATTGCTGATTGATATCGACCACTTTAAAAACATCAACGATACCTGGGGGCACGACGCAGGCGACAAGGCCATCGTGGCCATTACCCGCCAGCTTCAGATGTCGGTACGGTCAGGCGATGCGATAGGCCGGTTTGGCGGGGATGAGTTCGCGGTGATTATGTCCCAGACGGCCGCTGAAAGCGCCATCGCCGTCATGTCGCGGGTTCACGCGCGGCTGGAAACGCTGTCGTTACCCTGCGCGCCGAAGGAGCCTCTGCGCATCAGCGTGGGCGTGGCCCCCTGGGGGCCGCAGTTTGTACACTATCGGGAATGGTTGAAGGCGGCAGATGTGGCGCTGTATAAGGCGAAAAATGCCGGGCGCGGCCGCACCGAAGTGGCCGCCTGACGCCCGGCCAGACATCAGGATTTACTCAGCTTCTCTGACTTTTCCATGCATTTTGCCATCGCTTCGATAACCGCAGAACGGAACCCGCGTTCTTCCAGCACCCGCACCGCTTCGATGGTGGTACCGGCCGGGGAGCAGACCATATCCTTCAGTTCACCCGGGTGTTTACCGGTCTCCAGCACCATTTTGGCGGAGCCCATCACAGCCTGCGCGGCGAATTTATACGCCTGCGCGCGCGGCATACCGCCAAGCACGGCGGCGTCCGCCATCGCTTCTAAAAACATGAAAACGTACGCGGGGGCTGAACCACTCACGCCGACCACTGGATGGATCATGGATTCTGCAATCACTTCCGCCTCGCCGAAGCAGCGGAAAATGTTTAGCACGTCCGCCACCTCTTCTGAAGTCACCAGCGCGTTAGGGGTGACGGAGGTCATACCGGCGTTGACCAGTGAGGGGGTATTCGGCATCGCGCGAACGATTTTACGATCGTGGCCCAGCGCGCGCGCCAGCTGATCGAGCGTCACGCCTGCGGCAATCGACACGACCAGCGTCTCTTTATTCAGGCTGGAGGTGATGTCGCTTAACACTTTGATCATGATGTTCGGCTTAACGGCACCAAAGACGATATCGGCAACCTGGGCCACCTCCTGCGCGCTTTCGGCGGCGTTGATCCCGTATTGATCGCGCAACGCGGCGACGTTATCCGGTGACGGGGTATAAACCCAAATCTGACCCGGCAGAACCTGCCCGCTGGCGATCAGGCCGCCCAGGATGGCTTTGCCCATGTTACCGCAGCCGATAAACCCGATTTTCTTGTCCATCATGATTCTCCGTCATTATGCGTTGTTTTCTCTGATTGATAGCTTAACAACGAAATGCAGGCGACAATAGTCGGCAGAGTCATTATGGGGAGACAACATGGCGATTTGGGTTGATGCGGACGCGTGTCCGAATGTGATTAAAGAGATTTTATTCCGCGCCGCCGAGCGCGTTCAGATGCCGCTGACGCTGGTGGCGAACCAGAATATTCGCGTCCCGCCTTCGCGGTTCATTCGCTCCCTCCGCGTGCCGGCCGGGTTCGACGTGGCGGATAATGAAATTGTTCGTCTGTGCAGCGCGGAAGATCTGGTCATCACCGCCGATATTCCGCTGGCGGCGGAAGTGCTGGAGAAAGGGGCGGCGGCGCTCAATCCTCGCGGCGAGCGTTATTCGCCTTCAACCATCCGGGAAAAACTCACTATGCGTGATTTTATGGATACGATGCGGGCCAGCGGCGTGCAGACCGGTGGACCGGACAGCCTGTCCCAGCGCGATCGCCAGCAGTTTGCTGCCGAACTGGATAAATGGCTGCTGGAAGTGAAGCGCCGTACGGCGTAATGATAATTATTGTCAATATGTGGTACAGTGTGGCCTCCACAGGGTTGTCATCCCGTACCGCTTTGCAGTAAAGTATTCGACACATCTTCTGCAATTATTTCTTTACACTCTTCAGCCATTCGGCATCAAGGGGAACACCTGGCTATGACCCAACCCATCTTTTTAGTTGGCCCCCGCGGCTGTGGGAAAACCACCGTTGGCGTGGAACTGGCACGCGCATGTCATCGTCAGTTTGTTGATACCGACCACTGGCTGCAGACCGAGGCCGGCAAAACCATCGCAGACATCGTGGAGCAAGAGGGATGGGAAAGCTTTCGCGCCCGCGAAACGGCCGCGCTGAAAGCGGTCACCACGCCGTCAGCCGTCATTGCGACGGGAGGCGGTATTGTTCTGGCCGAATGTAATCGTCACTTTATGCGCGAAAAAGGCATTGTGATCTATCTCTGCGCGCCGGTGGCGGCTCTGGTAGGGCGACTTGAAGCATTTCCTGAAGAGGGACAACGCCCGGCGCTGACCTCACGACCGCTCAGCGAAGAGGTGAGCGAAGTGCTGGCCGAGCGTGATGCCCTCTACCGTGAAGCGGCACACCATGTCGTGGATGCCTCTGCGGCCCCGGAAGATGTGGTAATTCAGATTATTACCGCCCTGCGTCTGGCGTGTGCCAGCTAACCGCCGTCTATACTGATAGCTCAGACATAAAAAAAGGATGAGCTATGCCAACCAGACCTCCCTATCCGCGCGAAGCACGTATTGTTACCGTTGAAAAAGGCAATGGCGACCAGACCGTCACCTGGTACCAGCTGCGTGCCGATCACCCCAAACCGGACTCGCTGATCAGTGAACATGAGACTGAACAGGAAGCGCTGGATGCCAAACGGCGCTACGAAGATCCCGAAAAGTCGTGAATGTTTTCCTAAACGCTCCAATACCGTGCCTGAATCACACTTTTTACTCATCGTAAATGTTAAGCAGGAGTTAATATTTAGTTATTACAGGTAGCTCCGTTACCGGCAGGCGATCTTTACATTTCGGGGTAGAGATCGCCTGCTACGCTTGGTGCTGTTTTGTTGAAAAAACGAACTGTACAGCGTAGAGAGCCTGTACTTGTGTATACGTATTTGTAGTGATGGAAGGCGAAGAAGATGAAGGCAACGTTGGCGATCCTCACCATTGGTGTGGTCCCTGTAAGCGAAGTGTTACCGCTCTTAACCGAGCATGTATCTGAACAACAGATCACGCATCTCAGCCTGCTGGGTAAGATGAGCCGGGAAGAGGTCATGGAAGACTACGCTGTAGAGGCGGGGGAGGATCCCCTGGCGACGTTATTAAGCGACGGTAAACTGGCGCATGTTTCTCGGCAGAAAATAGAGCGTTCGCTGCAGGCAGTAATAGAAGTACTCGATAATCAGCAATATGACGTAATTTTGCTGATGAGCACCGCCCCCATTAAGGGGCTCATCGCGCGCAATGCGATTTTGCTTGAGCCGATGCGCATTATTCCTCCGCTGGTAGCCTCCATTGTTGACGGGCATCAGGTGGGGGTCATTGTGCCCATCGAGGAGCTTATGGACAACCAGGAAGCAAAGTGGCACGTGCTCGAAAAAACGCCCCTGTATGCGCTGGCAAACCCCTTCTGGGACAGCGAGGCTAAACTCATTGCTGCCGGGAAGGAGCTGCTGGAGAGAGGGGCGGATGTATTGATTCTGGACTGTCTTGGTTTTCACCAGCATCACCGGGATTTACTGCAAAAGGCGCTGGACGTGCCGGTGCTGTTATCCAACGTTCTGATGGCTCGCCTGGCCTCAGAACTTCTGACGTAATGATTTTGCGTGACAGGTGATGAGCATGGCCCCTATAGTGAATTTTTATCTCTGAATATAAGGGCCAGTTCATGCTTCAAAGTAACGAATACTTTTCCGGTAAAGTGAAATCCATCGGTTTTACCAGCAGCAGCACTGGCCGCGCCAGTGTGGGCGTTATGGCTGAAGGGGAATATACCTTTGGCACGGCGGAAGCGGAAGAAATGACGGTGGTCAGCGGCGCGCTGAACGTCTTACTGCCGGGTGAAACGGAATGGAAAGTTTACGCTGCCGGGCAAGTTTTCAACGTCCCTGGCCACAGCGAATTTCATTTGCAGGTCGCTGAACCGACCTCTTATCTGTGCCGCTACCTGAAATAATCGTCTTTCCTCTCCCCTTTGGGGAGAGGATCAGGGTGAGGGGAAATTATCTCTGCGCTTCGCCGCCGAGACCTTCCACCAGATTCTGAATTAACGCGGCCAGTTCGCCGGTCATCAGGATAAAGTCTGCGTCAAAGCGCTGGGCGTAATCTTCCCGGTCGATATCTTCGTTTTGATCGCGCAGCTCGTCGCAGAACTTCAGACGCTTCACGGAACCGTCGTCGCACATCACGAACTGAATGCGCTGCTGCCAGTCGAGCGCCAGTTTGGTGACCACTTTGCCCGCTTCAATGTGTACGGCGATCTCATCGCTCACCAGATCCTGCTTTTTCGCGCGGATCACGCCGCCATCTTCCAGCAGGGCTTTCAGCTCGGCTTCGTCCAGGATCTGGAAACCTTGCGCCGCGGTACCGCTGCGAACCCACTCGGTCAGGGTCAGCTCAATCGGCGTTTCCAGCGCCAGCGGTACGACCGGTAAAGAGCCGATGCTTTTACGCAGCAGGGCCAGCGTATCTTCCGCTTTTTTGGCGCTGGCGCAGTCCACCATGATCAGCCCGTTAACGGTATCGAACCACATCATCGTCTGGCTGAAGCGGCTGAAGGCGCGCGGCAGCAGAGAGTGCAGAACTTCATCTTTCAGCGAGTCTTTTTCGGTTTTTTTCAGCTTGCGGCCCTGCTCGGCTTCCAGCTTGAAAATTTTTGCTTCAAGCGCCTGCTTAACCACCGGCGTGGGCAGAATTTTCTCTTCTTTGCGGGCGCAGACGATGATTTGACCCGTGCTGCTGGCGTGGGTCAGTGCATCGCTTTGCGAACCCATTGGCGGAACCCAACCGGTTTTCGCCATATCCTGGCTACCGCAAGGGGAAAAGCTATAAGCGGCTAACTGTTTTTCCATCTCTTCTGCGCGCAGCGAAACGTCGCGGCTGAGACGGTAAACCATCAAATTTTTGAACCACAGCATGATAATTTCCACGGCCTTGTCGTTAAATCAGCGGGCATGATAACGAATTGTCGCATCGCTTGCATTGCTAATCGGGAAGCGTGCTTCTACTCTGTTGATAATCAAAATAATGAGGAGAGTCTTGTGCGTATTGGGATTGATTTGGGCGGCACCAAAACAGAAGTCATCGCATTAAGCGAGCAGGGGGAACAGCTGTTCCGCCACCGTCTGCCGACGCCGCGCGATGATTATCACCAGACGATCGAGACGATTGCCCGGCTGGTTGATATGGCCGAGCAGGCGACGGGCGAGAGGGGCACGGTCGGGATGGGAATCCCCGGCTCCATTTCGCCTTATACGGGTGTGGTGAAAAACGCCAACTCTACCTGGCTCAACGGTCAGCCGTTTGATAAGGATTTGAGCCAGCGTCTGAACCGGGAAGTGCGCCTGGCGAATGACGCTAACTGCCTGGCGGTCTCAGAGGCCGTTGATGGTGCAGCCGCAGGAGCGCAGACCGTGTTTGCGGTGATTATCGGTACCGGCTGCGGCGCGGGCGTGGCCTTTGGCGGACGTTCACATATCGGCGGCAACGGCACGGCGGGTGAGTGGGGGCACAACCCGCTGCCGTGGATGGATGTAGATGAACTCAAATACCGCGCCGAGGTGCCGTGCTACTGCGGCAAGCAGGGCTGTATCGAGACCTTTATCTCCGGCACCGGTTTTGCGACCGACTACCACCGCCTGAGCGGCCAGCCCCTCAAGGGGAACGAGATTATGCGTTTGGTGGAAGAACAGGATCCGGTGGCCGAACTGGCGCTCAGCCGCTACGAAATGCGTCTGGCGAAATCGCTGGCGCACGTAGTGAACATTCTCGATCCGGACGTGATTGTGCTCGGCGGTGGCATGAGCAACGTTGACCGGCTGTACGCCACGGTACCAAATCTGGTGAAACAGTGGGTCTTCGGCGGCGAGTGCGAAACCCCGATCCGCAAAGCCGTCCACGGCGACTCCAGCGGCGTGCGCGGCGCGGCGTGGTTATGGCCGGAGTAAACGCAAAACGGCAACTTGCGTTGCCGTTTTTGATGTTTAGAGGGCCAGGGTGAGGGCACCAGACCGAATCGACCCAACACTCACCCCACCGCAAACTCCCTGTCCAGCCTGCTATACCCCAGTCCGTTGATCTTCTTCACCTTGATCTGCACCGGAATGCGCTCTTTCATCGCCTCGACGTGGCTAATCACCCCGATGGTTTTCCCGGTGGCGTTCAGCGCGTCGAGCGCATCCAGCGCGGTATCCAGCGTTTCACTGTCGAGCGTGCCGAATCCCTCATCCAGGAACAGGGAATCAATCCGCGTTTTGTGACTGACCAGGTCAGAAAGCGCTAACGCGAGCGCAAGGCTGACCAGGAAGCTCTCGCCGCCGGAGAGCGTGCGCGTATCGCGCACCGCATCGGCCTGCCAGGTGTCGACCACTTCCAGCTCCAGCGCCTCGCTGGCCTTACGCTGTAGGAGATAACGGCCGTGCAGGCGGTTAAGCTGCTGGTTTGCGAGCCAGACCAGGTTATCCAGCGTCAGCCCCTGAGCGAACTTGCGGAATTTGTCGCCGGAGCTGGAGCCGATCAGCGCGTTGAGATAGCCCCAGTCGTCGGCCTGGCGCGCGGCCTCTTCAATTTGCAGCATTAACGCCTGCTGATGCTGGCGGTTATCGCTGTCCTGCTTAAGCTGCTGGCGGATCTCGCCCTGATGCGTGGTGTTCTCACGAAGCCGTTGCGCCAGCTGCTGCAGCTGGCTTGGCAGGGTAGACGCATCCGCGTCAAGTTCTTCCGGGCGCAGCGCAAGGTGCGCCTGCAGCTGCTGATTAGCCTGGCCGGAAAGGGCCGCGGCCTGCTGTATCTGGTTTTCCAGCGACTGTTTCAACTGTTCGAGGCGGCGAATAGTATCGTCATCCAGCAGCGCGGCAAGGAACGCGTCCCGATCGGCAAAACAGCTTGCGGAGAGCGCCGCGGTGAACTGCGTCTGCGATTGCTGCAGGCGCTCGCGCTCCAGCGCCTCCTGCTGCTGCAGGGCGGCGAGCTGGCTTTGCAGCGACACGCATTCATTGTGGATGTCGCGCCAGTCATCAGGAATGGCCGGTTCAGCCTCTTCACCGTGTGTTGCCGGAAGCGTGTCGAGCAGCGGCTTCAGCGCGCTCACGCGTTCCTGAAGCACGCCGTGTTGCGTTTGCTTCTCCTGCCAGTGGGCAAATTCCGCTTCGCGGGCGTGCAGCCAGTCGGCTTCATTGCCCTCTTCGGGAACGCTAAGCGAGAGCGCGAGCAGAGTATGTTCCAGCGCCTGGCGCGTTGCGGTGCGCTGCTGCTGATACTGGCGTTCCTGCGCTTCCTGCTCGTTCAGCTGGTTTTGCAGGTTCAGACGCTGGCTGAGCTGGTAAAGCTGGCGCTCGTAGTGTTCCTGCTCGTTCATCCATGGCGCGATATCCTCCTGAATATTCAATGCGATATTCAAAGACGCGCACGCCTCCAGCCACGCTTTAGTGAGTGCTTGCTCTTCCTGAGAAAGCGTCTGCGCTTCGTCTGTCTCACGCTGGATCTGTTGAGCCAGAGCATTAACCTGTCCCAGCACCAGCAGGCCTTCCTCCTTAAGCGCGGCGACCTCTTTTTCGAGTACATCACGGCGACGCTGGTTATCCGTCAGCTCAAGCGACCGGTAGGTCTCCACGGCAGGATGCTCGTGGGAGCCGCACAGCGGGCAGGGTTTGCCTGCCTCAAGCCGTGAGCGATAGCTTTCCAGATTTTTAATCGTCGCTTCACGTTCGCAAAGGGCTTTCAGGTCCAGATAGTGCTGGTGTTTCTCTTTGTACTGCTGGCGGCGCAGCGCCAGGGTTTCATTGAGCTTGCTCTGCTCCGCCTGGGCTTTCTGCACGCTTTCACCGTTCTGGCTCAGGCGCTTTTGCAGCGGCTGATAGCGGGCATGCAGCGACGTCAGCTGCTGGCGCAGCGTGCGGGACCGGGACTGCTGCTCCATGGCCGCGCAGACCTCATCCGCCGTCAGCGTCAGCGTATTTTCCGGCATCTCAGCCAGCTTCTGACGTAGCTCAGTCATCCGCGCAGCAAGCGCGACGAGCTGACTTTTGTCACGGTTTAGCTGTGAGAACTGGGCGCGCCAGCCGGCAATTTCCTGGCCCAGCAGGCGATAACGCTCATTCTCCGCCAGCCACTGTCCCAGCGCCGTCAGTTCGGCCTGTAGCCGCTCATGGGTACGCAGGGCGGTATTGCGGATCCGCGCGCGCAGTGCAGTTTTGGTCTGTAAGCGAGTATTTACTTCGTTAATTCGCTGCTGGGTTTGCGTCAGACGTGCGGTTTGCTCCTGCTGATGCTCCCAGAGCGGACGAAGCTGGGCGGCGGGCTGGGCAAGCTGGAGTTTTGCCAGTTCCGGCGCCGCGTTCGCCTGCGCCTGTTGCGCCTGCTGCTGCAGGGCGGTAACGCGCTGCTGCTCCCGCACGAGCTCGTCATGACGCGTAAGCCACTGAAAATCTTTCTGTTGGTTTTGCTGCTGTTCCAGCAGGGTTTTCTCTTCGTCAGTAAGTGCCTGCAAACTTTGCTGCAACTGCTGCTGTTGTTCTTCACTGAGCAGCACGACGCCCGCCGCCTGCGCCTCGCACTTTTCAAGCTCGCTGCGGGCGGCTTTGTGTTTCTCAAACACCATGGCGGAAATCTGACCGTAGATTTCGGTGCCGGTGAGTTCTTCCAGCAGTTCTGCTCGGTCGGCAGGTTTGGCATTCAGGAAGGCTGCAAATTGCCCCTGCGAGAGCAGCATTGAGCGGGTAAAACGGCCGTAGTCCAGCCCGGTGAGCGCCGCGGTTTGCTCCAGTTTATCCGACACCTTATCGGCCAGAATCTTGCCATCCTCGCAGCGGGCCAGTTCCACGCGCGGTGCCTGCAAATTCCCGTCCGGCTGGTTGCGCGCCCGGTTCTGGCTCCAGAATGCGCGATAGGCAACGCCTTTCACCTCAAACTCCACTTCCGCCAGGCACTCGGCGGTATCGCGCGTCATCAGATCGTTTTGCGCCTGAGAGACCTTATTCAGGCGCGGGGTTTCGTGGTAGAGCGCCAGGCAGATGGCATCGAGCAGGGTGGTTTTACCTGCGCCGGTTGCGCCAGTGATGGCAAACAGACCGTTGCTGGCAAAAGGCTCCGCGGTGAAGTCAATTTTCCACTCGCCCTTGAGGGAGTTGAGATTTTTCAGGCGCAGGCTCAGAATTTTCATGCGTTTTCTTCCTCGTCATTGAGGGCGTGCAGAGTATGGCTGAACAGCTCGTTGAGCCTGACGCGCTTCGCATCATCGATCTCTTCCTGCGACAGTCGGCGCTCGAACACCTCTTCTACGCGCAGTTCGCTAAGCGTTTCGCGCTGGGCGCCGAGCAGAATTTTCTCGCGCTGCTCGCGGCTGCGGCGTACCAGCAGCACCTCAACCGGCAACTCTTCGGTCAGCGCCTGAATTTTCCGCTGCATATCGTGCAGGTAGTCATCGGTGGTGATTTCAATATCCAGCCAGACGGGCGGGTTAAGCTCAGCGCCGCGCCACTGCTCAAGCTGGGCGGTGATGGCAGCCAGATCGCCCTTCAGCACCGCCAGCGGCTGGGTGACCGGCACTTCCAGCGTCTCGACGGCGCTGAGTTTGCCCTCATCAAAGCTCACCAGATGCACGGATTTGGCTTTTCCGGTTTCATCGAAGCTGAGCGAAATAGGGGAGCCACAGTAGCGGATATGCTCACAGCCGCCGATGACCTGGGCGCGGTGAATGTGCCCGAGCGCGATGTAGTCCGCGGGCGGGAAGTTTTGCGCCGGAAAGGCGTCCAGCGTACCGATATAGATCTCGCGGACCGCGTCACTTTTGCTGGCACCGACGGTGGTGAGGTGCCCGGTGGCAATGACCGGAATGGCCTGTTCACCGCGCAGGGCACAGGCTTCCGCGTGCTGCTGGTGATAGTAGTCGGTGATGGCCTGCAATAAATGCCGCTGCTTTTCCGCGCCCGACAGTCCCGCCTGGCTTTGCACGATGTCGCGCGGACGTAAAAAGGGAATCGGACACAGTACCGCGCCCGGCGACCCGTCGCGCTTTTTCAGGATCTGCGGGGCGTGCCCTGCGCTGGCGACGACGGTGGTATTGAGAAATGCCAGGATGTCGCGGGATTCGTTAAGCGTCGCGACGGAATCATGGTTGCCGGCGACAATCACCAGATGACAGCCGGTTTGCTGCAGATTCACCACGAAGCGGTTGTACAGCTCACGCGCATAGCTCGGCGGCGAGCCGGTATCAAAAATATCTCCCGCCACGATAATCGCGTCCACCTCATGCGTCCGGGCCGTTTCCAGCAGCCAGTTCAGGAACGCTTCATGTTCAGCCGCACGGCTTTTGCTGTAAAAATTTTGACCCAGATGCCAGTCCGAGGTGTGAAGTATGCGCATAGCTGATCCGTGGCAAAAAAGAGAAAGCAGGATTATAAACGTTCAGAGAAGGGAAAATAACCGCTGTAATAAAACAACAGTTTGCCATTTATAGTGGTACTGTTTTTCATAAATCTGTCATAAATCTGACGCATAATGGCGCCGCATTACAAACTTGTAACTTAAATAAGATAAGACAGGGCAAAGTATGGCGAGACGTATTCTGGTCGTAGAAGATGAAGCTCCAATTCGTGAAATGGTGTGCTTCGTGCTCGAGCAAAACGGCTTCCAGCCGGTTGAAGCGGAAGATTATGACAGCGCGGTGAACCAGCTGAATGAACCCTGGCCCGATCTGATTCTGCTTGACTGGATGTTGCCCGGCGGCTCCGGACTGCAGTTTATCAAACACCTGAAGCGTGAAGCGCTGACCCGCGACATCCCGGTTGTGATGCTTACGGCGCGCGGAGAAGAAGAGGATCGTGTGCGCGGTCTGGAGACCGGCGCGGACGATTACATTACCAAACCGTTCTCCCCCAAAGAGCTGGTGGCCCGCATTAAAGCCGTGATGCGCCGTATTTCGCCGATGGCGGTGGAAGAGGTGATTGAGATGCAGGGGCTGAGCCTTGATCCGACGTCTCACCGCGTGATGACGGGTGAAAATCCCCTCGACATGGGGCCTACCGAATTTAAACTCCTGCACTTCTTTATGACCCATCCGGAACGCGTTTACAGCCGCGAGCAGTTGCTGAATAACGTCTGGGGAACTAACGTGTATGTCGAAGACCGGACGGTTGACGTACATATTCGCCGCCTGCGAAAAGCGCTGGAACTGAGCGGCCACGATCGCATGGTACAGACGGTCCGCGGCACGGGTTATCGTTTCTCGACCCGTTTCTGAATAATGACAGGAGTGTGACGCGTGCTGGAACGTCTGTCATGGAAAAGGCTCGTCTTTGAACTGATCTTATGCTGTATTCCGGCCCTTCTTCTGGGGGCCTTACTTGGGCATTTGCCGTGGTTTCTGCTGGCGGCGGTCACCGGGCTGTTAGCCTGGCATTTCTGGAACCTGCTGCGTCTCTCCTGGTGGCTGTGGGTGGACCGCAGTATGACCCCGCCGCCGGGAAGCGGCAGCTGGGAGCCGCTGCTGTACGGCCTGCACCAGATGCAGATGCGTAATAAAAAGCGTCGCCGCGAGCTGGGAAGCCTGATCAAACGCTTTCGCAGCGGTGCAGAGTCGCTGCCGGATGCGGTGATCCTGACGACAGAAGAAGGAACTATTTTCTGGTGTAACGGGCTTGCGCAACAGCTGCTGGGCCTGCGCTGGCCGGACGACAATGGTCAGAACATCCTCAACCTTCTGCGTTATCCCGAGTTCACGCTGTATCTGAAAAAGCGTGATTTCACCCGTCCCCACAATCTGAAGCTGAATAACGGTCGCCATCTGGAAATCCGCGTGATGCCCTACAGCGATCGCCA
Source organism: Enterobacter sp. 50588862 (assembly GCF_001462935.1). Lineage (NCBI taxonomy): Bacteria > Pseudomonadati > Pseudomonadota > Gammaproteobacteria > Enterobacterales > Enterobacteriaceae > Enterobacter > Enterobacter sp. 50588862. The sequence continues at coordinate 130,255 of NZ_LNHM01000010.1, forward strand.
GTGGCTGATGGTGGCGCGCGACGTCACCCAGATGCACCAGTTGGAAGGGGCGCGTCGTAACTTCTTCGCCAACGTCAGCCACGAACTACGCACCCCGTTGACCGTGCTGCAGGGCTACCTGGAGATGATGCAGGAGCAAACCCTGGAAGGCGCGCCGCGTGAAAAAGCGCTGCATACGATGCGCGAGCAAACGCACCGTATGGAAGGGCTGGTGAAGCAGTTGCTGACGCTGTCAAAGATTGAAGCGGCGCCTTCTCTTGCGCTGAATGACACCATTGATGTGCCAATGATGCTGCGCGTCGTCGAGCGTGAAGCGCAGACGTTAAGCCATAAAAAACATCAGCTGACCTTTGACGTCGACAACACGCTGAAGGTGCTGGGCAGCGAGGATGAACTGCGTAGCGCTATCTCCAACCTGGTGTACAACGCGGTAAACCATACGCCGGAAGGAACGGATATCGTGGTGCGATGGCTGCATACGCCGGCAGGCGCCGAGTTTAGCGTGGAGGATAACGGGCCGGGGATCGCCCCGGAGCATATTCCGCGCCTGACCGAGCGCTTCTACCGGGTGGATAAAGCGCGATCGCGGCAGACGGGGGGGAGCGGCCTGGGGCTGGCTATTGTGAAACACGCGGTGAATCACCATGAAAGCCGTCTTGATATCCAGAGTACCCTGGGTAAGGGAACCCGCTTTAGTTTCGTTATCCCGGAACGATTAATTGCCAAAAAGAGCGCCTGACGGCAGGCGTGTCATTTTACCTTTCCACGGGTCAGCCATCGCTGGCCCGTTTGCTTTGCAGTCAAGCGAAACGCGTGTGAATTTTATACGGCTGGCTGTTTTTTGTTCGCATGATTAGCCATGGGTTTTTCCTATAATTAGCGCATTGTTCTGGTGTGCTTTTTCTTACTGGCATATTGTTCTGGTTTTGCGATCCCTCCTTGCCTTTAAACGTTATAAGCGTTTAAATTGCCCCCCAGATACTGTCAGACCGACTGTATTTGCGTGGTAAATCGAAAAACTATTCTTCTCCACGCCAGGACGGGAGCATTTCCCGCTGAAATTGAGCAAATTTTCGGCTGTATCGTCCCGTCAGGGAAATCGAAAAATCTCAACGTTTTCAACACCACATCCACAGGCAGTAAGGTTTTATGACCCATCACTTAAAATCGCGTGACATTATCGCGCTGGGCTTTATGACATTTGCGCTGTTCGTTGGCGCAGGCAACATCATTTTCCCTCCAATGGTTGGCTTACAGGCGGGTGAACACGTCTGGACAGCCGCGTTCGGTTTCCTGATTACTGCCGTGGGCCTGCCGGTACTGACCGTTATCGCACTGGCGAAAGTCGGTGGCGGCGTGGATAGCCTTAGCACCCCGATTGGCAAAGTGGCTGGCGTTCTGCTGGCTACCGTCTGCTATCTGGCCGTTGGTCCGCTGTTTGCCACCCCGCGTACCGCGACCGTTTCCTTCGAAGTGGGCATCGCCCCGCTGACCGGCGACGGCGCGATGCCGCTGTTCATCTACAGCCTGATTTATTTCGCCATCGTGATTCTGGTTTCCCTCTATCCTGGCAAGCTGCTGGACACGGTAGGTAACTTCCTGGCGCCGCTGAAAATTGTAGCGCTGATCGTGCTGGCCGTGGCGGCCATCATCTGGCCAGCCGGCCCGATTAGCGACGCGATGGATGCCTATAAAAACGCCGCGTTCTCTAACGGCTTTGTGAACGGCTACCTGACGATGGATACGCTGGGCGCGATGGTGTTTGGTATCGTTATCGTTAACGCCGCGCGTTCCCGCGGCGTGACCGAAGCGCGTTTGCTGACCCGTTATACCATCTGGGCTGGCCTGATGGCCGGTGTGGGCCTGACGCTGCTGTATCTGGCGCTGTTCCGCCTGGGCTCTGACAGCGCGATGCTGGTTGATCAGAACGCGAACGGTGCGGCTATCCTGCACGCTTACGTTCAGCACACCTTCGGTGGGGCGGGCAGCATGCTGCTGGCGGCGCTGATCTTCCTGGCGTGTCTGGTAACCGCGGTTGGCCTGACCTGCGCCTGCGCAGAGTTCTTTGCGCAGTATCTGCCGCTCTCTTACCGTACCCTGGTGTTTATCCTCGGTATCTTCTCGATGGCGGTGTCTAACCTCGGTCTGAGCCACCTGATTCAGGTCTCTATTCCGGTGCTGACGGCGATCTATCCGCCGTGCATCGTGCTGGTGGTGCTGAGCTTCACCCGTCCGTGGTGGCATAACTCCTCACGAATTATTGCGCCAGCCATGTTTATCAGCCTGATTTTTGGTATCCTTGACGGGATTAAAGCATCAGCGTTCGCTGAAATTCTGCCAGCCTGGACACAGCGTCTGCCGCTGTCCGAGCAGGGCCTGGCCTGGCTGATGCCTACCGTTGTTGCACTGGTTCTGGCGGTTATCTGGGACCGTGCTGCAGGGCGTCAGGTCACATCGAACGCTCATTAATCAACGGCAACAAACTGTTTAACCACGGGGCTTAAGGCCCCGTGGTTTTTTGTTTTTTTCGTGTTGAATGGCAAGATTTAAATGGAAAGCACTAACAAACTTAAACGCGGATTGAGCACGCGCCACATCCGCTTTATGGCGCTGGGCTCTGCTATCGGCACCGGTCTTTTTTATGGCTCGGCAGATGCCATCAAAATGGCCGGTCCAAGCGTGCTGCTGGCCTACATCATCGGCGGTGTGGCGGCGTATATCATCATGCGCGCGCTGGGTGAGATGTCGGTTCACAACCCGTCTGCCAGCTCCTTCTCCCGCTATGCGCAGGAAAACCTCGGCCCGCTGGCCGGGTTTATCACCGGCTGGACCTACTGCTTCGAAATTTTGATTGTGGCGATTGCCGACGTAACCGCATTCGGCATCTACATGGGCGTCTGGTTCCCGGCGGTGCCGCACTGGATCTGGGTGCTGAGCGTGGTGTTGCTCATTTGCGCCGTCAATCTGATGAGCGTGAAGGTGTTCGGCGAGCTGGAGTTCTGGTTCTCCTTCTTCAAGGTCGCGACCATCATCATCATGATTGTGGCGGGTTTCGGGATCATCATCTGGGGGATTGGCAACGGCGGCCAGCCGACCGGCATCCATAACCTCTGGAGCAACGGCGGCTTCTTCAGCAACGGCTGGCTCGGGATGGTGATGTCGCTACAGATGGTCATGTTCGCCTACGGCGGCATCGAGATTATCGGCATCACCGCCGGGGAAGCGAAAGATCCGGAGAAATCCATTCCGCGCGCCATCAACTCGGTGCCGATGCGTATTCTGGTGTTCTACGTGGGTACGCTGTTCGTGATTATGTCCATCTACCCGTGGAACCAGGTGGGCACTAACGGTAGCCCGTTTGTCCTGACCTTCCAGCATATGGGCATTGCCTTTGCTGCCAGCATTTTGAACTTTGTGGTGCTGACCGCGTCGCTTTCGGCCATCAACAGTGACGTCTTTGGCGTGGGCCGCATGCTGCACGGCATGGCGGAGCAGGGCAGCGCGCCGAAGGTGTTCGCCAAAACTTCACGCCGCGGCACGCCGTGGGTGACGGTGGTGGTGATGACCGTAGCGCTGCTGTTCTCGGTTTACCTGAACTACATCATGCCGGAGAACGTCTTCCTGGTGATTGCGTCCCTGGCGACCTTCGCGACCGTGTGGGTGTGGATCATGATTCTGCTGTCGCAGATTGCCTTCCGCCGCCGTCTGTCGCCGGATGAGGCGAAAGCGCTGAAGTTTAAGGTGCCGGGCGGGGTGGCGACGACCGTGGTCGGGCTGATCTTCCTGGTGTTTATCATTGGCCTGATTGGCTACCATCCGGATACCCGCATTTCCCTGTACGTGGGCTGTGCGTGGATCGTTCTGCTGCTGATCGGCTGGGTGTTTAAGTGCCGCCGTGACCGTCAATTGGCAGAAGCACAGTAATATTTTTATCCCCCCTCCCTCGCGGGAGAGGGGATTTTTGCCTCCTCCCCCGTCCTCCTCCCCCAATAAATCTCGTCATGGTGAGCTATCCTTAACCACCCTGTGGCAAGGTGACGTCAATTTCATCAGAGGGGATTCGTGATGTTAAACGCCTGGCACCTTCCGGTTGCCCCATTTGTTAAGCAAAACAAAGACAACCTTGTGATTACGCTCTGGCTGGCGGGGGAAAATCAGCCGGAACGCGTGACGCTCCGCGCCGAAATTGATAACGAAGAGACCGGGCTGAAAATGCACAAGCTGCGCAGCCAGCCGCAGCCGGGGATTACGGCTTGGCGGGCGAATATCGATTTGCGCACCGGGCAGCCGCGCCGTCGCTATAGCTTTAAGCTTTTGTGGAACAACCGTCAGCTGTGGTTTACCCCGCAGGGGTTTAGCCGTTTCCCACCGGCCCGGCTGGAGCAGTTCGCCGTCGATTACCCGGATAACGGCCCGCAGTGGGTTAACGATCAGGTCTTTTATCAGATTTTCCCGGACCGCTTTGCGCGCAGCGAAAAACGCACCGCCGGCCAGGACAAGGTCTATTACCATCATGCCGCGGGTCACGACATCATCCTGAAAAAATGGGATGAACCGGTGACGGCGCAGGCGGGCGGCTCGACGTTCTACGGCGGCGATCTCGACGGCATCAGCGAAAAGCTGCCGTACCTGAAAAAACTCGGCGTGACGGCGCTGTACCTCAACCCGGTGTTTAAAGCCCCGAGCGTACACAAATACGATACCGAAGATTATCGCCACGTTGACGCGCAGTTTGGCGGTGACGAGGCGCTGCTGCGCCTGCGTAAGAACACCCAAAAAGAAGGCATGCGCCTCATTCTGGACGGTGTGTTCAACCACAGCGGCGATTCGCACGCGTGGTTTGACCGGCATAACCAGTCGATGGGCGGAGCATGCCATAATCCGGATTCGCCGCAGCGCGACTGGTACAGCTTTAACGAGGAGGGGCGCGCGCTGGACTGGCTGGGCTACCCGAGCCTGCCGAAGCTGGATTTCCAGTCGCCGTCACTGGTGAACGAGATTTACGGCGGGGAAGACAGCATCGTGCGTCACTGGCTGAAGGCACCGTGGAATATGGACGGCTGGCGTCTGGATGTAGTGCATATGCTCGGTGAAGCGGGCGGGGCGCGAAATAACCTTCAGCACGTGGCCGGGATCGCGCGTTCGGCGAAAGCGGCCCAGCCGGAGGCGTTTGTCTTTGGCGAACACTTTGGCGACGCGCGCCAGTGGCTGCAAAACGATGCCGAAGATGCGGCGATGAACTATCGCGGCTTTACCTTCCCGCTGTGGGGATTCCTGGCTAACACCGATATCTCCTACGATCCGAACCATATCGACGCCGAAACCTGTGCCGCGTGGATGGATAACTATCGCGCTGGCCTGTCGCATCAGCAGCAGCTGCGGATGTTTAACCTGCTCGATAGCCACGACACCGCGCGCTTTAAATCCCTGCTCGGCAAGGATGTGGCGCGTCTGCCGCTGGCGGTCACCTGGCTCTTCACCTGGCCGGGCGTACCGTGCATTTACTACGGAGACGAAGTGGGGCTGGACGGCAACAACGATCCGTTCTGCCGCAAAACCTTCCCGTGGGCACCAGAGAAGCAGGACAAAGTGCTGTTCAGCCTGTATCAGCGGCTGGCGAAGCTGCGCAAACAGAGTCTCGCCCTGCGCTACGGCGGTTGTCAGGTGGTGTACGCCCACGATAACGTGGTGGTGTTTGCTCGCGTCTATAACCAGCAGCGCGTGCTGGTGGCGATCAACCGGGGCGAGGCCTGCGAAGTGGTGCTGGATGATTCGCCGCTGCTTAAGGTGGCGACGTGGACGAACAAAGAGGGTAAGGCGACGATACAGGATGGCGTGCTGGCGCTGCCTGCGGTATCCGCGACGGTCTGGCTCGGCAGCTAATGCGCTAAAGTTTCCCCTTTTAAGATGGCGCAAATGCAACGATTTGTGTCAATCTTAACAGATCGTTTACGGTGAAGGTGGAAACATGGACGAGCTTTACATCCTTGGCTGTTTATTCCTGGTTTTTGCGCTGCTGGTTGCGCCCGTGCTTGCGGTTATCGGGTTTAATCGAAGCACGGCGGCGCAGCAGGAGATCGCCCGGCTACGCCAGCGCATTGAGGTGCTTGAGCAGCGCGGTGCAGCTCAGGTAGCGCCGGAGACAGAACAGGTGCAAGCGGTCACTCCGGCTGTCGTGACCGCGCCGGTGGCTGAGGACGCGCCCGCGCCTGTCGATCCCTGGCGTCCCGACATTCCTACAGCCGAGGCAAAACCCGCTCCGGCCCCTGCGCCTGCGGCTAAACAGCCTTCTGCCTTTGGTGGCATAGTGACGTCGCTGACGCGCTGGTTTATGCAGGGTAATCCCCTGGCGAAGCTTGGCATTCTGCTGCTCTTCCTCGGCCTCTCTTTCCTGCTGCGCTATACCGTTGAACACTCCCTGTTCCCGCTTGAGCTGCGCCTGGTGGCGACGGCGCTGTTTGCCATCGTGCTGCTGGCGGTTGGGTGGCGGCTGCGGCACAAGCAGCCGATCTACGCGCTTATCTTACAGGGCGGGGCGACGGGCATTCTCTACCTGACGGTCTTCGGCGCCTTCCGGCTCTGGCAGATGCTGCCGATGACGCTGGCCTTTGCGCTACTGGTGGTGATTTGCGCCGCGAGCGTTGGGCTGGCCGTGCTGCAGAAAGCGCTGAGCCTTGCCATGCTGGCGAGCCTCGGCGGGTATCTTGCGCCGCTGCTGCTATCTACCGGGGGCGGCAGCTTTGTGGCGCTGTTTTCCTTCTATCTCCTGCTTTCCATCGGCATTCTCGCCATCAGCATCTGGCAGCACTGGCGCGAGCTCAACCTGCTCGGGCTGCTGTTTACCTTTGGCGTGGGCGGCCTGTGGGGGCTAAGTGAGTACCAGCCTGAAGACTATTGGATCTGCCAGCTGTTCCTGATTGCCAATACGCTGATATTCGGCGTGCTGAGCGTGGCGCTGTCGCTGCGGGCGCAGGAGAAAGGAAAGCAGATTATTGACGGCGTGCTGCTGTTTGCCCCGCCGCTGATAGGCTTTGGGATGCAGTACGGTATGACCCGGCACTGGGAATATGGTCCGGCCCTGAGCGCTTTGGGATACGGCGCATTTTATCTTGCCCTCGCTTTCCTTGCGCTGCGCCGCTATCCGTCCATCGGGCGACCGCTGGTGATGGCGGCGCTGGCGATCGGCGGCGGGTTTGCCACGCTTGCGATTCCGCTCGCGCTCTCCGCGCGGTGGACGGCGATGGCCTGGGCGCTGGAGGGGCTGGGCATCCTCTGGCTGGGCGTGCAGCAGCACCAGCGGCGCATGAGCTATAGCGGGACGGCGCTGCTGGTGCTGGCGCTCGGCAGCGCGCTGTGGGCGCAGATGAATGGCGTTGCGCCGCTGAGCCTGCTGCTTATCTTCGCCATCCTTAGCCTTTGCTGGCTGGCTGCGGCCTGGCTGTGGCGGAACCTCTTTCTGCCGGTTAGCTGGGCGCTGCTGGCAGGCGGGCTGCTGTTCTGGCTCGTGGCGCTATTTGGCGCGTCGCGGCTGGTGTTGAAGCAGGAACTGCCTGTTCTGGCGGGCGTGCTGGCGCTGACGGCGGCGTCGGCCTGGGGCTGGCGGCAGGCTGCCGCTCGTCTGGCGTGGCGGGAGCTGGATGCCAGCAAATGGCTGCTGTGGCCGCTGATGCTGGTGATGGTGGGCTATCAGCTCTCGCACCAGCAGATGTTTGCCGCCGGCTGGTCAAATCTGGCCTGGGGTATTGCGCTTCCCGCCGCGCTAATGCTGCTGCGGCGCGACGGCGCCCGTTTAGCGCCGCGCATCTCTATGGGGCTGCATCTGGCGCTGTTCTGGATGATATTACTGGCGCTGGCGGCGGAGCTTTACTGGTTTGCCCGGTCGCTGCCGTGGGGCATGGCGGCCTGGGGCAGCGGGCTGGCGATGGCCGCAGGCGGCGGGGTGATTATGGCGCTCTCTGCGGCGGTGCGCCGTCGCGGGTGGCCGTTCCGGGAGTGGCCCGCGCTCTACGCGTGCATAGCACCGATCCCCGTGCTCGCGGCGCTGCTGGTATTGCTGGTGGTAACCAATTTCCAGGACGGCGTGGTTTATCGTCAGACCTGGCTGCCGCTGGTGAACCCGCTTGAAGAAGGCGCGGCGTTTGCGCTGCTGGGGCTGGTGGTCTTTTACCGGGCGGTGGATCGCTACTACCCGACGCAGCTCTTGCAGGCCCGTCCGTGGCCTGCCGTCGCGATTATGGCGTTTGGCTTCTGGTGGCTTAACGGTGCGCTGATGCGCGCTCTGGCCTGGTACGGCGACGTGGCCTGGAATATGGCGTCGCTGTGGGATTCGCGGCTGATCCAGACCACGTTTGCCCTGTTCTGGATGCTGAGCGCGCTGATGATCATGGTCCACGCCACCCGTAGGGCTTCCCGTCAGGAGTGGCTTGGCGGTGCCGCGCTGCTGGGCGTGGTGATGGTTAAACTGATGCTGGTGGACAGCGCGGGTGGAGGCGGTCTGTCGCGTGCGGTGGCGTTTATCGGCGTGGCAATACTGGTGCTGATCGTGGGGTATTTCTCGCCGCTACCGCCCAAAACAGGAGATGAAAAATGAAATGGATGAAAGCGGTAGCTTGTACCGCTCTGCTGGCGCTTGCAGGCCCGGCGTTCTGCGACGAGGTACAAACGGAATCGCCCCGGGACTATGCCTTTGGCCGCTCGCTGGATACGTCTGTCCCTTCCCAGTGGTATCGGGTGACGCTGCCGCTCGCCGTCTATACGCAGAGCACGTCGCCGGATCTGCATGACGTTCGCGTCTTTAACCAGTCGGGCGAGCCGGTTCCTTTCAGCCTGGTCACCGCGACGCGCCCGCAGGTGGCAGCGCAATCCACGGCGCTGCGCCTCTTTCCTCTGGACGCCTCACCGCTTGCGCCTGCGCGTGGGGATGAGGGCAGCGATAAGATCCTGCTCCGTTCCGGAAACGGCGTAGAGATTGTGCTGGAGGGGCAAAAAGCCGCCGCAGCCGGGCAGCATTATCTGCTGACCCTGCCGGAAAAGGCGTCGGAGGAGGTGGAAATATCCCAACTGCAACTGCTCTGGAATACCCCTCAGGCGCCGTGGCAGGGAACGGCGTCGGTCTACTACAGCGAGGATCTTAAGCGCTGGTATACCCTGCGCGAGGATATGCCGCTGCTGGACGTGATGAGCGGGCAGGATCGTCTTAAGCTCGATCGGATCGATACCGATATCGTTTTGTCTCCCGATACGAACCGCTATCTCCTGGTTGTGCTGAATGCTCAGAGCCAGGGGGTGACCTTAACCGGCGTTAACGCGATTAGCGCTCCTGCGCGGGCGACGCCGGACGCGATAGCTCTTGAGGGGATAGGGGAGCAGCTATCGACAAGCGAAGCGCAGTGGCACTGGGCGCAGCCGCAGCCGCTGAGTGCTATCAGCATTTTACTGAATGGCGACGGCGTCCTTCCCGTGGAGATAGCGTGGCGGAGTACGGAAAAAGACACATGGCACCCCCTGAAAAAAGAGGTGCTTTACCGTCTGGAGGGCAAAACGTCTTCACCGGTTTCGCTTAGCGGAGGCCTGGTGCAGGCGGTGAAAATCACGACGCTGAATGCGCGCCTGCCGGAATACCTGCCAGGCGTCACCGGGCATCGTGACCGCTATGATCTGGTGTTCAACGCGCAGGGAAAAGCGCCATACGTGCTTGCCTGGGGTAATGGCGCTGCAAAGCCTGCCAGCGTGGAGCCTGACATGCTGATCCCCGCCGATCTGCGCAAAACCTATGATATGGAGCACCTGCCGCAGGCCGACATTCTGGATGATGTCGCGTTAGGCGGCGAGGGGCGTCTGACCGCTACCTCTGCGTCCGAGCGGGAGAGCCGGATGAACGCGCTGCTGGTGTGGGGCGTGCTAATTGCGGGCGTAATTCTGCTGGCGGGAATGGCCTGGCGCATCTGGCGAGAGACGCAGCGTAAGGCATAAAAAAAGGCCCGCATAAGCGGGCCTTCTTCGTAAACCGTGCCGATTACAGGCTGGATACGTTCTCAGACAGGTATTTAGCAACGCCGTCTGGGGACGCAGCCATACCTTCTTTACCTTTTTCCCACTGAGCCGGGCACACTTCGCCGTGCTCTTCGTGGAACTGCAGCGCGTCAACCATGCGCAGCATTTCGTCGATGTTACGACCCAGCGGCAGATCGTTCACAACCTGGTGACGAACGATGCCGTTTGCGTCGATCAGGAAGGAACCGCGCAGCGCAACGCCAGCGTCCGGATGTTCGATACCGTAAGCCTGCTGGATTTCGCGTTTGATGTCCGCAACCATTGCGTATTTCACCGCACCGATGCCGCCGTTTTCGACAGGGGTGTTACGCCATGCGTTGTGTACAAATTCAGAGTCAAAGGAGACGCCAACCACTTCCACGCCACGCTTCTGGAATTCTTCATAACGTTTGTCGAACGCGATCAGCTCAGACGGGCAAACGAAAGTGAAGTCCATTGGCCAGAAGAACAGAACGGTCGCTTTACCGTTGGTGTGCTGTTTGAAGTTGAAGTTTTCAACGATTTCACCGTTGCCCAGAACTGCTGCAGCTGTAAAATCCGGAGCCGGACGAGTTACCAGAACCATATGATTCTCCTGTAGATACTAAGGTTATTTGGAACGCAACGCGAGCCAGTATAGAGAGTGTTCGTGGATAAGACAAAGAGGTGGTGACAATCGTTCCGCCAGCTTTTACCTATCAATGATCGTGCTGTCAGAGCTGCTTGTTTTTCGCCTGCGCCATCATGCGCGGATAGAACTGCCAGAATTGGCTCTCCAGCGCATCGTAATGCTCATCCAGGTCGTACCAGGAGTCGCGCAGCGCATCCAGCCGCGGGCGACGGCTCGCCATGCCATTCAGGACATTCTGGATAAAGTCCATCTCGCGATAGCGCTCCAGCCAGCGTTCCGACCACAGGTAGTTATTCAGATTCACAAAGCGCGGCGGCGAATCGGGCAGAATGATCGACACCTGCTGGTGGGCATAGCGCACAAACGCCGGCAACGGCATCTCCGGCGAGAGCTGTTCCCAGTGGCGAGACAGGAAGTGGTCCCACATCACGTCGAGCGTGATCGGCGCAACGCGGCGCGTTTCAGGGCGAAACCACGCTTTCGCTTCCGTCACCTCGGGCAGATTATCAGTGATGACATCAATGCGGCGGTGCATAAAAATCCCGTCGACAACCTCGGGAGAATACGCTTCAGCGGGGTTGCCGCGCACGAAATCGGCCAGCAAATTGCCGGAAAGGGAGCTGTCAGCGAGGTGAGCGAGATGCAGGTGAGCGAGAAAATTCATGCGTTTTATTTGTCCAGTGGCGGCTAGTTGTTGCAGCAAAAGGGTGTGAGCACTAGACTATGCCGCCTGTTTTTAAGTCACGAGTATACGTCATGCGCGTCGCCGATTTCTCCTTTGAACTACCTGAATCCCTGATTGCTCACTATCCCATGCCTGAGCGCAGCAGCTGTCGCTTACTGTCACTGGATGGGCCAACGGGCGAGCTGACGCACGGTACTTTCACCGATTTGCTCGACAAGCTCAACCCTGGCGATCTGCTGGTCTTTAACAATACCCGCGTGATCCCGGCGCGCCTGTTTGGCCGTAAGGCCAGCGGCGGCAAGATTGAAGTGCTGGTCGAACGTATGCTCGATGATAAACGTATTCTGGCACATATTCGCGCTTCCAAAGCGCCGAAGCCGGGCGCGGAGCTGCTGCTGGGTGATGACGAAAGCATCAAGGCGACCATGACCGCGCGCCACGACGCGCTGTTCGAGGTGGCGTTCGACGACGAGCGCACGGTGCTCGACATCCTGAACGCTATCGGCCACATGCCGCTGCCGCCGTACATTGAGCGCCCGGACGAAGAGGCCGATCGCGAGCTGTACCAGACCGTCTACAGCCAGAAGCCTGGCGCGGTCGCGGCGCCAACCGCAGGTCTGCACTTTGATGAACCGCTGCTGGAAAAGCTGCGTGCGAAGGGCGTTGAGATGGCGTTTGTGACGCTGCACGTCGGTGCGGGCACCTTCCAGCCGGTGCGTGTGGACAGCATTGAAGACCATATCATGCACTCCGAGTATGCCGAAGTGCCGCAGGATGTGGTGGATGCGGTGCTGGCGGCGAAAGCGCGCGGTAGCCGCGTCGTGGCCGTCGGTACGACGTCCGTGCGTTCACTGGAAAGCGCCGCGCAGGCAGCTAAAAACGGTCTTATCGAGCCGTTCTTTGGCGATACGCAGATCTTTATCTACCCGGGCTACCAGTACAAGGTGATTGACGCGCTGGTGACCAACTTCCATCTGCCTGAATCGACGCTGATTATGCTGGTCTCTGCATTTGCGGGTTATCAGCATACGATGAATGCATACAAGTCTGCGGTAGAACAAAAATATCGCTTTTTTAGCTACGGGGACGCGATGTTTATCACGTACAATCCGCTGGCTTTGAATGAGCGTGTCGGGGAATAAGTCCGCGGCACCGTATGACAACGTTGGACTGTTTTTCTGACGTCGGAGAAAAAATGAAATTTGAACTCGATACCACCGATGGCCGCGCGCGTCGCGGTCGCCTGGTGTTTGATCGCGGCGTGGTGGAAACCCCCGCGTTTATGCCTGTGGGCACGTACGGCACCGTAAAAGGGATGACGCCGGAAGAAGTTGAAGCCACGGGCGCACAGATTATCCTCGGCAATACCTTCCACCTGTGGCTGCGTCCAGGTCAGGAGATCATGAAGCTCCACGGCGATCTGCACGATTTTATGCAGTGGAAAGGCCCGATCCTGACCGACTCCGGCGGTTTCCAGGTCTTCAGCCTGGGCGATATCCGCAAGATCACCGAGCAGGGCGTACACTTCCGTAACCCGATCAACGGCGATCCGATTTTCCTCGATCCAGAAAAGTCGATGGAGATTCAGTACGATCTCGGCTCCGACATCGTGATGATCTTCGACGAATGTACGCCGTACCCGGCAGACTGGGACTACGCGAAACGCTCTATGGAGATGTCTCTGCGCTGGGCGAAGCGCAGCCGCGACCGTTTTGACTCCCTGCAGAACAAAAATGCGCTGTTCGGCATTATTCAGGGCAGCGTTTACGAAGATTTACGCGATATCTCTGTTAAAGGTCTGGTAGAGATAGGTTTTGATGGCTACGCTGTCGGCGGTTTGGCTGTGGGTGAGCCGAAGGAAGACATGCACCGCATTCTGGAGCACGTCTGCCCGCAAATCCCGGCGGATAAACCACGATACCTGATGGGTGTGGGTAAACCCGAAGATCTGGTGGAAGGCGTACGTCGCGGCATTGATATGTTCGACTGCGTGATGCCAACCCGCAACGCGCGTAACGGTCATCTGTTCGTTACCGATGGCGTGGTGAAAATCCGTAACGCGAAGCATAAGAGTGACACCAGCCCGCTCGATTCCGAGTGCGATTGCTATACCTGTCGCATTTATTCTCGCGCGTATCTGCATCATCTCGATCGTTGTAATGAGATTTTGGGCGCGCGTCTCAATACGATTCATAATCTTCGCTACTATCAGCGCTTAATGTCTGGTTTACGCAAGGCTATCGAAGAGGGTAAATTAGAGAGCTTCGTGACCGATTTTTACCAACGTCAGGGGCGGGATGTTCCACCGTTGAACGTTGATTAATATTAATAATGAGGGAATTTGAATGAGCTTTTTTATTTCTGATGCGGTAGCGGCAACAGGTGCTCCGGCGCAGGGCAGCCCGATGTCTCTGATCCTGATGCTGGTTGTGTTCGGTCTGATCTTCTACTTCATGATCCTGCGCCCACAGCAGAAGCGTACCAAAGAGCACAAAAAGCTGATGGACTCCATCGCGAAAGGCGATGAAGTGCTGACCAACGGTGGTCTGGTCGGTCGCGTAACCAAAGTGGCTGAAAGCGGCTACATTGCTATCGCCCTGAACGACACCACTGAAGTGGTTATCAAACGTGACTTCGTAGCTGCCGTTCTGCCGAAAGGCACCATGAAGGCGCTGTAATCCCAACTTTTCCCAAAGGGAACTGCCGTGTTAAACCGTTATCCTTTGTGGAAGTACATCATGCTGGTCGTCGTGATTATCGTCGGCCTGCTGTACGCGCTTCCCAACCTGTATGGTGAGGATCCGGCCGTTCAAATCACTGGCGCGCGCGGTGTCGCCGCCAGTGAGCAAACGCTGATCCAGGTCCAGAAAACGTTACAAGAAGAAAAAATTACCGCTAAGTCTGTGGCTCTGGAAGAGGGTGCAATTCTTGCTCGCTTCGACACCACCGACACGCAGCTCCGCGCTCGCGAAGCGCTGATGGGCGTGCTGGGTGACAAATATGTCGTGGCGCTTAACCTTGCTCCTGCAACCCCTCGCTGGCTGGCTGCGCTGAACGCAGAGCCAATGAAGCTGGGTCTTGACCTGCGTGGCGGCGTTCACTTCCTGATGGAAGTGGATATGGATACCGCGCTCGGCAAGCTGCAGGAACAGAATATCGACAGCCTGCGCAGCGATCTGCGCGACAAAGGCATCCCATACACTACCGTGCGTAAAGAAGATAACTACGGCATGAGCATCACGTTCCGCGACAGCGCGGCGCGCGATCAGGCTGTAGATTACCTGACCCAACGTCACCGTGACCTGGTGATCTCCTCGCAGGGCAGCAACCAGCTGCGTGCGGTGATGACCGATGCGCGTCTGAAAGAAGCGCGTGAATATGCCGTTCAGCAGAACATCAACATTCTGCGTAACCGTGTAAACCAGCTGGGCGTGGCTGAGCCGCTGGTACAGCGCCAGGGTGCTGACCGTATCGTGGTTGAACTGCCGGGTATCCAGGATACCGCGCGTGCGAAAGAGATCCTCGGTGCGACCGCGACGCTGGAATTCCGTCTGGTGAACTCCAATGTCGATCAGTCTGCCGCGGCGTCTGGCCGTATTCCGGGTGACTCCGAAGTGAAACAGACCCGTGAAGGTCAGCCGGTTGTGCTGTACAAGCGCGTGATCCTGACCGGTGACCACATCACCGACTCCACTTCAAGCCAGGATGAGTACAACCAGCCGCAGGTTAACATCTCGCTGGATAGCGCGGGTGGTAACATCATGTCTAACTTCACCAAGGACAACATCGGCAAACCGATGGCGACCCTGTTCGTGGAGTACAAAGACAGCGGTAAGAAAGATGCAAACGGTCGTGCGGTGCTGGTGAAAGAGGAAGAGGTGATTAACATCGCCAACATCCAGTCTCGTCTGGGTAACAGCTTCCGTATTACCGGTATTAACAACCCGAACGAAGCGCGTCAGCTCTCGCTGCTGCTGCGTGCCGGTGCGCTGATTGCGCCAATTCAGATTGTTGAAGAACGTACCATTGGTCCAACTCTGGGTATGCAAAACATCCAGCAGGGTCTGGAAGCGTGTCTGGCCGGTCTGGCGGTCTCTATCCTCTTCATGATCTTCTTCTATAAGAAGTTCGGTCTGATTGCGACCTCCGCGCTGATCGCAAACCTGGTGCTGATCATCGGCATTATGTCCCTGCTGCCGGGGGCGACGCTGACCATGCCGGGGATTGCGGGTATCGTTCTGACCCTTGCGGTGGCGGTCGACGCCAACGTACTGATTAACGAACGTATCAAAGAAGAGTTGAGCAACGGTCGCTCTGTCCAGCAGGCGATTGACGAAGGTTATAAAGGCGCGTTCAGCTCTATCTTCGATGCGAACGTAACAACACTGATTAAGGTTCTTATCCTGTATGCAGTGGGTACTGGCGCGATCAAAGGCTTTGCGATTACCACCGGTATCGGTGTCGCAACGTCAATGTTTACCGCTATTGTCGGCACCCGTGCCATCGTGAACCTGCTGTACGGCGGCAAGCGCGTCAAAAAGCTGTCTATCTGAGGAGTGCGTTGTGGCACAGGAATATACTGTTGAACAATTGAACCATGGCCGTAAAGTCTGGGACTTTATGCGCTGGGACTACTGGGCTTTCGGCATTTCAGGTTTACTGCTGATTCTGTCCATCATCATTATGGGCGTGAAAGGCTTTAACTGGGGTCTCGATTTCACCGGTGGTACGGTCATCGAGATCTCCCTGGAAAAACCGGTCGATATGGACCAGATGCGCGAATCGCTGCAGAAAGCGGGCTTTGAAGAGCCGCTGCTGCAGAACTTCGGCAGCAGCCGCGACATCATGGTGCGTATGCCGCCGGTGCACGATGCCAACGGCAGCCAGGAGCTGGGCAGCAAGGTCGTACAGGTCATTAACGAAACCACCAGCCAGAGCGCGGCGGTCAAGCGTATTGAGTTCGTCGGCCCGAGCGTGGGTGCGGACCTGGCGCAAACCGGCGCCATGGCGCTGCTGGTGGCGCTGATCTCCATCCTGGTGTACGTCGGTTTCCGCTTCGAGTGGCGACTGGCGGCCGGTGTGGTTATCGCCCTGGCGCACGACGTGGTGATCACCATGGGTATACTGTCTCTGTTCCACATTGAGATTGACCTGACCATCGTGGCATCCCTGATGTCCGTAATCGGTTACTCACTGAACGACAGTATCGTGGTATCTGACCGTATCCGTGAAAACTTCCGTAAGATCCGTCGCGGCACGCCGTACGAAATCTTTAACGTGTCGTTGACCCAGACGCTGCATCGTACCTTGATCACCTCCGGTACTACCCTGATGGTGATCCTGATGCTGTTCCTCTTCGGTGGCCCGGTGCTGGAAGGCTTCTCGCTGACCATGCTGATCGGTGTCTCCATCGGTACGGCGTCGTCTATCTACGTGGCGTCCGCCCTGGCACTGAAACTTGGCATGAAGCGCGAGCACCTGCTCCAGCAGAAGGTCGAGAAAGAAGGGGCGGATCAGCCGTCCATTCTGCCGTAAGGCGACGTTTAGCGCGTTATCGGAATCCCGGTCTGTTGACCGGGATTTTTTTTATCTGCTCCTGACAAACACTCCTGACAGTATGCTGTCAGGAGCCCTGCCGTAGACTCCTTTTGAACCCAAACAACAGGCAGGAGGATGTATGAAAAGCGTAATTAACTGGTTTGAAATTCCGGTTTCGGATATGGATCGCGCCATCAAATTTTATGAGCCGGTGATGCAGCTCACGCTGCGTCGCGAGAAAATGGACATTGCCGAGCTGGCGGTTTTCCCGCATGAGGATCCCGCCACCGGAGGAGCGCTGGCAAAATTTGACGGCGTTACGCCCTCTTTGCAGGGCGCTATTATTTACCTGCATACTGACAATCTGGCGGCCACGCTCGATCGCATTGCCTCTGCGGGCGGCGAGTGCGTGTTTGGGCCGCTGGAACTGCCGCATGGTATCGGCACTATCGCACTGTTTACCGACAGCGAGGGTAACCGCGTCGGCCTTCATCAACCTGCCTGAGAGCGAATGACGTTATGACCCGACGCGCTGACCGTTTGTTTCAGATTGTGCAGATCCTGCGGGGCAGGCGTCTGACAACGGCAGCGCATCTGGCGGACCGGCTTGGCGTGTCCGAGCGCACGGTCTACCGCGATATCCGCGACCTGTCGCTTTCCGGCGTGCCGGTGGAAGGCGAGGCGGGAAGCGGATATCGGCTGATGTCGGGTTTTGACCTGCCGCCGCTGATGCTGACAAATAAGGAATCCGAAGCGCTGATGGTCGCGATTCGCCTGCTCAAAACCTGGGGAGGTGAATCGCTGTCGCGCGAGCTGGAGTCGGCCCAGGAGAAGGTGCTGGCTATTCTGCCCGAGGAGAGCCGCAGAAAGGCGGAGCAGACGCGGATCTACGCCCCGGATTTTTGCATGCAAAGCCACTCCCGCAGCGATTTTGACATGATTCACCAGGCGATTTCCGCTCAGCGCGTATTGGCGCTGCATTATCGTGATGAAGCCGGGCTGCTCTCAAAACGTGAGGTACAGCCGCTGGGGTTGTTCTTCTGGGGAGAGCGCTGGCTGCTGGCGGCATGGTGTGAACGGCGCGATGACTACCGCTGTTTCCGGCTCGACCGGTGTCTCAATGTTGTAATGACGGAGAGGCGGTTCAGTGAGAGTGCGGACAGGTCTCTGGCAGATTTTTTGCGCAAGGTGAAGCAGTAAAAAGCCGGGTGGCGAGGTAAAAGCAAAACGGCAACGATGTTGCCGTTTTTTGTGTTTGCGCCCTCTCCCGTGGGAGAGGGAAGGGGTGAGGGCACCAGCCCGCACAATCCCGCACTGATTAGAAGTTGTAACCCACGACCAGGTAACCACCCCAACCGGTAGAACGGACGCTGAAATCGCCGTTACCGAAGTTCAGGCTCGCGTCGTCGTTCCACTGACCACCGTTATGCCAGTAACGCGCAACAACAGAGTAGTGCCAGTGATCGTAGTTCAGCGCCAGGATGTGGCTTGAAGCGATGGAGTCGTTGGTGCGCGCTTTCTTACCGTTCAGATCGCGGAAGTCGTTGTCGCCCAGGTCTGAGCCCCAGTCAAAGTTGGTGAAACCGATGTAGCTCAGGTTGCCGCCCCACAGCTGGGTGATTG
Organism: Enterobacter sp. 50588862; assembly: GCF_001462935.1. NCBI lineage: Bacteria > Pseudomonadati > Pseudomonadota > Gammaproteobacteria > Enterobacterales > Enterobacteriaceae > Enterobacter > Enterobacter sp. 50588862. The sequence goes on from NZ_LNHM01000010.1 coordinate 148,764, forward strand.
GCACAAAGTATTTCACTTTGAAACGGTAGCCGTCCCACTCGTTTTCATTCGCTGCGCCGTAGTTCTGCCACTGGTATTTTGCATACACGTTCAGGGACAGGCTCATCGGCAGGCCGGTGTCAATGTCAGTACCCAGACCCATATACCAGGTGCTCTGACGACCGGACTTATTGCGGCCCATGTCGTAGATGTAGTTGTTCGCGAAGTACCACTCTTTGAACGGACCAAACGCCAGGCTGGTACCGGTCAGTTTGTCGATGGAGAAGCGCGGTTCAATCTCCATGAACAGTGGGGAACCGTGGTTCCAGATACCTTTCGCATCGGTGTTACCACCGAAGAACACAGGCGCATCCATATAGCCGTAGAAATCAAACCAGTCTTTCTTGGCGAATGCTTCATATTCCAGGTAGGTATCGTTGCGGATCTGCGGTCCGAAACGGGTGTGGTAGCTGCCTACCACGTTAACGCTCTGGTGCCACCAGTCGGAGAGGTATTGTGGTTTCTCGTTTTCCGCTGCGTTAACAGTGAAAGAGGAGGACAGTGCCAGAACTGCACCGGCTGCGAGTAATGTTTTTTTCATAATCATGCCACTGATTGAAATTCCCTTCCGGGAGTGAAAAATGCGCGAATTGCGTTTCTAAATATTTCGTGTTTCTGCGGTGCCTATTATAGGAATCCCTGCTCACAAAAATATGTGTTGTTTCACATATCTCTCGCATACGTAATCGATTGCGTTCACGTTTGCGTACTTTAGACGGGCGCGATTGTAGCGGCAATCATTTATGTTGCCAATCCATACGAAATGTAAATGTTAGCGGAGTGACATTTCACTCCGCTAAAAGGGCGGGTTATTGCGCGGCGGGTTGAATATCGTGAATGCGGATAAAGCCCAGCTGTTCTGGCGTCAGTCCGCTCAGCTGGAGCGGGATATCAACGTCGCTCGGCGCCAGCGTGCTGGCGGGGGCGGTGAAGAGCTGATTCTTCACGTTCACTTCCTGATAGCTCTCTGTGGTGCCCTGAATCTGGCCCCACTCTACGGTGCCGCTGAAGGCGGGCAGCGGATCGTTGGACTCACCGTGAATACGTAATGTTGCGCGCGTACCATCCGCATTCGCCGCCACATTCACCAGAGACATCTTCAGCGTGCCAATCTGGCTATTAAGCAGGGCAGGCGTATTCGCTCCTGGCAGCAGATATACCCCGCTGGTGGATTTAGCGTTCAGCGCGTTTTGCTGGGTGATCTTCACCGTTTCTTTGTTCAGTTTGTCCATCGCCGTGTTGAGCGTATTCACGCTTTGTTTCATCTGGCGGACTTCGGTTTGCTGTGCACAGGCACTAAGGGTGAAGAGGCTCCCCACCAGTAAAATTTTCAGGTAACGTCTTGTCATAGCGTTTATTTCCTTGAAATAACGGATCCCCATAATGGTAGCCAGCAACGTACCGCCAGACATAGATCCTTTGTCTCAAAAAGCTCTTCCTTTGTTGTCGGGCCAGATCAGGGTAAAATGAAAATCAGTTAACCAGATAACAGGGATACCGTATGCATTGCCCATTCTGCTCCGCTGTGGATACCAAAGTCATCGACTCTCGCCTTGTGGGCGAAGGGTCTTCTGTGCGCCGTCGTCGGCAGTGTCTGGTGTGCAACGAGCGTTTCACGACCTTTGAGGTTGCAGAGCTGGTAATGCCGCGCGTGGTAAAAAGTAACGACGTGCGCGAGCCGTTTAACGAAGAGAAACTGCGCAGTGGAATGCTGAAGGCCCTCGAAAAACGGCCCGTCAGCGCGGATGATGTCGAAATGGCGTTAAACCACATTAAATCTTACCTGCGTGGCCTGGGCGAGCGTGAAGTGCCGAGCAAAATGATCGGCAACCTGGTGATGGAGCAGCTGAAAAAGCTCGATAAGGTCGCCTATATCCGCTTCGCCTCTGTCTACCGCAGTTTCGAAGATATCAAAGAGTTTGGCGAAGAGATCGCCCGCTTACAGGATTAAGCCCATGCAGGATGAGAAGTACATGGCGCGAGCCATGAAGCTGGCGCAGCGCGGTCGTTTTACCACCCATCCTAACCCTAACGTCGGGTGCGTTATCGTGAAAGATGGCGAGATCGTGGGGGAAGGGTTTCACTATCGCGCAGGCGAGCCGCATGCTGAAGTGCATGCCCTGCGTATGGCGGGGGAGAAAGCGCGAGGCGCGACGGCCTACGTGACGCTGGAGCCATGCAGCCACCACGGGCGCACGCCGCCGTGCTGTGAAGCGCTGATTGCGGCAGGGGTTTCGCGCGTGGTCGCCGCTATGCAGGATCCTAACCCGCAGGTGGCGGGCCGTGGCCTGTATCGTCTGCAGCAGGAAGGGATCGACGTCAGCCACGGCCTGATGATGAAAGATGCGGAAGCCATCAACAAAGGCTTCCTGAAGCGCATGCGCACCGGCTTCCCGTTTATTCAGCTCAAGCTGGGCGCCTCGCTGGACGGGCGTACGGCAATGGCGAACGGTGAAAGCCAGTGGATCACCTCGCCGCAGGCAAGGCGCGATGTGCAACGTCTGCGCGCGCAAAGCCATGCTATCCTCACCAGCAGTGAAACCGTTCTGGCTGACGATCCGGCCATGACCGTGCGCTGGGATGAGCTGAATGCCGATACCCAGGCGCTTTATCCGCAGGAGAACCTGCGCCAGCCGCTGCGTATTATTATTGATAGCCAGAACCGCGTGACCCCGGCGCACCGCATCGTGCAGCAGCCGGGTGAAACCTGGATTGCGCGCACCAAAGAAGATACGCGCGAATGGCCGGAAGGCGTGCGCAGCATTATGGTACCGGAGCATAACGGACATCTGGATCTCGTGGTGCTGATGATGTTGCTCGGCAAGCAGCAGGTGAACAGTATCTGGGTCGAAGCCGGTCCGACGCTCGCCGGCGCGCTGCTCCAGGCGGGGCTGGTGGATGAACTGCTCGTCTACGTTGCGCCTAAACTTTTAGGTCATGACGCGCGCGGCCTGTTTGTGCTGCCTGGCCTTGAAAAACTGGCCGACGCACCGCAACTCACATTCAGCGAGATTCGTCCGGTGGGTCCGGATGTCTGCCTCCATTTAACGACAGCGTAATTGCTCCCGAAATAGGGAAGCAGTGCGCAAAGTATTATGATAAAATCCGCCCCCCTGCGGGGCCAAATGAACCCGTAAAGGAAGAGTATGAACATTATTGAAGCTGCTGTAGCTACCCCGGACGCTCGCGTCGCCATCACCATTGCGCGTTTCAACAACTTCATCAACGATAGCCTGCTGGAAGGTGCGATTGACGCCCTGAAACGTATCGGCCAGGTTAAAGATGACAACATTACCGTTGTTTGGGTTCCAGGCGCTTATGAACTGCCACTGGCGGCGGGCGCGCTGGCGAAAACCGGTAAATACGACGCGGTGATTGCGCTGGGTACCGTTATTCGTGGCGGCACTGCGCACTTCGAATACGTTGCGGGCGGTGCAAGCAACGGTCTGGCACACGTTGCGCAGGATGCTGAAATTCCTGTCGCGTTCGGCGTGCTGACCACCGAAAGTATTGAACAAGCCATCGAACGTGCTGGCACCAAAGCCGGTAACAAAGGTGCAGAAGCTGCACTGACCGCGCTTGAAATGATCAATGTATTGAAAGCCATTAAGGCCTGATTTTTTTGTAAGGGGAATTCCGTGAAACCTGCTGCTCGTCGCCGCGCCCGTGAATGTGCCGTCCAGGCACTTTACTCCTGGCAGTTGTCCCAGAACGACATCGCTGATGTTGAATACCAGTTCCTGTCAGAACAGGACGTGAAAGACGTTGACGTTCTGTACTTCCGTGAACTGCTGTCGGGAGTGGCGACTAATAGCGCGTATCTCGATGGCCTGATGAAGCCATACCTGTCCCGTCTGCTCGAAGAGCTGGGCCAGGTTGAAAAAGCAGTGTTGCGTATCGCGCTGTTTGAGTTGTCTAAACGTGATGATGTGCCGTACAAAGTGGCCATCAACGAAGCGATCGAACTGGCGAAAACCTTCGGTGCTGAAGACAGCCACAAGTTCGTTAACGGCGTACTTGATAAAGCCGCACCTGCGATCCGTCCCCACAAAAAGTGATCCGCAAACCGGAGTTCTGCATTGCCTGACGGGCAGTGCGGCTCCGGTTTTTTCTTTTATTTGCTGAGGCATAACGTATGGCATGCGGCGAATTCTCCCTGATTGCCCGTTATTTCGACCGTGTCAGAACCTCTCGTCTTGATGTTGAAACCGGCATTGGCGATGACTGTGCACTTCTCAATATTCCTGAAAAGCAGACGCTGGCAATCAGCACCGACACCTTAGTGTGCGGACGTCATTTCTTACCTGATATCGATCCTGCCGATCTGGCGTATAAAGCGCTGGCGGTCAACGTCAGCGATCTGGCGGCAATGGGTGCCGACCCGGCCTGGCTGACGCTGGCCCTGACGCTGCCGGAGGTGGATGAAGCCTGGCTTGAAGCGTTCAGCGATGCGCTGTTTGAACAGCTGAACTACTACGATATGCAGCTGATTGGCGGCGATACGACTGCCGGGCCGCTGTCGATGACGCTGGCGATCCACGGCTATGTGCCGCTCGGTCGCGCGCTGAAGCGCTCGGGCGCTAAACCGGGCGACTGGATCTACGTGACCGGTACGCCGGGAGACAGCGCGGCAGGGCTGGCGATCCTTCAGGATCGCTTAAACGTGAAGGACGCTGACGATGCGGCGTATCTGGTGAAGCGCCATCTGCGCCCGACACCGCGTATTCTGCACGGTCAGGCGCTGCGCGAGCGGGCCAGTTCGGCTATCGATCTCTCTGACGGTCTCATCTCGGACCTCGGCCATATCCTGAAGGCCAGCGGGGTGGGCGCGCGCGTTGACCTGGATCTGTTCCCGCTGTCGGAGCAACTGCTTCGCCATGTGGAGCCTGAGCAGGCGCTGCGCTGGGCGCTCTCCGGTGGGGAAGACTACGAGCTGTGCTTCACGGTGCCAGAGCTGAACCGTGGAACGCTGGACGTGGCATTGGCCCATCTTGGCGCAAAGTTTACCTGCATCGGTCAGATCATGCCGGAGAGTGAAGGGCTGAAGTTTGTGAAAGACGGTGCGCCCGTTACGCTGGACTGGAAAGGGTACGATCACTTCGGGTAAGTTTGTGCGCTCAGTATTGCCGGGTAAGCGTACGCCACCCGGCAAGTGTTTACTTAAACCCCACCACCGGATGCTGCTGATACGGCGTCTCCAGCTCGGCAACCTGCTCCGGCGTCAGCGATAAATCCACCGCGCTTAACAACTCGTCCAGCTGTTCTTCCCGCGATGTACCAATAATCGGTGCGGCGACACCCCGCTTGCCCAGTAGCCACGCCAGCGCCACCTGCGCGCGCGTTGCGCCGATATCGTCGGCGATCCCGGCTAAACGTTCGGCAATCAGCGCATCGCTGGCTTCGGTACCGGAATAAAGATTTTTACCCACTTCATCCGATACCAGCCGCGCCGTGGTTTCTCCCCACGGACGGGTTAAGCGTCCGCGCGCCAGCGGGCTCCACGGGATCACCGCCACGCCTTCCTGGTAGCAGAGCGGCAGCATCTCGCGTTCTTCTTCCCGGTAAATCAGGTTGTAGTGATCCTGCATGGTGACAAAGCGTGCCCAGCCGTGCTGCGCCTGGAGATCGAGCGCCTGAGCAAACTGAGATGCGTGCATTGACGACGCGCCGATATAGCGCGCTTTACCCGCTTTCACGACATCGTTCAGCGCTTCAAGGGTTTCTTCAATTGGCGTGTTGTAATCCCAGCGGTGAATTTGCAGCAGGTCGACGTAATCCATGTTCAGGCGTCTGAGACTGTCATCAATGGAGCGCAGGATCTGCGCGCGCGAGAGGCCTTCAGCCAGATCGCCTGACGGGTAGTACACCTTGGTGGCGACCACAATCTCATCCCGACGTGCAAAATCACGCAGAGCGCGGCCCACAATCTCTTCGCTGTTGCCGTCAGAGTAGCTGTTGGCGGTATCGAAGAAGTTGATGCCGCCGTCTATGGCGCGCTTGATGATAGGGCGGCTGCTCTCTTCCGGCAGCGTCCAGGCGTGATTTCCCCGGTCAGGCTCGCCAAAGGTCATGCAGCCCAGGCAAAGCCGGGACACCCTGAGGTCCGTTTTTCCTAATGTCGTGTATTGCATGGTTCCGCTCCTGCTGTTTAAACAATACGTTTAAGCATAGCAGGAGCAGAAAAGGGGAGGGATCAGGCCAGCCAGCTGCGGATTCTGGCTTCGATACCGGCGGCGTCCAGGCCGATGTCGGCACGCGCCTCGTCCTGAGTGCCTTGCGGGATGAAGTGGTCCGGCAGGCCGAGGTTCAGCACCGGAACCAATTTACGGTTCGCCATCAGTACCTCGTTAACGCCGCTGCCCGCACCGCCCATGATGGCGTTCTCTTCCAGCGTGACCAGCACGTCGTGGCTTTCTGCCATGCTCAGAATCAGAGATTCATCGAGCGGCTTCACAAAGCGCATATCCACCAGCGTCGCGTTCAGGGTTTCAGCGACTTTTGCCGCTTCCGGCATCAGCGTACCAAAGTTCAGGATCGCCACTTTTTCGCCGCGACGTTTCACCAGACCTTTACCGATCTCCAGCTTTTCCAGCGGCTGAAGTTCAACGCCAAGGGCATTGCCGCGCGGATAACGTACCGCGCAGGGGCCGTCCTGATAGTGGTAGCCGGTATACAGCATCTGACGACACTCGTTTTCGTCGCTTGGCGTCATGATGACCATGTCCGGGATGCAGCGCAGGAAGGAGAGATCAAACGCCCCCTGGTGCGTCTGGCCGTCAGCCCCCACGATGCCCGCGCGATCGATAGCAAACAGCACCGGCAGCTTCTGGATGGCAACGTCATGGATCACCTGGTCGTAGGCGCGCTGCAGGAAGGTGGAGTAAATCGCCACCACCGGCTTGTAGCCGCCAATCGCCAGGCCCGCCGCGAAGGTGACCGCGTGCTGCTCGGCAATGGCGACGTCGAAATACTGGTCCGGGTATTTTTTGGAGAACTCGACCATGCCTGAGCCTTCACGCATGGCAGGCGTGACCGCCATCAGCTTATTATCTTTTGCCGCCGTCTCGCACAGCCAGTCGCCAAAGATTTTTGAATAGCTCGGCATGCCGCCGCTGCTTTTCGGCAGGCAGCCGCTGGTATGGTCGAACTTTGGCACCGCGTGGAAGGTGATCGGATCTTTCTCCGCCGGTTCGTAGCCACGCCCTTTTTTGGTCATGATATGCAGGAACTGCGGGCCTTTCAGGTCGCGCATGTTTTTAAGCGTGGTCACCAGACCCAGCACATCGTGCCCATCCACCGGGCCGATATAGTTAAAGCCCAGCTCTTCGAACAGCGTGCCCGGCACGACCATGCCTTTGATGTGTTCTTCGGTACGCTTGAGCAGCTCTTTGATCGGCGGCACGCCGGAGAAAACTTTTTTCCCGCCTTCCCGCAGCGACGAGTAAAGCTTGCCGGAAAGCAGCTGCGCCAGATGGTTGTTCAGCGCGCCGACGTTCTCGGAGATCGACATTTCGTTATCGTTGAGGATAACCAGCATGTCCGGCTTGATATCGCCCGCGTGGTTCATGGCTTCAAAAGCCATCCCGGCGGTGATCGCACCGTCGCCAATCACGCAGACTGTGCGGCGCTGCTTGTTCTCTTTCTCGGCGGCAACGGCAATACCGATGCCCGCAGAAATGGAGGTAGAGGAGTGGCCGACGCTCAGCACGTCATACTCGCTCTCACCGCGCCACGGGAACGGGTGCAGGCCGCCCTTCTGACGAATGGTGCCAATTTTATCGCGACGTCCGGTCAGAATTTTGTGCGGATAAGCCTGGTGGCCCACGTCCCAGATAAGCTGATCGAACGGCGTGTTATAGACGTAATGCAACGCCACGGTCAGCTCAACCGTGCCAAGCCCGGAGGCGAAGTGGCCGCTGGAGCGGCTAACGCTGTCGAGCAGGTAACGACGCAGCTCGTCACACAGCTTCGGCAGACTCTCTTTCGGCAACAGACGTAACTCCTGGGTGGAGTCAACTAACGCCAGTGTCGGGTATTTGGCAATATCAAAACTCATCAAAGGCTCATCGAGATATATAGTTTATTTATCACGCTGGATTATATAGTCCGCTAGCGCTTCCAGTGCCGAGGTATCCAGCGATTGCGCGGCCAGCTCATTCAGCGACTGGCGGGCATCGTCAATCAGATCCCGGGCTTTACGTTGGGCTTGCTCAAGACCCAGCAGGGCGGGATAGGTACTTTTGCCAAGCTGCTGGTCCGCACCCTGACGTTTACCCAATGTTGCAGTATCGCCCACCACATCCAGAATGTCATCCTGAACCTGGAATGCCAGACCGATACTTTCTGCGTATCTGTCCAGAATCGGCAGGGCTTTGCGCCCTTGCTCACCCGCGCTCAGCGCGCCCAGGCGAACGGCGGAACGAATAAGCGCGCCCGTCTTATGGCGATGAATACGCTCCAGCTGTTCCAGATTAACCTGACGTCCTTCCGCTTCAAGATCCAGCGCCTGGCCGCCGCACATGCCGGCCACGCCGCTGGCCATTGCCAGTTCGGAGATCATCGCCAGGCGGTCGCGGTCGGCCACTTCCGCCATCGGCGCATCACTGAGAATCGAGAACGCCAGCGTCTGCAAGGCATCGCCCGCCAGAATGGCATTCGCCTCGCCAAACTTAATGTGGCAGGTTGGCTGACCCCGGCGCAGATCGTCGTCGTCCATCGCCGGGAGATCGTCGTGGATCAGCGAGTAGGCATGGATGCACTCCACGGCGGCAGCCGGGGCGTCCAGCGTATTATCGCTGATGCCAAACATATTGCCCGTGGCATACACCAGGAACGGACGCAGGCGTTTACCCCCTAAGAGTGCGCCATAGTGCATGGCTTCAACCAGTGGAGTGTTCTGAAAAGGCTGCGGCGCAATAAAACGGCGCAGGGCGTCGTTGGCGCGAACGACGCGCGCCTGAAGCGCGTTGGTAAAATCCATTTACTCGGCGTCCGGTGTGAATGGCGTGGTTTTAGCGTCTTCGCTGTCGGAAAGCAGGATCTGCACTCGCTGCTCGGCCTGCTGGAGTTTTACCTGCCCCTGCCGCGCAAGCTGCACACCGCGCTCAAATTCGTTGAGGGCGTCTTCCAGCGGTAAATCGCCGCTCTCGAGGCGGGTAACAATCTGCTCAAGCTCACTCAGCGCAGTTTCAAAACTGGCCGGTGCGTCGTTCTTTTTCGGCATAGTGAATTAACTCTTATATTCTTCGCCCCAACATGGTAACGGACTCGGGGCAATTATCAAATAACGCGAGTGGCGCGATGGTGGTATACTTGCGCGCCTGGATGCAGCCACGGGTGTGGGCTGCTGTATCATTTTCCACTACAAGCCTTTATAAGCTTGCCTAAGAAACATTGCCGCCATGAAGTTTATCATTAAATTGTTCCCTGAAATCACCATCAAAAGCCAATCTGTGCGTTTGCGCTTTATTAAAATTCTCACCGGGAACATTCGTAACGTATTAAAACACTACGACGAAACGCTCGCCGTGGTGCGTCACTGGGACCACGTTGAAGTCCGCGCGAAAGACGAAAGCAAACGCCTTGATATTCGCGACGCGCTGACCCGTATTCCAGGTATTCACCATATTCTGGAAGTGGAAGACGTTCCGTTCAGCGATATGCACGATATCTTCGAAAAGGCGCTGGTACAGTACCGCGATCAGATCGAAGGCAAAACCTTCTGCGTGCGCGTGAAGCGTCGCGGTAAGCACGAGTTTAGCTCGATTGAAGTCGAGCGCTACGTCGGCGGCGGTCTGAACCAGCACGTTGAGACGGCGCGCGTGCGCCTGACTAACCCGGACGTCACCGTTAACCTTGAGATCGAGAACGATCGTCTGCTGCTGGTTAAGGGCCGTTATGAAGGTATTGGCGGTTTCCCGATCGGCACGCAGGAAGATGTGCTGTCGCTGATCTCAGGCGGCTTCGACTCCGGCGTCTCCAGCTACATGCTGATGCGTCGCGGTTGCCGCGTGCACTACTGCTTCTTCAACCTCGGCGGCGCGGCGCATGAAATTGGCGTTCGTCAGGTGGCGCATTACCTGTGGAACCGCTTCGGCAGTTCCCACCGCGTGCGTTTTGTGGCGATCAACTTTGAGCCGGTAGTGGGCGAAATCCTTGAAAAAGTGGATGACGGCCAGATGGGCGTGATCCTCAAACGTATGATGGTTCGCGCGGCGTCCAAAGTCGCCGAACGTTACGGCGTGCAGGCGCTGGTCACCGGCGAAGCGCTGGGCCAGGTCTCCAGCCAGACGCTGACCAACCTGCGTCTGATCGACAACGTATCAGATACGCTGATCCTGCGTCCGCTGATCTCCCACGATAAAGAGCACATCATCGACCTGGCGCGCGAAATCGGCACCGAAGACTTTGCCCGCACCATGCCGGAATACTGCGGCGTGATCTCAAAAAGCCCGACCGTCAAGGCAGTGAAGGCGAAGATCGAAGCGGAAGAAGAGAACTTCGATTTCAGCATCCTGGAAAGAGTGGTGGCAGAAGCGTCCAACATCGACATCCGCGAGATTGCCCAGCAGACCGAGCAGGAAGTGGTTGAAGTGGAAACCGTGAGCGGTTTCGGTGCGAACGATGCGATTCTGGATATCCGCTCCATTGACGAGCAGGATGACAAGCCGCTGAAGGTGGAAGGCGTGGAGGTAGTTTCTCTGCCGTTCTACAAGCTGAGCACTAAGTTTGGCGACCTCGATCAGAGCAAAACGTATCTGCTGTGGTGTGAGCGCGGGGTGATGAGCCGCCTGCAGGCGCTGTACCTGCGCGAGCAGGGATTCGCGAATGTGAAGGTGTATCGTCCGTAGCGTGCGGCCTGGTGCCCTCACCCCGACCCTCTCCCACAGGGGTGAGAAATCCCCAGTAATTTTATACCTGAAGCGATGAACATTGCTTCAGAGAAATGAATAACTTACAGCGATGTCCTGGTCCGGCTGTAAATCGCTGAGGCGTTTCCTGTAGGCCGGGGCGAGGCGCATGGATGCGCCGAGAGGGCGGGCTTTACAGGGACGTTACCTCCGCCCGTCCCCGACAAGCCGAAAGGAATAAGCCGAAGGCACCGCGAAGCGGCGATTTACCGCCGGGAGCCCGGGTCGCCAGGGCGGCGGCGATTGAGCCGCCCTGGCACGTTCACCGGCCATGTCCTTACAGAGTAGCAAGGAACATAAAGTGAACGGAATGACCACCAGAGCCGTATGTTCCCTCTCACCCCAGCCCTCTCCCTCTGTACGGTCCGGGGACATAGTGAACACTTGTTCGGGGACATGGTAGACACTTACAACTGAGGCATAAGAACCCGTTTATGGAGTCGCTTATGCCCTGGGATGCGAGAGATACCATGTCATTACGTACCGAGTTTGTGCTGTTCGCCTCGCAGGACGGGGCGAACATCCGTTTCCTCTGCCGTCAGTTCGGCATTTCTCCTGCCACCGGCTACAAGTGGCTTCAGCGCTGGGCTGAGGAAGGTGCCTCCGGTCTTCGGGACCGCTCCCGCGCACCTCATCATTCCCCGAACCGCTCATCTGACGACATCACCGCCCTGCTGCGCATGGCCCATGAGCGCCATGAACGCTGGGGCGCACGCAAGATTAAGCGCTGGCTCGAAGACCAGGGGCACCGTATGCCCGCCTTCAGCACCGTCCATAATCTGATGGCCCGTCACGGTCTGCTGCCGGGCGCATCACCGGGCGTTCCGGCTACGGGACGGTTCGAACACGACGCGCCGAATCGCCTCTGGCAGATGGATTTTAAGGGCCACTTTCCCTTTGGCGGTGGCCGCTGCCATCCGCTCACCCTGCTGGATGACCACTCCCGTTTTTCCCTGTGCCTGGCGCACTGTACCGATGAACGGCGCGAGACCGTGCAGCAGCAGCTGGTCAGCGTGTTTGAACGCTACGGCCTGCCGGACCGGATGACGATGGACAACGGCT
>NZ_LNHM01000011.1:0-263 GCF_001462935.1 Enterobacter sp. 50588862
TACTATAGCTTGACACTGAACACTGGTCCTTGATGTGTAGGATAGGTGGGAGGCTTTGAAGCGTGGACGCCAGTCTGCGTGGAGCCGTCCTTGAAATACCACCCTTTAATGGCTGGTGTTCTAACGTGGACCCGTAATCCGGGTTGCGGACAGTGTCTGGTGGGTAGTTTGACTGGGGCGGTCTCCTCCCAAAGAGTAACGGAGGAGCACGAAGGTTAGCTAATCCTGGTCGGACATCAGGAGGTTAGTGCAATGGCATAAGC
>NZ_LNHM01000012.1:0-122242 GCF_001462935.1 Enterobacter sp. 50588862
GACGAGCGGCGGAGGATATATCCGGATAGCAGACGGAACGGTGGAGTGTGCGGCGCCGGACAAAATCATCGAGCGCGGGGCGGTGTGGCAGAAGTTTGGTGGGCAGAGCATAAGTCAGGCAATGCAGAGCTGGGAAAACGCGAATTTTTCTTATACGCCTAAGGCGATTGATGCCTACGATGGGTCAGCTCTGGCAGCGCAGAAAATGGCCATTCAGGGTGAGGATGCAGTCAGTCAAACCGTCTCAACCTCTGAAGATGGAAAAGGCGATTTAATGAAGCAGGTTAGTGTGGTGATGGACAAACTGCGGTTCGAGGGAGAAAAATAACCATGACTCAAGCAGCAGAAAATGAGATCGTGAGCCGACCAGAACATGATGAAAATGGGCGAGTGTACTACAGCCTGCCTAATGGCAGAGCGCAAGACAATCTGGTGATTGCCTGTCCTAAGGTGGCGGAAAAGGTGATCCCGGTTATTTTTCTGCCGGGAGTCATGGGAACGAATCTCAAAAAGATAAAATCCCCTGAAAAAGTCTGGCATGCTGACATGTTTCAGGGCTCAGATGCGCTGGCATGGCTCTATAAGTCTAAAGAACAAAGAAAAGCCTTGCTGGATCCTCTTACCACCGAAGTCGATTTAACGGGAAAGGTACTTTACGACGATCTTGACGGCAGAGGGTTTCCCTCCAGAGCGGCCCGTGGCTGGGGCAGTGCACTTTACAAAAGCTACGGCGAACCTCTCCATGTGCTTCAGTGCATGCTGAATGACGGTCATATTCTGATTGATAACCTGATCAATGGTACCAGCAGGCGCACGCCCCGCCAGTTACTGATTGGTGAAAATTTAGGTGCAGAGAAAGGCGAAGATGCGCTGACTGAGCCTGAGGTCAGGCGGAGTTATGATTACCTTTTTCCCGTGCATGTTTTTGGCTATAACTGGCTGCAGTCAAACGCCGATTCGGCCGCGTCTCTCGGGCGATATATCAGTGAGACTTTAGGCACTTATCACGGCAGGCTTGCCACCAGTAAAGTCATTCTGGTCACCCACTCCATGGGTGGCCTGGTGGCCCGACATTATTCAGAACAAATGAACGGCAGAGACAATATTCTGGGCATCGTTCATGGCGTTATGCCTGATCTGGGATCGCCAGCGGCATATCGCCGAATGAAGACCGGAGAACGGGGTATTGTCGGAGCGGTAATTGGCGCTGATGCAGCCAACCTGATGCCGGTACTGGCCCAGTCACCCGGCCCTCTGCAACTGCTGCCGGGTAAAGCCTACAGGCCGGGTTGGCTGAAAATTAACGGCACGGTAAATATGAATAAGCCGGAGTCTGACCCTTACACGGAAATTTATCTGAATGAAAGTGACTGGTGGCGGCTGTGTGAGAAAGAATTGCTGCTGGATGATATAGAAATTGAATGGAGTAATTATGTTAATTGCATTACTTATACGATTTATGATTTTATTGAAAAATTAAACGGAAAATATCATCCCAACACCTATGCATTTTATGGTGCCAGTAAAAAATATCCTTCAGACGATCATCTGATATGGCAGCAGATCCCGGCACCGAAACCGGTTATGGGCGTACCGCCGGAGCTTCCCGTTTATCGCCATGCAGCAGGGAACACGTTTGAATTGACCTCCTCCGGCAGCGCCGGGGACGGAACCGTACCAGTACGTGCCGGCAGGATTAATTTTCCCGGGATCCGTTCGCTGCTTGCGACTGAAGTAGATCATGAAGGTGCCTACGCCGTGGGGGATACCAGTACGGAAAACTGTCTTTCCGTTGCGATGAAGTTCACGTTACGCTCGATTATAAAAATGGCCGGGGAGGTCGCCTCATGCGGGTAAGGCATTTATGGATGGGATTACTTGTTGTCGTCCTTATTCTTTCAACAGCTTTCTGGTTACTCACCCGTTCGTGGCCGGTAGCCCCTTTAACGGCAAAGGAAAAACAAATGACGGATAAACTATTTGAACAGACCAGACCTCAGTGCATTGGCCGCTATCTTTTTGATGTGCCCGCTTCATTCAATAACGCTGACGTAGGTCAGGTAAAGATCAATGAAATGAGAATTACCAGCAAGCGGCTGTATCCTCCGGCGTTTGCACAACGTATCCGGTTACGTGAACAGGAGTTAAAAAATAGTCCTGCAGTTGATCCCCTGGACCTTCCTTATCTGAAACAGGTATACCGGATAAATGACAATGCAGTCATTTTTGATCGCAATGTAAATGAAAGTGTGGCAGGAGGAATGCGGATTCTTGAAGGACATCTATATAGTAATGGAGTTGCATTTATTGTGTATTTAGAATTCTTAGATCATACAAGCACTAAATATTTTGAAAAGAAAAAGATGTTAAAAAATGCGGGGTTGAGTGAGTCTAGCTTAAGTAATAAGCCTCAGAAGCTGGCAGAAATGCAAAGCCTGCTATCCCGACTAAAGGGAAGAAATGATGATGAAGTGCCAACACTGCCTGGTATCTGTATTCCGGAAGGTTTTATTAATGATTCGGGGGGGGTATCGAACGATGTCATCAACATTATATATAACAGTGATGACTTTGGCCTTATTGTTAACAGTGATAATACGCTTCGAAAATCTGAACCATTCTTAGAAAGGTCTGATGAAATAAATGCTACCCTCATCAGAGTTGGCGCACGCACTCTGAAGAAAGGGGCAGTAAAACTACCGAAGATAAATGCAGAAGAGTGGTTGATGAAAGGTAAGCAGGACATTTATCAACCGAAAGAGAAAATAGTTCCTGCCTACAGATTCGCCTTTTATGGGAATGAGGATATAGCCGACTCAAGGCATCCGGTATTTTCCGTTGAGTTGAATAATTCTGGATTGGAAACGAAAACCTATACGGATTCACAACTGGTTGATATCTGGGACAGAATCACAAGAACGTTCAGGTATCGAACTGGAACAGCTCCGGTAAACATCAGGGAGTAAATGCATCTTAAATAAGAGAACGCTCTAAACATATTTTTAATGCTGGTTTTAATTTTGAGATAACCACCCGCTGCTAATCTACAGAATCCTATAAATTAAAACTGCAATTACTTATGCCAGCTGGAGTGAGAAAAGAGCAGCGTGCTTGAATTTGATGTGAAACAGGGAGTGGACGCATGAGTAATAATCCTCCATTAAGATACAGCCATAACCACCACCTGCTGGCGGTGAAAGGCTGTGAGTCCGCGCTCGACGTGCTGGCGTTTGAAGGCGATGAGGCCCTGAGCACGCCGTTCCGCTATCGTATTGAATTCACCAGCAGTGACCACGCTGTCGCCAGAGAGGCGATGCTGATGAAGCCCGGTTCGCTGACGCTGCAGGCCCCGGTAGACCAGGGTTACGGCATTAAAGTGCAGCAGGCCGTGCGCACCATTCAGGGCATGGTGACCGGTTTTGAACGCCTCAGCACGTCAAAAGATCAAACCCGCTACGCCCTGATGCTCCGGCCGCGACTGGCGCTGCTTGACCGCTCGCACCAGAACGCCATTTACCAGGACATGTCGGTTCCGCAAATCGTGGAAAAAATCCTGCGCGAGCGCCACGGTATGCGCGGTCAGGATTTTCTGTTCTTGCTGTCAAAAGAATACCCGCGCCGTGAACAGGTGATGCAGTACGGTGAGGACGACCTAGGGCTTGCATACCATGAATAAGATAAAACAAAAAGCAATGATCCTGGTCGCCTTAATCGTAGCGGGATATGGGTTGTATCAGTATTTTCGCCCTTACAATCCATCACCGCAGACACTGACGTCATCACAGCAGGTAACCATGAACAAAATAAACGCTGAAATGAAACCTTATTGCGTCGGGCGCTATATGCTCGACCTGCCATCATCCTTTACGGCTTATAATGACGCTGCACCGCTGGATAATAATATCTGGGCGGCGGTGATTTCCCGGCCTGAGGATACGTATAAAACCTATCTGGCGACAAAGAAAATGTATCATCCGGGTTTTAAGCAGTTAATCGCATTACGTGAAAAGGCTCTGCGAGAAAGTAAAACTATTGACGCTCAGGATATGCCTTTTTTAAAAAAAGTCTGGTCTTTGCCGGACGGTATGGATGGTGTGATTTTTGAACGGAATGATAATGGGGGTACCGCAGATTTTATTCGAACACTGGAAGGCTATTTATATACTAATGGCGTAGTTATTAAACTTCAGAAGCAAACCATTAATGATTCCAGCTCTGTATATAATGAGCAACGAAGAGGGCGACCCGCCAGAAACTATGTCACAAGTGACGTCAGCCAGATGCAGTCGCTGATGGCGAGAATTAGTGGCAGGGATAATGACGTCATTCCGACGAAACCAGGTTCCTGTATCGCCCATGCGTTTATTGCCACCGACCCGGCGGCAAGGGAACGGGAAGATATCTCCGTTGGGCTTGAAAGTAAAACACTGGAACATATCAGAGTTATTCTTTCTACTGATAACTTCACCCGAGAAAAAGACACGGTGCTGGAGAGAGCAGGTGAGATAGAGAGTAACTTGTACCGTGGCCATGTGGAAAGAAAAGGGGCCTTTAGTATTAACGGACTGCAGGCCCAGGAGTTTCTGGCAACGGGTTTACAGGCATCTCAGGACGAGCCACGTTACGGCTTTGATATGTTCATCAATGAAATGACAGCCAGCTACAAGACTCCCAATTTTATTCTGACCCTGGAGAATGATTCCATGCCGCCAACCTCCTACAGCAAGGAGGAAATTATCGCCTTCTGGGACACGATCAGCCGTAGCGTACGCGTGCGCCCCGGCGCGTTTTGATTATGTATTTTCATACAGCGAAAATTAAAATTTTATCGATAATAATTAAGTGGGGCGCTGTCTTGGTCGCAAACCATTATATTGTCGTAAATTAATTTTTAAAAAAGAGGAAGATATGCCTGGAATTGTTTGCCTGGGTGATGATACCACCCATGGTGGAAAGGTTATTACCGCGTCGTCGACAATGTTTATCAATGGTATTCAGGTTGCCTTGGTCGGTGATTTGGTTTCATGTCCAGAACACGGAATTAATCCGATAAAAGAAGGTGATCCCGGAGCGTCAGAAAATGGGATGAACGTTGTTGTTAATAACTGCGCCTGTTCCTGTGGATGCAGAGTCATTAGTTCTCACATCGAAAATACTATTGAGTCTTGATATTATGTGGCCTATCCCCAAAGTACCCAAAAAAAGTACAATTGCCAGCTTGTCATACAAGCGATGGGGGATTGTTCTTATTTCTATTTTAATGGTTTGTTCTGTTTTTGGTTTTTCTTTGTGGGGAACGGAGGCATATACTAAAATAGTATTTTTCCTGCTACTTCCGGCATTTTTCATATGGTTATGTATTTTTGGCGCAGCGCTAAACCGTTATGAGCAGTCAAGGAGCGCTCTTTCTGCCTGGAAAGAAGAAACTGATAGAACTAAGGCTTTATGGCAGCACTGGAGCCGACAGCAGTTGTCAGTGGTTGGTAATGTTATCTTTACTCCTGAGGAAAACGGGGCCGCGAGTTTTCTTGGACCTCTGTCTGATATTCCAGCATATCCAGATAAAGTCAGGTCGTTGTCACATTCCTGGGGCTCCCTTCGTGTTTTGTCTGATATGATCGACAAACAGCTTGAGCAACAGTATCCTGGTTATCGGAAATTTTTGCATACTATTTATGTATTGCAACCCTCTGGTTGGGACAAAAAGAACGTATGCCAGATTATTCTGTCTCAATGGGATCTGCTTCCTGAAGTAAATTGTTCCGTTGAGTGTATTGGAAAATTCCACGATAACGTTAATTTTGATGGTTTGATATTAGTTCTTAGTTTCCAATGCTGGTTGGCAGGTGTATCGAAACAATCCAGCGAAATGGTCTCTGCCCAGCTTTTATCATCCTCAACTTTTTCCAGACAACATGCTGTACCGGTACTTGCCGGATTAGGCCGTGTTATGCCTGTGGATAATGAGAATATTGAAAAAGATTTAGATATGCTTTTTGAATACAATCGAATTGACAAGCGTGATTTACGCCATGTCTGGCTTTCTGGTATTCCTGCTGATATTAATTCAAAACTAATTCAGTATGCCGATCGATGTCAGTGGAAACTTCCAGAGAAACATCCTTTTAATTTGATTGATTTTTCTTTTGGTCCCCCTGGTGAAATGGTATTCCCTGTTTCACTCGCATTGTTGGTTGACGCGGCTCAAAAGACTGAAGCTAACCAATTATTAATTATTCAGGCATCACCTCAGTCCAGACTGCTTTGTTTGATTACTCGGAAACTTTACTTATGACCCAAGAAAAGGAATTACAGTCAGCACGTTATGGATTTTGGGGCTATCTTGTTTTAATTGTTGGCCTTGCGGGTATAACTGCGTTTTTACTATTTATTAATCAAGATGCCTTGCTTAAATATGGGCTGACATATCGCCAAATTTGGTCGGTGTGGGGTGGTGTATTTGGTTTTTTATTCTTAGGCACTATTTGCTCTCCTTTTTATTGGCGCTGGAAGCAAAGAAAAAAACAACTCATTTATTTACCACCGGAACCCTCAAGTGCTGAAACTAAAACAACTCCAGATGTGAGTACAACCATCAGAGATTATACCGATTTAAAACAGCATCTTAATCTTCGTTATGGCGTCCTTTGGCGACGCAAAGTCCACCTGCTGCTCGTCACTGGCAATGAAGCCGCTATAGAGCAATTGGTACCAGGCCTGCAGGAAAGCCAGTGGCTTGAAGGCAACCGCACCGTGCTGATTTACGGCGGGAGCCTGGCATTAGAGCCTGGCCGGGAGAAATATACCGCGTTGCGTAAACTGCGTCGCGGTCGTCCTCTGGACGGAATAATTCGCGTCGTACCGCAGTCGCTTAATCTCACCCCTCAGATTAGCGACAACAATTTACGCGGGCTGGAAAAAATCAGCGAATTGCTCCGTTATTCCGCGCCGGTCTGGCTGTGGCAACTGTGTGACAGCAAATGGTCGCAGGCAAAACGTACTGAACAGGCGGTAGGAGCCCGTTTCCCGCTGCGTGCCAAAGCTGACGATATTAGCCGTCAGCTTGAGCTGATGCTGCCTGCATTGCGGATACAGGGGATGAGTCAGGTCGCTGAGAACAACGGCCACGATTTCCTGCTGCGTCTGGGCCAGTACCTCAAAGACGGCGGTATCGCCCGCTGGACTCAACAACTGGTGCCATGGTTGGCTGCCTCTCAGCAGCGTGTTCCGTTGCGTGGTCTGATGTTCAGCCTGCCGGAAAGTTACCCTGTTCATACTACAGAGGGGACAGCCGAACCTGAGAAATATATCCCCGAATCACAACGCCATGCCCTCGCCCTGCCCGTAACCTGGCAGGGCATTGTGGATGACTGCATCCGTGTGCGTGGCCGCCGTGTCGGTATGGCCTGGGAACAGACGCTGGCCTGGACGCTGATGACTATCATCGGTATCTGGGGAGCGGGAATACTGCTGTCGTTCGCGATCAACCGCATGCAGATAGTCTCTGTTGCCGAGCAGGCGCATGCGCTGGTGGAGCATTCTTCCGTATCGGATTACCAGCTCACGGCTCTGCATACCCTACGTAATGACGCCGGCCGCCTGCAGCACCGTATTCAGGAAGGAGCGCCCTGGTACCAGCGCTTCGGTCTGGACCATAACCAGCAGCTGCTCGATGCGTTGCTGCCCTGGTACGGCGTGGCAAACAACCGCCTGATACGCGACCCGGCGAATCAGGCGCTGACACAAAAACTCAGCGCATTGGCAAACTCTGCCCCCAACAGCGACCAGCGTGCACAGCTGGCGAAGCCAGGTTATGACCAGCTTAAAGCCTGGCTGATGATGGCCCGTCCGGATAAAGTCGACGGCGCGTTTTATGCGCAGACCCTGAAAACCGTGCAGCCGACACGAATGGGTATTTCTACCGGTCTGTGGCAAAGCCTGGCGCCGGATTTGTGGGCCTTCTACATCACCGAACTGCCTAAGCAGCCACAGTGGAAAATCACACCGGATGCGCAGCTGGTCAGCCAGAGTCGCCAGCTGTTGCTGCAGCAAATTGGGCGTCGTAACGCTGAAAGCACACTGTATGAAAATATGCTCAAGTCAGTGCGTCGTAACTTCGCCGATGTCTCCCTGGAGGACATGACCAGCGGTACCGATGCGCGTCGACTTTTTACTACCGAGGAGGTCGTGCCGGGCATGTTCACCCGCCAGGCCTGGGAAGGTGGCATTCAGCAGGCTATCGAAAAGGCTGCAAATTCCCGCCGGGATGAAATTGACTGGGTGCTGAGTGATTCCCGTAAAGCCGTATCGGCGGATCTGTCGCCGGAAGCGCTCAAAGCACGCCTGACAGAGCGTTATTTCATTGACTTTGCAGGCAGTTGGTTGAATTTCCTTAACAGCCTGCACTGGAACCCGGCAAACAATATTGCGGACGTTACCGACCAGCTTACGCTGATGAGCGATGTCCGCCAGTCGCCACTGATTGCCCTGATGAATACCCTCGCCTGGCAGGGACAGACAGGCCAGCAAAGCGAAGGTCTTTCGGACTCCCTCATCAAATCGGCTAAAGATCTCGTCGGTGGAAAAGATAAACCTGCCATTAATCAGTCTGCGTCAGGGCCGCAGGGGCCGCTGGACGATACCTTTGGCCCGCTGCTGCAGCTTCTGGGTAAAAACAAAGGTGGTAATGTCATGTCGGCGGACAACTCCCTGAGTCTGCAGACGTATCTGACCCGTATCACCCGCGTGCGTCTGCGACTGCAGCAGGTGGCCAGCGCTTCTGACCCGCAGGCAATGATGCAGACCCTGGCGCAGACCGTATTCCAGGGCAAAAGCGTGGACCTCACCGACACTCAGCAATACGGCAGCCTGATTTCGGCAAGTCTTGGCGAGGAGTGGAGCGGATTTGGCAGCACAATGTTTGTGCAGCCGCTGACCCAGGCCTGGGAGACCGTACTTCAGCCGTCGGCAGCCAGTCTGAATGACAAATGGAGCCGCTCGGTTGTCGCGAACTGGCAAACTGCCTTTGACGGTCGTTTCCCGTTTGCTGCCAGCAAAAGCGATGCCTCTTTACCGATGCTAGCTGAATTTGTGCGTAAGGACAGTGGACGGATAGAGCGCTTCTTGTCGACAGAGCTCAACGGTGTGCTGCACAAAGAGGGTAGCCAGTGGGTACCGGATAAGGTCAACAGCCAGGGACTGAACTTTAACCCGGCCTTCCTGCGGGCCATTAACCAGCTGAGCCAGCTGTCAGACATCCTGTTCACCGATGGCAGTCAGGGCATCAGCTTTGAGCTGCAGGCGCGTCCTGTGCCACAGGTGGTGGAGACGCAGCTAACCATTGATGGACAAAAGCTGCACTATTTCAACCAGATGGCCGACTGGCAAAGCTTCCGCTGGCCGGGAGAAACTTACAAGCCGGGAACGATGCTGACATGGACCACGGTCAACGCTGGTGCGCGCCTGTTCGGGGATTACAGCGGGACCTGGGGCTTTATCCGCTGGCTGGACTTGAGCAAGCGTCAGCAGCTTGACCGCAGCCAGTGGATGATGAGCTTTACCGCACCGGATGGTCGCACCCTGCAGTGGGTGCTGCGCTCACAACTCGGAAAAGGTCCGCTGGCGCTGTTGGATCTGCGTGGTTTTACGCTGCCGGATCAAATATTCAGTATCGACAGCGCGGCCACTGCTCAGGCGCTAATGGCTAATACGGGAAACAATGACATGGAGGGAGTCGAATAATGAGTACACTACAGAATTTGGTTGCCGCCTGTCAGGCTGACGATGCTCAGCTGCGGCAACAGGCGCAGACGCGCACGAATAACTGGCAGCCCTGGCTTGCTCCGGTAAGCGTAGCCAGTCCGACAGGGGAAGACCCGGGATATGACGATGATTTTCAGCGTATCCGCGAAGAGGTTAATAAGCTCTCCGGGATTGATACCGAACTGATATGCACGCTTGCTGAAAAGTTACTGACCACCATAGCCAAAGACATCCGTATTGCGACCTATTACTGCTGGGCGCGATTGCACCAGGATGGCGAAGCCGGCTTTGCCGAAGGGCTTGAACTGCTTGCCGGATTATTGCAGCGCTACGGCATGCAGCTTCACCCGCAGCGGGACCGAAGCCGCAAGGCTGCACTGGAATGGCTTGCCGGTAGCCGTGTCCTGGACAGTCTGTCACTGTTTCCGGAGGTCATCCGCGAGGATGCACAGCGTACCGCCGGGGCCTTGCTGCTCATCAGTACCCGTCTGGAGACCGAGCCGGAAGCATCGCGGCCAGAGCTGAATGCCCTGTACAGCGGGCTGGAGTCTCGCCTGATGAAGGCCGGTGGTGTGGATGCCGTGGTACCGCAGAACGCAGGGAATAAGGCGCAGTCACAGCCCTTTACGCATGCGACCGAGTCAGATGCGCCGGTTCTGAACCGCATCACCTCCGGTCAGGATTTGCTGGCCCAGGCCCGTACCCTGACGGGATATCTGCGCGAGCAGCCCGATGGCTGGCTTGCCGCACACCGGTTGATGAAAAGCCTGCGCCATGACACGCTGAGAGCGATCCCTGCACCGGATGCCGAAGGGAAAACACGTATCGAACCACCGCGGGCTGACCAGCGGGCCATGCTTAAACGGTTGTACCTGCAACAGAGCTGGCTGGAGATACTGGAGCAGGCGGACAGCACCTTCTCGCGTGGCGCTAATCACCTCTGGCTGGATTTGCAGTGGTATATCCACCAGGCTCTGGTGAAATTGGGGCACGATGTGCTGGCCGATATCATCATCGCCGATCTGAAAGGGCTGCTGAGCCGTCTCACAGGACTTGAAACGCTGGCCTTTAATGACGGAACGCCGTTTGCCGATGAGGTCACGCTCAACTGGATAAATCAGAGCGTGCTGGACGATTTGTCCAACTGGCGAGATGAGCCGGTCAGTGCTGTTGGTGAGACAGATAACGATATCCTGCTCCTCGAGCCGGAAGCGCTGGATAAAGCGGACACTGACGGTCTGGATGCCACACTTCACTGGCTCCAGACCCGTCCTGGTTGCGACTCTACAAAAGACAAATGGCTGCTGCGCCTGCTGATGGCCCGCATAGCCGAGCAAAAGGGTAAAAATGAGCTGGCCCTGCATCTGCTGGGTGAACTCGATAGCGCCGCACGGTCAATCACCCTCACGCAGTGGACACCGGCGCTGTTATTTGAAGTGAAATCCCGTCGCCTCAGACTGCTACGCATGAAAGCTACACGCAGTGAAACCGATAAATCACGTCTTCAGCCTGAGATGGACCAGCTTCTTGCCGGTCTGATTGCGCTCGACCCGGCAAGTAGTGCGGTGCTTTGCGGATAAAAACGCCTGGCTACCTTTAACATTCCTATATTCAGGTTTTTTATGGACGACTTAACCCTGCGTTACTACGACGCTGAAATGCGCTACCTGCTGGAAGCCGGCGAAGAGTTTGCCCGTGCTCACCCCGAGCAGGCGGCAATGCTCAATCTCGATAAAGCGGGCGCGCGCGACCCGTACGTGGAACGCCTTTTTGAGGGCTTTGCCTTCCTGATGGGGCGATTGCGTGAAAAGCTTGATGACGACCTGCCTGAACTGACAGAAGGGCTGGTCAGCCTGCTCTGGCCGCATTACCTGCGCACCATACCGTCGATGTCGGTGGTGGAGTTCACCCCTGAGTGGCGTGAGATGAAAGAGCAGATGCGCATCGTCAAAGGCTTTGAGGTGAACTCAAGGCCGATCGGTGAGAAGGGCACGCGCTGTCGGTATACCACAACTAAAGAGATTACTCTCCAGCCGTTGTCGCTTGAGCACGTCCGCCTGTCGACTGACCCTGACGGGCGTTCGGTTATTAGCCTGCGGTTTAACTGCAGCCATCTCGCCGACTGGAGCCGTATCGATCTCAGCCAGCTCCCGTTCTACTTCAACGCAGACGCACCACTAGCCTGCGCCATGCATGAAGCCTTTACCATGAATACGGCGCGCCTGTGGTTGCGGATGCCGGGTGATATAGACAGAAGACCGCTTGACGGCTATTTCGCTGTGCTGGGATTTGACGATGATGACGACCTTTGGCCGAAGGGGAGCAGTAGTTTTAGCGGCTATCAACTGCTGCTGGAGTACTTCACCTTCCGTGAGAAATTCATGTTTACCGGCTTGCGTGGGCTGGAGACCGTAGTCTTTCCGGCTGAACTCCCCTGGTTTGAAATCGACGTGGTGCTTGCAGAACGCTGGGAGCATGATTTCAGCTTTACCGAAAAGCATCTGCGCCTGAACTGTGTGCCGGTGATCAACCTGTTCCCGCTGGAATCTGACCCGCTGACGCTCAACTCCCTGCAGACCGAATACATGCTGCGACCGATGCGGGTGCAGGACGGCCATACTGAGATTTACTCTGTGGACTCGGTGATGTCATCCAGCCAGCATACCTACGTGCCATTCTCGAGCTTCCGTCACAAAGGCGGCATGATGCGTCATGAAGCCCCGGAATATTATTATCACACTCGTGTGCGGCGCGGCCCGTCAGGCCTGTACAACACCTGGCTTATTCTGGGCGGCGAAGCGTTTGATAACCACACGGTACCAGAAGATGAAAGCCTGTCCCTGACGCTCACGGGCACAAACGGCCAGCTCCCGCGGCGAGCGCTCCAGAGCACCGTGCTCGATACAGTGATGAAAACGACTTCAGCCAGTATTGCCGTGCGTAACCTGTGTGCGCCGACGCTGCCCTGTTATCCCCCGGCGCAGGACCGTTTTCACTGGCGTGTGCTGAGCCACCTCGGCAGCGGGTTCCTGTCAATGATGGATAACGCCGACGTGCTGCGCGGCACCCTGGCGCTGTACGAGTGGACCGACAGCGAGATGAACCGCCGTCGTCTGGAGGCGATTATCGACGTGAAGCACAGTGAAACCGAACGCTTTGAGCAGGGCTACCTGGTGCGCGGCGTGCAGATTGAGGTGACGCTCGACAGCCATGGCTTTGCCGGGCGCGGTGACATCTGCCTGTTTGGTGAGATGCTGAGTCGTTTCTTTGCGCTCTACACCGACATTTATCTGTTTAACCGCCTGATTATCATTCTGCAACCGACCGGAGAACGCCTGGAATGGCAAGAGAAGCACAACCGCCGTATTCCCGGCTGAGCCCACGGCTGGAGGCGGATCTTCACCGCATTAACTTTTACCGTTTCTGTCAACTGCTGGAGAAGCGCAATCCAGGTAAGCCGTTGATGGGCTCGACCAGCCATCCGGCGGATGACCCGGTACGCTTTGCGCCGCACCCTGGAATGGGGTTCCCGGCCAGTGAACTGAAGGCTGTCGAGTATGACGAGGATGATGACAGCAAGCCACCGATCATCCGTACAACCTTTATGGGGATGTATGGCGTTGATTCACCGCTGCCGACGGCCTATCTCGATGATATTACTCAGCGTCGTGAAGGGTATGAAGCGCTGCAGGGTTTTCTGGATATCTTCAGCCATCGCATCCTGACGCAGTTTTACCGCATCTGGCGCAAATACTCCTATCCCGCAACGTTTGAGCCGGGGGGAACGGACAGCATTTCACAGTCGCTGCTGGGGCTGGTAGGGCTGGGCATACCGGGAACCGCAAACCACATTGCCACCCCGGTGTCCCGCTTTCTGGCGCTACTCGGGGTTCTGCAGCAGCCGGGCAAAACCCAGGAGGGAATGCAGGCCCTGGTGACACTGCTGGCCCCGGATACTCTCGTGAAGGTCAGTCCATACTGCCTTCGACCGGTGGAGGTCAGTCAGCAACTGGGCTTCTACGGTGATGACGATTTTCAACTGGACGGCAATACCCCGCTGGGTGACGAAGCAATGGATGCCAGCAGCCAGTTACTGGTTGCGCTCGCGACGGAAAACGAACAGGAGGCGCAGGGCTGGAAGCCGGACGGCCAGCTGTATCAGGATTTCCTGGTCATGCTCCGGGTGTACCTGGGCTGGCGGTTCAAGGCCAGAATTACATTGACCACTTCAGTCCGGCTGCTGGCCGTTCCACCGCTGGGCGAAAGCCCTTTCTGGCTGGGAATGAACGGTGTGCTGGGAGTAGAGGGTGATACTCTTTCGGATGAAATACCCGAGACCTTTACGACAGAACTGGGTGATTACCGCGGGCTGGAGCCTGCGAAACCGCAACAAGGAAATCGACGTGTTACCTACAAGTTTAATTAAGACCATGCGCTGGCTTATGCCTTTTATAGCGATTAGCCTGACAGGCTGCGGCGTGGCGCAGAGCGTTACCGATGGGACCAAATCGGCGTTTAATTCTGTGTTCTATAAAAAGATTAAAATACTGCATCTGGATTTCACTGCACGTGAGGCGCTGAACATTGATGCCCGAGAAAGTAATCCGCTTTCTGAACCAGTCGTGGTGCGGGTTTACCAGCTTAAAGATCGAA
The DNA here is from genome assembly GCF_001462935.1 of Enterobacter sp. 50588862. Taxonomy (NCBI): domain Bacteria; kingdom Pseudomonadati; phylum Pseudomonadota; class Gammaproteobacteria; order Enterobacterales; family Enterobacteriaceae; genus Enterobacter; species Enterobacter sp. 50588862. The sequence goes on from NZ_LNHM01000012.1 coordinate 14,416, forward strand.
AAATCTTTGATAAGACGGTTTATATGCAACTGCTTCAGGATGATAGCAGCATTCTGAAAGACGATATGCTAGCGAGCCGTGATGTCGTGGTAAAACCAGGCGGTGATGCAAGCCTTGATATGCCGATGGAAGAAGCTGCGCAGTTTGTGGCTGTGGTGGGGCTGTTCCGCCATCCGGATGAGGTCAACAGCACCTGGAAGCAGGTTATTAAACGCAGCGACCTGGATCCGGATAAACCGCGTACTCTGGAAGCTGGCGAGAATCATCTGACGCTGCAACCGCTTAAGGACAACTGATGCCCCACGGACATAACACACCTTCGCTCTATGAAATGCTAACCGGAAATTTTTCCGGTGGCCTCAACCTCAACCAGGTGAGTGAAGAAAATCAGGTCATCCTCTCAGTGTTGGATAATATGCAGCGCGTTCTCAACTGTCGCGCCGGCACGCTCGCGCATCTCCCTGACTTCGGCTTGCCCGATATGACGAAAATCCTTCAGGGTATGCCAGGGACGGCCCATGAACTTATGAGCACGCTGTCGACTGTCTTGCTCAAATATGAACCTCGACTGAAGAAGATAGATGTTGTTCTGCTGGACCAAAAAGTTCCAGGCGAACTGCGCTATGCCATTGACGCTGAACTCAAGGGGATTGGCCTGGTGCGCTATGGCACTGAGTTTATGCCCGAAGGACGGGTTCTGTTGAGGCACCTCAGGCAACAGCAGTACCTCGATACCACAGCCCGTATTTAAGGCCAGGAAACACTATGTCAGTAAAATCACAATTCATAAAAAAACTGCAGGCCAGTCAACCTTCACCCGTTCCTCCAGTCAGTAAAACTCAGGCAGATATTGCAGCGTTTCGCCTGCGAATGGAGCAACTTCAGCAGCAGATGGATGAGTGGCTCACAGGTACCGGACTGAATGTGAGCACTGTCTCTGCTTCCGTTTCGGACCTGCTGGTGGAGGGAGGGGCTTTTGAGATTTCCGGTATTGTTCTTCGTTATGACAGTCGGGCGGTAAAGTTTATGCCGATCTTTCTGTATGGACAGGGCGTCGCCGGTTGTGTCGAGGTGACTTTCTGTTCCGGAGAAAATGTTATTTCTCAAGGGCGGCTCTTTATGCGGGTAGGGGGGGGAAGTGACTGGATCTTCACTCCCCCAGATGCACCATCCCGGTCAGGACAATTATTTGATGAAGGTATTTTTTTCGGTCTGATTTTAGCGCTGTTGCCATAGCGATAACATTATTTCATCAACTGACGAAATCAACTGACACGAATATGCAGGCCCTCCAGAATGACTATAGATATAACGTTAAAAACCGGCGGCGACCCGCGCACGCTTCCGGATTATTCCGCCCTTCGCGATGAACTGAGTAAATTAAGCCATCCCGCTCGACCGGACGTGAACTGGGTATACGTTGAAAAACGCTGCCTTTCATTATTCGAGCAAAACGGTGTTGAGTTGCAGACTGCAGCCTGGTACACCCTCGCCCGTACGCAGCAGTCTGGAGTCGCTGGCCTGAATGAGGGGCTGGCGATCCTGGAGGCTCTGATTAGCCACCAGTGGGAGGTTTTCTGGCCGCATTCGCAACACGTGCGAATGGAAATCCTTAGCAGCCTGAGCCAGCGCCTGCAGCAACTCATGCGTATGCTCACTTTGGATGACAGCAATCTGAGTGAGCTATATAACGCTGAAGCGTTGCTTTCCAGGCTGGGGGCGGTGCTCCAGACCCTTGAGCTTAAACACCTTAGCCAGTTCGAGACATTACGAACGGTGATACATTCTAATGCGGCAAGACTGGAAAAAAATCATGGAATAACAGATTCGCATGAGATGAAGCCCGACAGGGAAGCGCCTTTGGAAAAGGATGAACCGATCCAGGCGGTGAAAAGGGTATATGTTGTCCAGCAGAAAAATGAGCCGAACGGTGAGGAACCTGTGATGCCCTCCCGGATTGCCGGGCAGCGGAAACCCTTTGTCGCCGGGATGTGTTCTGCGCTGCTGGCCTGCGTCGCCATAGCGTGGGGTGGGGGCTTTCTCTCCAGACCCGATCCCTTAACGACTCAGGCCATTGCCTCGCTGGCACCATTACCTGAAGCGCTCACACCTGTTCAGCAAGACGCGTTAACGCAGCGAGGAACGTTACCGTCTACGTTTATCTCAGATACGCAGCAGCAGCTTACACGGCTGGATAAACTGTCTCCTGACTGGAATATTTCCTACAGCCTACAGCTGTTAAAGCAGCTCCAGACATTACGGCCCGAAGAGGCTAACGCGCTGATAATACAGTGGCAAAAAAAGTTTAACGCGACGGCGTTGCCTGTAGACGCAATGAACAGCTGGTATCAGGGGATGATGACGCTTCAGCAACTGAGTGATCGGCTGAGTAGTCTGGATGAGCAAAAAGGAAAATATATAACCGTGAGTGAGCTTAAATCCGTGGTTTTTTCGACTATGCAGTCATTTAACCATACGATACCCGCTGAAGAGCAGCTCAGGCGCCTGTCGCAGTATCCTGCAGGAAGTGTGCTCCCTGAAGCAGAAAAGACCCAACTTGAGCTTCACCTAAAGCAACTGGCAACGCGTTATGCTCAAATAAAGCAGGATGCTTCTGCTCAATGAGTTTTTGCAGCGAACAGACTAATTTGGGTTAAAAACAGAGGAAGATAAAAGTGTCCCCTGCAGGAATCGAACCTGCAACTAGCCCTTAGGAGGGGCTCGTTATATCCATTTAACTAAGGGGACGAGGCGGCACGAGTATAGCGTTATTTACACTTTGCGTTAAGCGCGTTGCCGCCTGACTGCTCAAAGAGTCACCATTCAGGTTGATTTTTTTGCTGCTTTATCCTTTTCTGCCTGCGCCTTAAGCTCGGCTTTGCGTTTATTCGACATGTCGTTACGGATTTGGGCATGGCTTAACAGCGCGAAGATAAACGTTCCACCGCAGATATTCCCCGCCAGCGTCGGAATGGCGAACGGCCAGAAAAAATCGCTCCAGTGAAGCGTACCGTTAAAGACCAGGTAAAGTATTTCAACGGTACCGACCACAATATGCGTGGTATCCGCCAGCGCAATTAGCCAGGTCATCAGTATGATCACCACGATTTTAGCGCTACCGGCAGAAGGGAACATCCACACCATTGTGGCGATAATCCACCCAGAGATAATGGCATTTGAAAACATTTCGACTGGCGTGTTTTTCATCACATCCATACCGATCTTCACAAATGCGTCCCGGGTGGGTTCATCAAATATCGGCATATATTCAAATGCCCAGGCCGCGATGCCCGTGCCGATGATATTTCCCAGCAGAACCACGCTCCAGAGCCTCATCAATAAACCAAAATTGCCGAGGGTAGGGTTTTGCATCACCGGCAGTACGGCGGTCACCGTGTTCTCAGTAAATAGCTGCTGGCGGGCCATGATGACGATAATAAAGCCGAAGGTGTAGCCGAGGTTCTCCAGTAAAAATCCGCCGGGCACGCCCTCCAGCTGCACATGAAATATCCCTTTAGCAAGCAGCGAGGCGCCCATTGACAGTCCAGCCGCGATAGCTGACCAGAAGAGGGCCATGGCATCGCGCTCCATCTCCTTTTCGCCGTCCTGGCGTATATGTTCGTGAATTGCCATCGCGCGGGAGGGGAGGCGATCCTCATCAATCTCTATCTCCTCCCCGCGCGCTTTCTCCTCGCTTTCAATTTCATGTTCCTCATTACTTTCGCCAATTTTGTCTTCACTCACTTCTTTCATATCTGCTCCCGGAGGTTGATCTTTCTTTTAAGCGTAGCGGCTTTTATCGGGATGCCTGTGGGGATGCTCTTAAATTGGCGGGAATGACAACAAAGGTGATACATCTTGTTCAAAGACATTATAAAATTGCCAGCGAAACGAATTCCAAAAGTCAGGCTATGCTGAGATCAGAGTCACGGTGATTACTGCCCGTAACTGTACTCATAGACATCGGTAAACGTGCTGTTACAATCACTTGCACGTTTTCAGACGGAGCGCCAGATGCTCCGTTACGGATGGCAATCAACGATAGCCATACTGAACAGGGAGATATTTATGAAACTTCGGCTGTCGGCGCTTGCGCTGGGCGCGACGATGCTTGTGGGCTGCGCCAGCTCCGGGGAGCAAACGGGACGCTCCGATCCTCTCGAAGGATTTAACCGCTCTATGTATAGCTTCAACTACAACGTGCTGGACCCGTATGTGGTTCGCCCGGTGGCAGTAGCATGGCGCGATTACGTTCCACAGCCCGCGCGTAACGGGTTAAGCAATTTTACCAGCAACCTCGAAGAGCCTGCGGTGATGGTCAACTATTTCCTGCAGGGCGATCCGTATCAGGGGATGGTGCACTTTACGCGCTTCTTCCTGAACTCCCTGCTGGGTATGGGTGGTTTTATCGATGTTGCAGGTATGGCAAACCCGAAACTGCAGCGTGAACAGCCGCACCGTTTCGGCAGTACGCTGGGGCATTATGGTGTCGGTTACGGTCCTTACGTCCATCTGCCGTTCTATGGCAGCTTCACCGTGCGTGATGATGGCGGCGATATGGTCGATACGCTGTATCCGGTTCTGTCGTGGCTGACCTGGCCGCTGTCGGTGGGTAAATGGACGGTGGAAGGGATTGAAACCCGTGCGCAACTGCTTGATTCAGACGGTCTGCTGCGCCAGTCGTCCGATCCGTACATTATGGTGCGTGAAGCGTACTTCCAGAATCATGACTTTATCGCCAACGGCGGCAAGCTGAAGCCGGAAGATAATCCAAACGCGAAGGCAATTGAAAACGAACTCAAAGATATTGATTCGGAATAAATAAAAAAGGTGAGCAACGCTCACCTTTTTTGATCCCTGCGCGATTAGAACGCGTAGTTGAAGTTAGTACCGAACAGCCAGGCTTTACCTTCAGAGGTAAATTCGTACGGACCTTCCTTGAAGGTCACTTTCTGGCCATGCATATAAGATACGCCCGCATCGACAGAAGCATTCTCGTTGAACGCGTAGGTTGCACCAGCACTCACCCAGAAGCGGTCCTGATCCGGAATGGAAATGGAGCGCTTATCAGCCGGTACCGGGCTGTCATCGAATGCGATACCGGTACGGAATGTCCAGTTATCATCCATATAATAGGTGGTACCCAACGCAATGCGATAGGCGTCGTGGAAGCTCTCGTCCTTATAGAACAGCGTTTGACCGTTGGTGCCGGTCGCTTTCAGCTCCTGGAACTGGCTCCAGCTGGTATAGGCCAGGCTATAGTGAATAGCCCACTGTGGCGCTACGCGGTTGTAACCCGAGACTTCCCACATTTCTGGCAGATGCAGTGACAGTGAGCCAGGGACAGTTTGACCGGAAGTCCCCCACGGGATAGTGGTACCCGCACCAGGGACCAGACTGTTGACCGGCGTCAGGATGCCGCTCTTGTAATCGCCGTCGAAGTCAATTTTTACTTCGGAACGATAGGTCAGGCCCCAGCGGTTGTTTTTGTCCAGCTCGTACAGAATACCGGCGTTCCAGCCATAGCCCCACTCATCGCCCTTCAGGCTGGCAATTTTGTTGCTGTTTTTCGGCAGGCGAGCCGTTTGTTCACCGGCGTAACGCTCAATTTTTGCATCGGCGTAGACGGCATCAAAGCCCAGACCGAAGCTCCAGCTGTCGTTCAGACGATAAGCACCGCTCAGGTTCAGGTTTAGCGTTGTCAGGTCTGTTTTACCGCCGTATTCGCCTGCCGGGTAGTTGTTATTGAACTCGGTAGCAAGGCCATAGTTAGACGTGACGGATGCGCCCCAGCCAAATTGTTCATTGATTGGTGCAACGAAGTGCAGGTTAGGTACCCACGCCGTTGGCGCAATGTTATCTGCTTTCAGGCTCGCACCAGAAGGTGACGTGCCGGAAATGTTGACATCAGGATCGATATACACCGCACCAGCAGAGAAGGTCGGGCGATCGAACATCATGATTAATGCAGGGTTACGGCTTGCGTTACCCGCATCATCAGCGATTGCACCTTCCCCTGAATACGCACGGCCAAGGCCAGAGGAAGAAAATTCGTTTAGCTGAAAGCCCGCTGACCAGGCGGAAGTAGAGACGATTGCCACTGCGACTGCCAGCGCAGTCTTGTTGAACAGGGTTTTCTGGCTCATGACCATAACCTCATTGAGTTATTTTTATTCAATAATTGTTACATACCGTAACAGGAGCGCGAAGTGTAGGGTCTGAGGTATGACAGACAAATCAGACCAGTGGCCAGAGTATAGGTCCGACCAGCCGGAATGTTGCAAGTTTGTTTATTAATATTTTCAAACATGTTTCTTGAAACGAGATCTGGTTGGCAAAATTGTGACCATCGCGGCTCACTCAAAAGGGTGGTTTTTGTTTTAGATCATTTTTTAGTGTGATATCGGTCACTTATCCGATTTTGCGCCATTAACGGCTGGAGAGAGCCAGCGCTGGGGCGTAAAATATCAGCATCGTGTTTATCTCGCGCGCTGCGCGAATACAGAGGAAATTGAGCTATGAGTAAATGCAGTGCTGATGAAACCCCGGTTTGCTGCTGTATGGATGTTGGCACCATCATGGACAACACCGATTGCACCGCGTCTTACAGCCGTGTGTTCACCAACCGCGCCGAAGCCGAAGAAACGCTGGCCGCGCTGAGCAAGCGCGCGCGTGATGTGGAGTCCGATCCGTGTGAAATCAAATCTACCTTCACGGAAGTGGAGGGCGGCGTGAAGCTGGATATCGACTTTGTGTTTGCCTGCGAAGCTGAAACGCTGATTTTCCAGCTCGGTCTGCGTTAATTCTTTTTGCCCGGCGGCGCTTCGCTTGCACGGGCCTACGATCGTGTAGGCCGGGTAAGGCACCGTCGCTACCCGGCAACAAACCGCACAATTGCCTCTGCCATGCAGGGGCATTTTCTTTTTTTTCTCTGTGTTTTACCTCGCATTTTTAAGCTTCCCCGATTGGCTGAATGTAAAAAAATGGTTAAGACTGTTATCAGGTCAGACCACTTTATAGTCATGTACAATTTTTCACAGGGGAAGGTTATGAGTCAGGCATTACCGCTAATCACCCGACAAGGTGACCGCATTGCCATTGTCAGCGGTCTGCGTACGCCGTTTGCACGTCAGGCGACGGCGTTTCACGGTATACCGGCTGTCGATCTGGGGAAAATGGTAGTGGGGGAGATGCTGGCTCGCAGCGAAATTCCGCCTGAGGTCATCGAACAACTGGTCTTCGGCCAGGTGGTACAGATGCCTGAAGCCCCTAACATTGCGCGGGAGATTGTTCTCGGTACCGGCATGAACGTTCATACCGATGCCTACAGCGTCAGCCGCGCGTGCGCGACCAGCTTCCAGGCGGTAGCAAACGTGGCGGAAAGTCTGATGGCGGGCACCATTCGCGCCGGGATCGCAGGTGGCGCCGATTCTTCCTCCGTACTGCCGATTGGCGTCAGTAAAAAGCTGGCCCGCATTCTGGTGGATGCCAATAAAGCCCGCACCACCGGTGCGAAGCTCAAACTCTTCTCGCGTTTACGCCTGCGCGATCTCATGCCCGTGCCACCTGCCGTCGCGGAATACTCGACTGGCCTGCGAATGGGCGATACCGCCGAGCAGATGGCCAAAACCTACGGCATCACCCGCGAGCAGCAGGATGCGCTGGCGCATCGCTCGCATCAGCTGGCAGCGAAAGCCTGGTCGGAGGGCAAACTCACCGACGAGGTCATGACCGCCTACACGCCTCCCTATCGAGAGCCTCTTACTGAAGACAACAATATTCGTGGCACCTCGACGCTGGCGGATTACGCCAAACTGCGCCCGGCGTTTGACCGCAAGCACGGCACCGTGACGGCGGCCAACAGTACGCCGCTGACCGATGGTGCTGCTGCGGTGATCCTGATGACGGAGTCGCGTGCAAAAGAGCTGGGCATCACGCCGCTGGGCTATTTGCGCAGCTATGCCTTTACCGCCATTGATGTCTGGCAGGACATGCTGTTAGGTCCGGCGTGGTCCACGCCGCTGGCGCTGGATCGCGCGGGGCTAACCCTGGCGGATTTAACCCTGATTGATATGCACGAAGCCTTTGCCGCGCAAACCCTGGCAAACGTCCAGCTGCTGGCAAGCGAGCGTTTTGCACGCGACGTGCTGGGCCGCGCCCATGCCACCGGCGAAGTGGATCAGAGCAAATTCAACGTGCTGGGTGGGTCGATCGCCTACGGCCATCCGTTTGCGGCCACGGGTGCGCGAATGATCACCCAGACACTACACGAACTCCGTCGCCGCGGCGGCGGGTTTGGTCTCGTCACCGCCTGCGCGGCGGGCGGCCTTGGTGCAGCAATGGTTCTGGAGGCTGAATAATGGATATGCCATCTGCATTTAATCTGACGGTTCGCCTCGATAACGTCGCGGTTATCACTATTGATGTGCCTGATGAAAAGATGAATACCCTGAAGGCTGAATTCGGCACTCAGGTTCGCGCCATGCTCAAGCAGATCCGCGAAAATAAAGCGATTCGTGGTCTGGTCTTTATCTCGGCTAAGCCGGATAACTTTATTGCCGGGGCCGATATCAACATGATCGCCCGAGCGAAAAGCGCGCAGGAAGCTGAAGATCTGGCGCGTCAGGGACAGCAGGTGATGGCTGAAATCAACGCTCTGCCGATTCCGGTTATTGCCGCGATCCACGGTGCTTGCCTGGGCGGCGGGCTGGAGCTGGCGCTGGCCTGTCACAGCCGTATCTGCACTGACGATCCGAAAACCGTTTTAGGGTTGCCAGAAGTGCAGTTAGGCCTGCTGCCGGGATCGGGTGGAACACAGCGTCTGCCGCGTCTGGTTGGGGTTAGCACCGCCCTGGAGATGATCTTAACCGGCAAGCAGCTACGCCCCCGTCAGGCACTGAAAGTGGGGTTGGTTGACGACGTCGTTCCGCACACCATTCTACTGGACGCTGCCGTTGAGCTGGCGCTGAAGGGACGTCAGACAAAACGTCCTCTCCCTGTACGCGAGCGCGTGCTGGCAGGGCCACTGGGGCGCGCGCTCCTGTTCAACATGGTAGGCAAAAAAACCGAGCAAAAAACCAAAGGTAACTACCCGGCGGCAAAGCGCATTCTGGAAGTGATGGAAACCGGGTTGTCGCAGGGCAGCAGCAGCGGCTATGCCGCTGAGGCCAAAGCCTTTGGCGAACTGGCGATGACGCCGCAGTCGCAGGCGCTGCGCAGCATCTTCTTCGCCAGTACTGAGGTGAAAAAAGATCCGGGCAGCGAGGCAGAACCTGCTCCGCTGCGCGCCGTTGGCGTGCTGGGCGGTGGGCTCATGGGCGGCGGAATTGCGTTTGTTACCGCCAGCAAAGGCAAATTGCCCGTGCGTATCAAAGACATCAGCGCAAAGGGCATCAACCACGCGCTGCAGTACAGCTGGCAGAACCTTGATCGGAAGGTCAAACGCCGCCATATCAAGGCAAGCGAGCGTGATAAAACCCTGGCGACGATCTCCGGCACGACGGATTACAGCGGTTTTGCGCACCGGGACCTGGTGATTGAAGCCGTATTCGAAGACCTGGCGCTTAAGCAGCAGATGGTGGCTGACGTGGAGCAGCATTGCGCGCCGCACACTATTTTTGCCTCAAACACCTCGTCTTTACCGATTGGCGATATCGCGGCGAAAGCTGCTCGTCCGGAGCAGGTCATTGGTCTGCACTTTTTCAGTCCGGTCGAAAAAATGCCGCTGGTGGAGGTGATCCCGCACGCCACGACCAGCCCGCAGACCATCGCCACCGTGGTGAAGCTGGCGAAAAAACAGGGTAAAACCCCTATTGTGGTCGCGGACAAGGCTGGCTTCTACGTCAACCGTATTCTGGCACCCTATATCAACGAAGCGATGCGGCTGCTGACGGAAGGGGAGAAAATCGAGCACGTTGACGAGGCGCTCGTAAAGTTTGGCTTCCCCGTCGGTCCAATCCAACTTTTGGATGAGGTGGGAATAGACACCGGCACTAAAATTATACCTGTGCTGGAAGCGGCTTATGGCGATCGTTTTACCCCGCCTGCAAACATTGTTTCTGCAATTTTGAAGGACGATCGCAAAGGCAGAAAAAATGAACGAGGTTTCTATCTTTACGGCGCGAAAGGGCGTAAAAGCAAGAAACAGGTCGACCCTTCGGTTTATGGGCTTATTTCGGCCACCGGTCAGGGAAGACTGTCTGCCGTTCAGTGCGCAGAACGTTGCGTCATGATGATGCTCAATGAAGCGGCGCGCTGCTTTGGTGAACAGGTGATCAAGAGCGCACGCGATGGCGACATCGGCGCGGTATTTGGTATTGGTTTCCCGCCGTTCCTTGGCGGCCCGTTCCGTTATATGGATACGCTCGGTGCGGGTGAAGTGGTTGTCATTTTGCAACGTCTGGCCTCGCAATACGGTCCGCGGTTTACACCGTGTGACGAATTATTGCAGATGGCGGAGCGGGGCCAGACATTCTGGCCTGCAAGGGAAACTGATTTCGTAAACTGAAGTCAAAGAAGGGTAAATCCTGAGATGAATGAACCTGTTCTGGCGATTTTGTAAACAGAGATTGACTATACTTACGCCATTGAGGTAAAAAACAGCGTTTCATTCACCGAATGGATCAGGCACAATGCCCGGCCATCGGGTTTTCTACCTCAGAGCATTAATCGCGGGTAGTTAACGCCGGTGATTCTGGTTAACAAAAGCGGTGCAATATGCAAGTTTTTATCATGCGTCACGGCGACGCGGCACTCGATGCCGCCAGTGACTCAGTACGTCCTTTAACCGTCTGTGGCTGTGACGAATCCCGTCAAATGGCGACGTGGCTTAAAGGTCAAAAAGTGGACATTGAACGCGTTCTGGTGAGTCCGTTCCTGCGTGCAGAACAGACGCTGGACGTGGTAGGGGAGTGTATGAACCTGCCATCCAGCGTGGACGTTCTCCCTGAGCTGACGCCATGCGGCGATGTCGGTCTTGTCAGCGCTTACCTTCAGGCGCTGTGCAATGAAGGTGTCGCTTCCGCACTGGTCATTTCCCACCTGCCGCTGGTCGGCTATCTGGTATCTGAGCTGTGCCCGGGCGAAACGCCGCCAATGTTCACCACTTCCGCCATTGCCAACGTCACTCTCGACGAAACCGGCAAAGGGGTCTTCAACTGGCAAATGAGCCCGTGCAACCTGAAGATGGCAAAAGCCATCTGACGTGACGTGTGACAGGGCGGGGTACTACGTGTTTCCCGCCCTTCTGTCAGGGCAACTCTGGCGGCTGCCACTCCTCAACTTGAATCAACACCAGCAATGCGGCATCGCCGCCGTACTCTTTCGGTGCCTGATGAAACGCCATCACGTGCGGGTGCTGAGCCAGCCACAGCGGCGTCTGTTGCTTCAGAATGTGTTTACCGTGGCCGTGCATCACGCAGGCGCAAAAAACGTGTTCGCGGCGACAGGCGGCAATCAACGCCCCCAGCTCCTGTTTCGCCTGCATCTGCGTTAAGCCGTGCAGATCGAGAAACAGCTCCGGCGAATAATCTCCGCGTCGTAACTTTTTCAGCTCAAAATGGCTGACGTCTTCGCGCACGTACTTCACAGCCCCTTGCGTATTGAGCAGCGGCTGAAATTCATCTGAAAAATAGTGGCTGTTATCCGCCTGCTCCTGGAGCAGCCGTTTGACCGGAACTTCGCTGATTTTTTTACGCTGCGGACGGTGGACAATCGTGTCCTGCGCGATTTTACGCGTCCCGGTCATCAGCTGGCGGAAGAGAGCCTGATCCTCCTCGCTGAGCGATGTTTTCTTTTTCATTCGTCATTCTCATCTCGTATTTCCGATAGTGTACCCGACTAAACGCATTTTTTAACCTCAAGCGGTACGCGTCATTGCTGATTTATCGCCGTCTTCATGGCAAACTAGCCGCCGAAAATTATGCGAGCATGCCCTGGAGGAAAGAGTGGATAAAATATTTGTCGATGAAGCAGTAAACGAGCTGCATACCATACAGGACATGTTGCGCTGGTCGGTTAGCCGCTTCAGCGCCGCTAATATCTGGTACGGTCACGGTACCGATAACCCGTGGGACGAGGCCGTTCAGCTGGTGCTGCCGTCTCTTTACCTGCCGCTGGACATTCCGGAAGACATGCGCACCGCGCGCCTGACCTCCAGCGAAAAACATCGCATCGTTGAGCGCGTGATCCGTCGCGTAAACGAGCGCATTCCGGTTGCTTACCTGACCAACAAAGCCTGGTTCTGCGGCCACGAGTTTTACGTCGATGAACGCGTGCTGGTACCGCGCTCGCCGATTGGTGAGCTGATCAACAACCACTTTGAAGGCCTGATTAACCATCAGCCGCAGCACATTCTCGATATGTGCACCGGCAGCGGCTGCATCGCTATTGCCTGCGCCTACGCTTTCCCTGAAGCGGAAGTGGACGCCGTCGATATCTCCACCGACGCGCTGGCCGTGACCGAACACAACATCGAAGAGCACGGCCTGATCCATCACGTCACGCCAATCCGCTCTGATCTGTTCCGCGACCTGCCGACGCTGCAGTACGATCTGATCGTCACTAACCCGCCGTACGTGGATGCAGAAGACATGTCCGATCTGCCGAACGAATATCGTCACGAGCCGGAGCTGGGCCTGGCGTCAGGCTCTGACGGCCTGAAGCTGACCCGCCGCATTCTGGCCTGCGCGCCGGATTACCTGACCGATGACGGCGTTCTGATTTGTGAAGTGGGCAACAGCATGGTACATCTGATAGAGCAGTACCCGGATGTGCCGTTCACCTGGCTTGAGTTCGACAACGGCGGTGACGGCGTCTTTATGCTGACCAAAGCGCAGCTGCACGACGCGCGCGAACATTTCAGCATCTATAAAGATTAATCCAGCGGGCTTCGGCCCGTTTCACAATGCTCAAACACAAACAACAACATCGGAGCCGTGATGGCAGGAAACAGTATTGGACAGTTATTCCGCGTGACCACCTTTGGCGAGTCGCACGGGCTGGCGCTGGGCTGTATCGTTGATGGCGTACCGCCAGGCATCGAACTGACCGAAGCAGATTTACAGCACGACCTTGACCGCCGTCGTCCGGGCACCTCTCGCTACACCACGCAGCGTCGCGAGCCGGACCAGGTCAAAATTCTCTCCGGCGTTTTTGAAGGCCGCACCACCGGCACCAGCATTGGTCTGCTGATTGAAAACACCGATCAGCGCTCTCAGGACTACGGTGCTATCAAGGACGTGTTCCGCCCGGGCCATGCCGACTACACCTACGAGCAAAAGTACGGTTTTCGCGACTATCGCGGCGGCGGACGCTCTTCCGCGCGTGAGACCGCGATGCGCGTGGCCGCTGGCGCGATTGCTAAAAAGTATTTGCAGCAGAAATTTGGCATCGTCATTCGCGGCTGTCTGACCCAGATGGGCGACATTCCGCTGGCGATCAAGGACTGGGATCAGGTCGAGCAAAACCCGTTCTTCTGCGCTGATGCGGATAAGCTTGACGCCCTGGACGAACTGATGCGCGGCCTGAAAAAAGAGGGCGACTCCATTGGCGCGAAAGTCACCGTGGTGGCAGATGGCGTCCCGGCTGGCTGGGGCGAGCCGGTATTTGACCGTCTCGACGCCGATATCGCCCACGCGCTGATGAGCATCAACGCGGTGAAGGGCGTCGAGATTGGCGACGGCTTCGACGTGGTGGCACTTCGCGGCAGCCAGAACCGCGACGAAATCACGAAAGCGGGCTTCCAGAGCAACCATGCGGGCGGCATTCTCGGCGGTATCAGCAGTGGACAGCAGATTATTGCCAACATCGCGCTGAAGCCGACCTCAAGCATCACCGTGCCGGGCCACACGATTAACCGCTCAGGCGAAGAAGTTGAGATGATCACCAAAGGTCGTCACGATCCGTGCGTGGGGATCCGCGCGGTGCCGATCGCGGAAGCGATGCTGGCGATCGTGCTGATGGATCACTTCCTGCGCCAGCGCGCGCAGAACGCGGACGTGACGACCACCATTCCACGCTGGTAAACATGAAAAAAACCGCAATTGCTCTGCTGGCGCTGCTGGCCAGTGGAGCCAGTCTGGCCGCCACGCCGTGGCAAAAAATCACCCATCCGGTGGCGGGAAGCGCGCAGTCCATCGGCGCCTTCTCTAACGGCTGTATCGTGGGCGCGCAGGAGTTGCCGCTGCAATCAGATACCTATCAGGTGATGCGTACCGACCAGCGTCGTTACTTCGGCCACCCTGATCTGGTGCTGTTCATTCAGCGACTGGGGAACCAGGTGCATAACCTGGGGCTGGGGACGATGCTGATTGGCGATATGGGGATGCCTGCCGGTGGCCGCTTTAACGGCGGGCACGCCAGCCACCAGACCGGACTGGATGTCGACATCTTCCTGCAGCTGCCGAAAACGCGCTGGACGTCTGCGCAGCTGCTGAAGCCGCAGGCGCTGGATCTGGTGTCGCGCGACGGCAAAAGCGTGGTGCCCTCGCTGTGGACGCGGGAGGTTTCCAGTATGATCAAGCTGGCGGCAGAAGATAACGACGTCACGCGGATCTTTGTGAACCCGGCGATCAAGCAGCAGCTCTGCCTGGATGCCGGAACCGATCGCGACTGGCTGCGCAAAGTGCGCCCGTGGTTCCAGCATCGTGCGCATATGCACGTTCGTCTGCGCTGCCCGGCGAACAGCCTGGAATGTGAAGATCAGCCGTTACCTCCGCCAGGCGATGGCTGTGGTTACGAACTGCAAAGCTGGTTTGAGCCGGCAAAACCTGGAACCTCTAAGCCTGAGAAGAAGACACCGCCTCCGTTGCCGCCTTCCTGCCAGGCGCTACTGGATGAGCATGTACTTTAATGGATAATTTCGTCGATCTGTTTATGGTGTCACCGCTGCTGCTGGTGGTGCTGTTCTTTGTGGCCATGCTGGCCGGTTTTATCGATGCGCTCGCGGGCGGCGGCGGGCTGTTAACCGTGCCCGCGCTGCTGGCGGCGGGCATGAGCCCGGCGCAGGCGCTTGCCACCAATAAGCTGCAGGCCTGCGGCGGCTCGCTTTCGGCGTCGCTCTATTTTATCCGCCGCAAGGTGGTGAATCTCGCCGATCAAAAGCTCAATATCCTGATGACCTTTATCGGCTCAACGTCGGGCGCGCTGCTGGTGCAGCACGTGCAGTCGGATATTTTGCGCCAGATCCTGCCGATTCTGGTTATCTGCATCGGTCTCTATTTCCTGCTGATGCCTAAGCTCGGTGAGGAAGACCGGGCGCGGCGGCTGCACGGCCTGCCGTTTGCGCTGATTGCCGGTGGCTGCGTCGGCTTTTACGACGGCTTCTTTGGCCCGGGGGCGGGCTCGTTTTACGCGCTGGCGTTCGTGACGCTGGCCGGCTTTAACCTCGCCAAATCCACCGCCCACGCCAAGGTGCTGAATGCGACCTCGAACGTCGGCGGCCTGCTGCTGTTTATCATTGGCGGCAAGGTTATCTGGGCAACCGGGTTTGTGATGATGGCAGGGCAGTTTTTGGGCGCGCGCGCAGGCTCGCGTCTGGTATTAAGCAAAGGGCAAAAGCTGATCCGCCCGATGATTGTTGTCGTCTCGGCGGTGATGAGCGCCAAACTTCTTTATGACAGCCATGGACAGGAGATCCTCACCTGGTTGGGGATGAACTAATGAACAGTACGCATAAATACGAACAGTTGATAGAGATCTTCGATAGCTGTTTTGCTGATGATTTTAATACCCGTCTGATTAAAGGCGACGACGAACCGATCTATCTTCCTGCTGATGCAGAGGTTCCGTACAACCGCATCGTCTTTGCCCACGGCTTTTACGCCAGCGGTTTGCACGAAATTTCGCACTGGTGCATCGCGGGGAAAGCGCGTCGCGAGCTGGTCGACTTCGGTTACTGGTACTGTCCGGACGGGCGCGACGCCGCCACCCAGGGCCAGTTTGAAGATGTGGAAGTGAAGCCGCAGGCGCTGGAATGGCTGTTCTGCGTGGCGGCGGGCTTCCCGTTCAACGTGAGCTGTGACAACCTTGAAGGTGACTTTGAGCCAGACCGTATCGCCTTCCAGCGCCGCGTGCATGCTCAGGTGATGGAGTATTTTGAGAAAGGCATCCCGGAACGTCCGGCGCGCCTGATCGAGGCTTTACAGAATTATTACCACACGCCGGAGATCACGGCGGAATGCTTCCCTTGGCCGGAAGATCTTTAACAGAGGAAAGAAGATGATCGCAGAATTTGAATCACGCATTCTGGCGTTAATTGATGACATGGTGGAACACGCCAGTGATGATGAGCTGTTCGCCAGCGGTTATCTGCGTGGTCACCTGACGCTGGCGGTAGCCGAGCTGGAAGCAGGTGACGATCACTCTGCCGACGCCGTTCACGCTGAAGTCACGCGCAGCCTGGAAAAAGCCATTCTGGCCGGGGAGCTCTCTCCGCGCGACCAGTCTCTGGTGCTGGGGATGTGGGACAATTTATTCCAGCAGGCTAAACGCTAAGCCGCTGCCCTCTCTTCCCTCTCCCCTTTGGGGAGAGGGGATTCGACCGCACCCTACTTAACCATTTTCCCCTTCAGCAGTTTCCGTACCCACAGTCGATTCGGGTTCAGCCCCGCAAGCGTGGTTCTGTCCAGCGGAACAGGCTCATTACTCATTTGCGCGGCTAACGTTTCAGCCAGCAGCGGCGCGGAGCACAATCCTCGCGATCCTAATCCGCCCAGCATGAACAGTTCCGGATAAACCGGGGCACTTACCGCCGTTTCCTTGTTTTCTGCCAGATCCTGATAGAGTTCAAGCGTGGCTTCATAGTCCGGCACGTTTCCCGCCATCGGCAGGTGATCGCGGGTCGCGCAGCGCACGCCGCAGCGCGCTTCGCCCTCGCTCACGTCAACCTCTTTCGCCCACGCCGCGTCCGGGAAGCAGTCAATCAGGCGCTGGCGGTTTTGCTGCTGATCCGCTTCGCTGTAGCGCATATCCGCTTCGCCACGATGGTAGCTGGCGCCGATGCAGTGATGTCCGTTAGACGGATTTTGTGGCGTCAGATAGCCGTCATAGCACAGCACCTGGCGCAGCTTGCTCAGTTCGGGCGCGGTCGGGATATGGCTTACCTGGCCGCCGACCGGATAAACCGGCAACGTCTCGGTCTGGATAAACTGGCTGATGTTATGTCCGTTTGCCAGCACAACGCTGGCATGGCGTGCCGCTTTGCCATCAGCAAAATGCAGAGTCCACCGTTCTGACCGGCTAAGCGATTCAACCTTATGAGCATAATGCACCCTCAGCCCGCGTGACTGCGCCAGGCTAATCGCCGCCGCGGTCAGTTCAGCCGGGCACAGCCAGCCGCCGAGCGGATATTGAATGCCGCCACAGTCGGTTTCCACACCCGCGGTGTCTGCCACCTCTTGCGCACTGACCGAGCGGGCAATCTCCTCCGGCAGACCCAGCGACAGCATCTGGGCGATTTTTTGCTGGCTCTTTTCATCCCATCCGAGCTGCGTCACGCCGCACCAGTCATGGTCGAATGCCACCGGAATGGAATCATACAGGCGGCGAGCGAAGGTAAACGCTGCCGGGAAAAACTGGAACAGGGCCTGATCGTGCGAGCTTAAAAGCGGGTAAAGCGCGCCCTGGCGGTTGCCGGACGCGCCGTTGGCTGGTGCCTCGTCAGCGCAGTAGAGTGTCACCTGCCAGCCCCGGTGCAGCAGCGCGAGAGAGAGCAGGGCGCTGGCGATCCCTCCGCCAACGATCGCCACTTCGCGCGATGCGCTGGCGCTGCGCGCAAACCAGGGAGCCCGAGCGGGAATGTCCAGCGTCCGTTCCATCGTGCCGACCAGCATGTCGCGCTTGCGGCCAAAGCCTTTGGTCTTCTGCATGGTAAAGCCCGCGTCCTGCAGGCCGCGGCGAACAAAGCCGGCCGAGGTAAAGGTGGCGAGCGTTGCGCCGGGACGCGCCAGCCGGGCCATCGCGCTAAACAGATGCTGGCTCCACATGTCCGGGTTCTTGGCGGGCGCAAAGCCGTCAAGGAACCACGCGTCCACCGTCTGGTTCATCGCGTCGTCGAGCGTATCGGTCAGGTCGTTAATGTCGCCCAGCCATAAATCCAGCGTCACCCGTCCGCCGTCCAGAATCAGACGGTGGCAGCCGCCGATATGCGGCGGCCACTGCGCCTGAAGCTGCTCCGCCCAGGCTGCAAGCTCCGGCCAGCGCTGGTGGGCGAGCCGCAGATCGTGCGCGGTAAGCGGAAATTTTTCAAAACTGATGAAATGTAATCTTTGTAGCGTAGCCTCAGGGTGCGCAGCGTGAAACTGGTCAAACGCCTGCCAGAGGGTTAAAAAATTGAGCCCGGTGCCGAATCCGCTTTCCGCAACAACGAACAGACTGCGCGGGTGCGCAGGGAAGCGGGCGCTGAGCTGGTTTCCCTCGAGGAAAACATAGCGGGTTTCTTCGAGTCCGTTATCATTAGAAAAGTAGACGTCATCAAAATCTCGGGAAACAGGTGTACCCTCAGCGTTGAATTCGAGGTTGGCGGGTTGTATAGCGTTTTGTTTCACGTAAGTTACTCGTCTGACAGGCAGTGGCACGATCTTAACGATGTGAGTCCATCGGTGCAAATTTCCGCAGAAAATGTCTGATCGGACTTGTTCGGCGTACAAGTGTACGCTATTGTGCGACTCGAAACTTTTTATAGTGCGACTTACAGAGGTATTGAATGAAACGTGCAGTGATTACTGGCCTGGGCATTGTTTCCAGCATCGGTAATAACCAGCAGGAAGTCCTGGCATCTCTGCGTGAAGGACGCTCCGGGATCACTTTCTCTGAAGAGTTTAAAGATTCAGGTATGCGTAGCCACGTATGGGGTAACGTCAAACTGGACACCACCGGTTTGATTGACCGCAAAGTGGTTCGTTTCATGAACGATGCCTCTATTTATGCTTATCTCTCCATGCAGGAAGCGATCAAAGATTCCGGCCTGAGCGAAGAGGTTTATCAGAACAACCCGCGCGTGGGCCTGATTGCCGGTTCCGGCGGTTCCTCTAAAGCGCAGGTATTCGGTGCTGATGCCATGCGCAGCCCGCGTGGTCTGAAAGCGGTAGGTCCGTACGTGGTCACGAAAGCTATGGGTTCTGCGGTTTCCGCGTGCCTGGCGACCCCGTTCAAAATTCACGGTGTGAACTACTCCATCAGCTCCGCGTGTGCGACTTCCGCACACTGTATCGGCAACGCGGTTGAGCAGATCCAGCTGGGCAAACAGGACATCGTATTTGCTGGCGGCGGCGAAGAGCTGGGCTGGGAAATGGCCTGTGAGTTCGACGCGATGGGCGCACTGTCCACCAAGTACAACGAAACCCCAGACAAAGCCTCCCGTACTTATGACGCGCACCGTGACGGTTTCGTTATCGCGGGCGGCGGCGGTATGGTTGTGGTTGAAGAGCTGGAGCACGCGCTGGCGCGCGGCGCGCACATCTACGCTGAGATCGTGGGCTACGGCGCAACGTCCGACGGCGCCGACATGGTTGCTCCGTCCGGCGAAGGCGCGGTGCGCTGCATGAAGATGGCGATGCACGGTGTTGATACCCCAATCGACTACCTGAACTCCCACGGTACCTCTACTCCGGTAGGTGACGTGAAAGAGCTGGGTGCGATCCGCGAAGTGTTCGGCGACAACAGCCCGGCTATCTCTGCCACCAAAGCCATGACCGGTCACTCTCTGGGTGCGGCGGGCGTGCAGGAAGCGATCTACTCTCTGCTGATGCTGGAAAACGGCTTTATCGCCCCAAGCATCAACATCGACGAGATGGACGAGCAGGCGGCTGGCCTGAACATCGTGACCAAACCAACGGAAGCGACGCTGACCACCGTCATGTCCAACAGCTTCGGCTTCGGCGGCACCAACGCCACGCTGGTTATGCGCAAGCTGAAAGCATAAGCGTTTGAATGTATAATAGAAGGGAGCCGAAAGGCTCCCTTTTTTTATGCCTGAACACGGAGTTATGCATGAAGGCTGTTACCCCCGAGAAGGGCACTCCTTCCGGGAACCTTTCTCTTTTCCGCATCGCCTTTGCGGTATTCCTGACCTACATGACCGTTGGCCTGCCGCTGCCGGTGATCCCGCTGTTCGTTCATCACGAACTCGGCTATGGCAACACCATGGTCGGCATTGCTGTGGGCATTCAGTTTTTAGCCACGGTATTAACCCGCGGCTACGCAGGACGGCTGGCCGATCAGCACGGTGCAAAACGCTCGGCGCTGCAGGGCATGTCTGCCTGCGGTCTGGCGGGGGGCGCGTGGCTGCTGGCCGCTCTCCTGCCGGTCGACGCCGCGTATAAATTTGCGCTGCTGGTGGTGGGCCGTTTAATCCTTGGCTTCGGTGAAAGCCAGCTGCTGACCGGCACCCTGACCTGGGGGATGGGGCTGGTGGGGCCTGCGCGCTCCGGCAAAGTGATGTCATGGAACGGGATGGCGATTTATGGCGCACTGGCTGCAGGCGCGCCGCTGGGTTTGCTGATCCACAGCCAGTTTGGTTTTGCAGTACTGGCAGCAACCACCATGGTATTACCGCTGCTGGCGTGGGCTTTTAACGGTTCGGTACGCAAGGTGCCCGCCCATAAAGGCGAACGTCCTTCGCTGTGGAGTGTGGTGGGGCAAATCTGGCAGCCAGGGCTGGGGCTGGCGCTTCAGGGAGTAGGCTTCGCGGTGATTGGTACCTTCGTCTCCCTCTATTTCATGAGCCGCGGCTGGGCAATGGCGGGCTTTACGCTGACGGCCTTTGGCGGCGCGTTTGTCCTGATGCGTGTCCTGTTCGGCTGGATGCCGGATCGCTTTGGCGGCGTGAAGGTGGCGGTGGCATCGCTGGTGATTGAAACCGTTGGGCTGGTGTTGCTCTGGCAGGCGCCGGTCGCCTCCGTTGCGCTGCTTGGTGCGGCGTTAACCGGCTGCGGCTGCTCGCTGATCTTCCCGGCGCTGGGCGTTGAGGTGGTGAAGCGCGTGGCGCCGCAGGTCCGCGGTACGGCGCTGGGCGGCTATGCGGCGTTTCAGGATATCTCATACGGCGTAACCGGGCCGCTGGCGGGTCTGTTAGCCACCTCGTTTGGCTACCCGTCCGTCTTCCTGGCCGGCGCGGTTTCTGCGGTGGTGGGGATCGTGGTGACGCTGGTGGCGTTTCGCAGAAATTAACTGTTGTCGCCGGGTGGCGGCTGCGCCTTACCCGGCCTACGGTTCGAGCCGTTGTAGGCCCGGTAAGCGTAGCGCCACCGGGCAAATCCTCAGGCAACCAGCCAGAAAATCGCCAGCGCAATCAATAATGCAATCAACATTAATCCCGGGCGGGCAGAGAGCGTTCTGAAGGTCTCCACAACGGGCGCAAACAGCGGGCTGTAGATCGGCTGAACGTTTCTTACCTCCGGCACGCCGCCTTCCCGCTCGGCGCGGCGAACAAAGATCTGATTCAGCACATCCTGCACCTGCGCGGTGGTCAGTACCGTTTGCGGCGTGGCCTGCCAGTTCTGCTGGGCGTAATCCCGAATCACCTCGAACTCGTGCGGTTCCAGCGGCTGTTTAAGCGCCGCCTGAACGGTATGCAGGGTAGGGGCGCTCTGGGTGCTGAGCGTCTGGCGCGCCTGGAGCCAGGTCACCAGATGGGTAAACTGTTTGGCCGGAATCAGCTCGCCCGCCTTCACGCCGGACAGTTCCAGCATGGATTGCCAGATAAGCTTCGTCGACTCGCCGGTGGCGGCGGCCAGTTTGGTCACCATCTGGTTCAGCGTGTTGTGCTCGGCAGGCTGCAGCGGGCGCTCGGTTGAGGGGCGCACCTGAGGCTGCGGAATAGACAACTGATTGTTCTGCAACAGCGTCAGCACGGTTTTAAGCTGGTCTGGCGTCAGCTGGCTCAGGGCGGTCTGGCCATACTGCTGACGGATAAAGTCACTGACAGCCTGACGGTTATTTCCCTGGCCCAGCAGCTCAGTCAACTGCGTGACAATCTGACGCGTGGTGTGGTTCTGCTGCGCGGTCGTAATACGCTGGTTGAGATTTTGCTCGGCGGCAGGGAAATGGCGCGACTGCAGCGGTGCGTCGTTCCTCACGCCTAAATCATGCTTTACCCCGGCCCAGACTTCCGCGTTTTGCTGCGAAGTCAGCGCTATCAGGCGCGTGATCAGTCGCTCCAGCACGGTGCGCTGTTGCGTGGATAGTGGCTGTTCACCGGCAACGTTTGGCGTGACAGGGCCTTCACCCGGAGGGCGTGGCGGCGTACCTGAAATGGGCTGCATCGTCAAAAATCCTTAAAGTCAAAACTCAGCGTAAACCCGGCATACGTATATGCCTGGCGGCCAGATTATGGCACACTTGGCAGGTTTTCTTCCTCTCAAACAGGTACTCAGACGTGAAAATCCTCGTTGATGAAAATATGCCTTACGCCCGCGAGCTGTTTAGCCGCCTCGGCGACGTTAAGGCTGTCCCTGGTCGCCCGATCCCGGTTAACGAACTGGATGACGCAGACGCGCTGATGGTGCGCTCGGTGACCAAAGTAAATGAGGCGTTGCTTGCCGGTAAAGCGATTAAGTTTGTCGGAACCGCAACGGCAGGGACCGATCATGTGGATGATCAGTGGCTGAAGCAGGCCGGAATCGGTTTTTCCGCCGCGCCGGGCTGTAACGCCATTGCCGTCGTGGAATACGTTTTCTCCTCGCTGCTGATGCTGGCCGAGCGCGATGGTTTTGCGCTGAAAGACCGCACCGTGGGGATTGTCGGCGTGGGTAACGTCGGCGGGCGTCTGCAAAAGCGCCTTGAAGCGTTAGGTATCCGCACGCTGCTGTGCGATCCGCCGCGTAAAGACAACGGTGACGACGAGGATTTCCGCGCGCTGGATGAGCTGGTTGAACAGTGCGATGTGCTGACGTTCCACACGCCGCTGTTTAAAGAGGGGCCGTATAAGTCCCTGCATCTGGCGGACGAGGCGCTGATTCGCCGTCTGAAGGCTGGCACTATTCTGATAAATGCCTGTCGTGGCCCGGTGGTGGATAATGCCGCGCTGCTGAAATGTCTGAATGAAGGACACGATCTCAGCGTGGTGCTGGACGTCTGGGAGCCGGAGCCGGATCTCAACGTTGAGTTGCTGAACAAGGTTGACGTTGCCACCGCGCATATCGCGGGCTATACGCTTGAAGGCAAAGCGCGCGGCACGACGCAGGTATTTGAAGCCTACAGCGCCTTTATCGGCCATCCGCAGCAGGTGGCGCTTGATACTTTACTCCCCGCGCCTGAATTTGGCCGCATTACCCTGCATGGCCCGCTCGATCAGGCAACGCTGAAAAGGCTGGTGCATTTGGTGTATGATGTGCGCCGCGACGATGCGCTGCTGCGTAAGGTGGCGGGGATCCCGGGTGAATTTGATAAGCTGCGCAAGAACTACGTTGAGCGCCGCGAGTGGTCTTCCCTGTATGTGATGTGCGACGACGCAGCGGCTGCGACGTTGCTCAAGAAACTGGGTTTTAACGCCGTTCATCACCCGGCGCATTAATGTCTTCTTAATGCTCCCTGTCGGATACGCCGACAGGGACGCTTTTTTATTTCTGGAGTAAACCACCATGTCTGAAGGCTGGAACATTGCCATTTTAGGTGCCACGGGTGCCGTGGGCGAAGCCCTGCTCGAAACTCTTGCCGAGCGTCAGTTCCCGGTGGGAGATATCTATGCGCTGGCGCGCACCGACAGCGCGGGCGAACATCTGCGTTTTGGCGGTAAATCCGTGATGGTTCAGGATGCGGCCGCGTTTGACTGGACCCAGGCACAGCTGGCGTTTTTTGCCGCAGGTGCTGAAGCCACGGCGTCTTACATTGAAGAGGCGACCAATTCGGGCTGTCTGGTGATCGACCTGAGCGGTCTGTTCTCCCTGGAGCCGGACGTGCCGCTGGTGATCCCGGACGTCAATCCGTTTGTGCTGGCTGACTACCGCAACCGTAACGTTATCGCGGTACCGAACAGCCTGACCAGCCAGCTGCTGACCGCCCTGAAGCCGCTGATTGACGACGGAGGCCTGTCGCGCATTACCGTCACCAGTCTGCTGTCCGCGTCGGCGAACGGTAAAAAGGCCGTTGACGCGCTGGCCGGGCAGAGTGCGAAGCTGCTGAACGGCATCCCGATCGACGAAGATGATTTCTTTGGCCGCCAGCTGGCGTTCAACATGCTGCCGCTGCTGCCGGATCGTGAAGGTTCCGTGCGCGAAGAGCGTCGTCTCGTCGACGAAGCGCGCAAGATTCTGCAGGACGAGGGGCTGATGATTTCCGCCAGCGTCGTACAGTCTCCGGTCTTCTACGGCCACGCGCAGATGGTCGGTTTTGAAGCCCTGCGCCCGCTGGCGGCAGAGGAAGCGCGCGACGCGTTTGGCCGCGGTGAAGATATCGTCCTTTCTGAAGAGAGCGAGTTCCCGACCCAGGTGGGTGACGCCACCGGCAGCGCGCATCTTTCCGTTGGCTGCGTGCGTAACGACTACGGTATGCCGGAACAGGTCCAGTTCTGGTCCGTAGCCGATAACGTTCGCTTTGGCGGCGCGCTGATGGCGGTCAAGATCGCCGAGAAGCTGGTGCAGGAGTATCTGTACTGATGTCCGAAGTGGATCAAAAGCCGGTTCATAAAATTGCCCTCGGTATTGAGTACGATGGCAGTAAATATTACGGCTGGCAGCGTCAGAATGAGGTGCGCAGCGTCCAGGAGAAGCTGGAGAAAGCGCTCTCACAGGTGGCAAACGAGCCGATTAACGTCCTGTGCGCAGGACGTACGGACGCGGGTGTTCATGGCACGGGGCAGGTGGTTCACTTTGAAACCACCGCCGTGCGTAAGGATGCCGCCTGGACGCTGGGTGTAAATGCGAATTTACCTGGTGACATCGCGGTGCGTTGGGTGAAATCTGTGCCGGATGATTTTCACGCGCGCTTCAGCGCAACGGCGCGTCGCTATCGCTATGTCATCTACAACCAGCGTCTGCGTCCGGCGGTGTTAAGCCAGGGCGTGACGCATTTTTATGAACCGCTCGATGCAGAACGCATGCATCGCGCGGCGCAGTGTCTGATTGGTGAAAATGACTTTACGTCGTTTCGTGCGGTGCAGTGTCAGTCCCGTACGCCGTGGCGTAACGTCATGCACATTAACGTCAGTCGTTTTGGCGCGTATGTGGTGGTGGATATCAAAGCCAATGCCTTTGTACATCATATGGTGCGGAATATTGTGGGCAGCCTGATGGAAGTGGGCGCCGGACACCAGCCGGAGAGCTGGATTGCAGAACTGCTGGCAGCGAAGGACAGAACGCTTGCGGCAGCAACGGCGAAAGCGGAAGGGCTTTATCTGGTCTCGGTAGACTATCCGGATCGGTTTGACCTGCCAAAACCGCCAATGGGCCCGCTGTTTTTAGCGGACTAAACAAAGGTGCAATTAAGGCTTAGACAATATGGACGTAATACGTTTTCTGATTGATTTCATTCTGCATATTGATGTTCACCTGGCGGAGCTGGTCGCGCAGTACGGCGTCTGGGTTTACGCCATTCTGTTCCTGATTCTGTTCTGTGAAACCGGTCTGGTCGTTACCCCGTTCCTGCCGGGAGACTCGCTGCTGTTTGTGGCCGGTGCGTTGTCGGCGCTGCCCACCAATGATTTGAACGTGCATCTGATGGTGGTGTTGATGGTGATTGCCGCAATTGTCGGGGATGCGGTCAACTATACGATTGGCCGGGTGTTCGGTGAGCGGTTGTTCAGTAATCCGGACTCGAAAATTTTCCGCCGCAGCTATTTAGACAAGACCCATGCCTTCTATGAACGTCATGGTGGAAAAACCATTATCCTTGCGCGTTTTGTGCCTATTGTGCGCACATTTGCGCCGTTTGTGGCGGGAATGGGCCATATGTCCTATCGTCATTTTGCAATGTATAACGTGGTGGGCGCACTGCTTTGGGTGTTGCTCTTTACCTATGCAGGCTATCTGTTTGGCGACTTGCCGGTGGTTCAGGAAAACCTTAAGTTACTGATTGTAGCGATTATTGTGCTTTCCGTACTGCCTGGCGTGATTGAAATTATTCGTCACAAACGCGCGGCAGCAAAGCAAGCGAAGTAAATGCACGCTGGCGGTTCGACCACTTTTTTATCCAAAGTTTCGGGCTGTTATGTTTTAATGTGCAACATTCATGGTCTGTTGGAGGCAAAAATGGCATTATTCGCCTCTTATAGCAAAACTGGCATACGACCAGGTTCAGGCAGAAAGGTTATCAATGAGCTGGATTGAACGAATTAAAAGCAACATTACCCCGACGCGCAAAGCGAGCATTCCTGAAGGGGTATGGACGAAGTGTGATAGCTGCGGCCAGGTTCTGTATCGCGCAGAACTGGAACGCAATCTCGAGGTGTGTCCGAAGTGTGACCACCACATGCGTATGTCGGCGCGCAACCGCCTGCATAGCCTGCTGGACGAAGGTTCTCTGGTAGAACTGGGCAGCGAGCTTGAGCCAAAAGACGTGCTGAAGTTCCGCGATTCCAAAAAATACAAAGATCGTCTGGCCTCTGCACAGAAAGAGACCGGCGAGAAAGACGCGCTGATCGTCATGAAAGGCACCCTGCACGAGATGCCGGTGGTTGCTGCTGCGTTTGAGTTCTCCTTTATGGGCGGCTCAATGGGCTCCGTGGTCGGCGCGCGTTTCGTGCGTGCCGTTGAGCAGGCGCTGGAAGACAACTGTCCGCTGATCTGCTTCTCCGCCTCCGGTGGTGCGCGTATGCAGGAAGCGCTGATGTCCCTGATGCAGATGGCGAAAACCTCTGCGGCGCTGGCGAAAATGCAGGAGCGCGGTCTGCCGTACATCTCCGTGCTGACCGACCCAACCATGGGTGGCGTCTCCGCAAGCTTCGCGATGCTGGGTGACCTGAACATCGCTGAGCCAAAAGCGCTGATCGGCTTTGCTGGTCCTCGCGTCATCGAGCAGACCGTTCGTGAAAAACTGCCGCCGGGCTTCCAGCGCAGTGAGTTCCTCATTGAGAAAGGCGCTATCGATATGATCGTCCGCCGTCCGGAAATGCGCCTGAAACTGGCCAGCATTCTGGCGAAGCTGATGAATCTGCCAGCGCCTAACCCGGATGAGCCGCGCGAAGGCGTGGTGGTACCGGATCAGGAACCCGAGGCCTGATAACTGAAAAGGGCAGGGCCAGATGGCGCTGCCCTTTTGCTTTATAACCTGTTAATGACAACCGGGCATTATGGAAAATAAAAGCATTCCCCAAGCCACGTCGCCCCTGGCCGCGTGGCTTTCTTATCTGGAAAACCTGCACAGTAAAACCATCGATATGGGCCTTGAGCGCGTAAGCCAGGTTGCCGCGCGTCTCGACGTGCTGAAACCGGCTCCGTTCGTGTTCACCGTTGCAGGTACTAACGGTAAAGGGACGACCTGCCGCACGCTGGAGTCAGTCCTGATGGCGGCGGGGTACAAGGTTGGCGTTTTCAGCTCACCGCATCTGGTGCGCTATACCGAGCGCGTGCGGGTGCAGAACACCGAGCTGGCGGAATCTGCCCATACGGCATCGTTCGCGGCTATCGAAGCGGCGCGCGGGGAAACCTCATTAACCTATTTTGAATACGGCACCCTGTCGGCGCTGTGGCTGTTCAAACAGGCGCAGCTGGACGTGGTGATCCTGGAAGTGGGGCTGGGCGGGCGTCTGGATGCCACCAATATGGTGGATGCGGACGTGGCGGTAGTCGCCAGCATCGCGCTGGATCATACCGACTGGCTGGGCCCGGACCGTGAAAGCATTGGCCGCGAGAAGGCCGGTATTTTCCGGGCGAATAAGCCCGCCGTGGTGGGCGAGCCGGACATGCCGCATACCATTGACGACGTGGCGAAAGAGAAGGGCGCACATCTGTTGCGCCGAGGCGTTGACTGGCAGTATGAGGTGCAGGGCAACGGCTGGCGCTTCAGCGATGCGCAGGGCGTGCTGGAGAATCTGCCGCTGCCGCAGGTACCGCAGCCGAACGCGGCAACCGCGCTGGCGGCACTGCGCGCCAGCGGATTAGCTGTAAGTGAGCAGGCGATCCGTGACGGCATTCAGAATGCGCTGCTGCCGGGTCGTTTCCAGATAGTCAGCGAGTCACCGCGTCTGATTCTGGATGTGGCGCACAACCCGCATGCGGCGGCGTATCTCGCAGGACGTCTCAAATCGTTACCAAAAACCGGGCGCGTGCTGGCGGTTATCGGTATGCTTCATGATAAAGATATCGGCGGCACGCTGGCCTGCATGGAGAGTGTGGTCGATAGCTGGTATTGTGCTCCTCTGGAGGGGCCGCGCGGTGCGACTGCTGAGCAGTTGATGGAACATCTCGGTAAAGGTGCAATCTACAGTAGCGTGGCGCAGGCCTGGCATGCCGCGATGGCGGATGCAAAACCAGAAGATACCGTGCTGGTGTGTGGCTCTTTCCACACGGTAGCACATGTCATGGAAGTGATGGACGCGGGGAGAACCGGTGGCGAGTAAGTTTCAGAACCGTTTAACAGGAACCATTGTGCTGGTCGCGCTCGGGGTGATTATTCTTCCCGGGCTGCTCGACGGGCAGAAAAAACATTATCAGGACGAGTTTGCAGCCATTCCGCTGGTGCCGAAGCCGGGCGACCGCGATGAGCCGGATATGCTGCCTGCGGCGACTCAGGCGCTGCCTGCTCAGCCGCCTGAAGGGGCGGCGGAAGAAGTTCGCGCGGGCGATGCCGCTGCACCGTCACTCGACCCGTCGCGTCTGGCGGCGAATAACAACATCGAGATCGATCCGGTACCGGTAGAGAAGCCTAAGCCTGCTGAAAAACCGAAGCCGGTAGAGAAACCGCAGCCGAAGCCTCAGCAACAGCGAGATAAAGCAGCAGAGCAGCTTGCTGCAGCGTCTGAAACTCCACCACCTGCGAAGCAAGACGCAGCGCCGACCGGCAAAGCCTACGTTGTGCAGCTGGGGGCGCTGAAAAACGCCGATAAAGTCAACGAGGTTGTGGGTAAACTGCGCAGCGCGGGCTATCGCGTTTACACTTCACCTTCCACGCCGGTACAGGGTAAAATTACCCGTATCCTCGTGGGGCCGGAGGCGTCGAAAGACAAGCTGAAAGGGTCGCTGGGCGAGCTGAAGCAGATCTCCGGGCTGAGTGGTGTGGTGATGAGCTACAGCGCGAACTAAGTACGACCTGCTCCTTTAGAGAGAGGCGATAAGCCACGGCGTTGAACATTTTTTCAGCGCCTTTTTTATTTACGCGCGGGAAGGAAATCCCTACGCAAACGTTTTCTTTTTCTGTTAGAATTCGCCCCGAACTGGATGACAGGGCGTTTAATCGTGGGACACATATGGTCTGGATTGATTACGCCATCATTGCGGTGATTGGTTTTTCCTGTCTGGTTAGCCTGATCCGTGGCTTTGTTCGTGAAGCGTTATCGCTGGTAACCTGGGGTTGTGCTTTCTTTGTTGCCAGTCATTACTACACTTACCTGTCTGTCTGGTTCACGGGCTTTGAAGATGAACTGGTCCGAAATGGAATCGCCATCGCGGTGCTGTTTATCGCGACGCTGATTGTCGGCGCTATCGTGAATTACGTGATAGGTCAGCTGGTCGAGAAAACCGGTCTGTCAGGAACGGACAGGGTACTCGGGATCTGTTTCGGGGCATTACGAGGCGTGCTGATTGTGGCCGCGATCCTGTTCTTCCTGGATACCTTCACCGGGTTCTCCAAAAGCGAAGACTGGCAAAAATCGCAGCTCATTCCAGAGTTCAGCTTCATCATCAGATGGTTCTTTGACTATCTGCAAAGCTCGTCGAGTTTTTTGCCCAGGGCATAAACCCTGAGATGTGGCTTAACGAGGAAAAGACGAATGTGCGGTATTGTCGGTATCGCCGGTTTCATGCCGGTAAACCAGTCGATTTATGACGCGTTAACGGTGCTTCAGCACCGTGGGCAGGATGCTGCGGGTATCATCACCATTGATGCAAACAACTGCTTCCGTTTACGTAAGGCCAATGGCCTGGTAAACGATGTGTTTGAAGCCCGCCATATGCAGCGTCTGCAAGGTAATATGGGGATCGGTCACGTTCGTTATCCTACTGCTGGCAGTTCCAGCGCCTCTGAGGCACAGCCTTTCTACGTCAACTCACCGTATGGCATCACGCTTGCCCATAACGGCAACCTGACCAACGCTCATGAGCTGCGTAAGAAGCTGTTCGAAGAGAAACGTCGCCACATTAACACCACCTCTGATTCAGAAATCCTGCTCAATGTGTTCGCCAGCGAGCTGGATAACTTCCGTCACTACCCGCTGGAAGCAGACAATATCTTCGCTGCCATTGCCGCGACCAACCGCCAGATCCGCGGTGCGTACGCCTGCGTGGCGATGATCATCGGTCACGGCATGGTCGCCTTCCGCGATCCAAACGGCATTCGTCCGCTGGTGCTGGGCAAGCGCGACCTCGGCGATGGCCGTACCGAATATATGGTTGCCTCTGAGAGCGTGGCGCTGGATACCCTGGGCTTCGAATTCCTGCGCGACGTTGCGCCGGGCGAAGCGGTGTATATCACCGAGAAGGGCCAGCTGTTCACCCGGCAGTGTGCCGACAACCCGGTCAGCAACCCGTGCCTGTTTGAATACGTCTATTTTGCCCGTCCGGATTCGTTCATCGACAAGATTTCCGTCTACAGCGCGCGCGTCAATATGGGCACGAAGCTCGGCGAGAAGATTGCCCGCGAGTGGGACGATCTCGACATCGACGTGGTGATTCCTATCCCGGAAACCTCCTGCGATATCGCCCTGGAGATCGCCCGCATTCTGGACAAGCCGTACCGTCAGGGCTTCGTGAAGAACCGCTACGTTGGCCGCACGTTTATCATGCCGGGCCAGCACCTGCGCCGTAAGTCCGTGCGCCGCAAGCTGAACGCCAACCGCGCGGAATTCCGCGACAAAAACGTTCTGCTGGTGGATGACTCCATCGTTCGTGGCACCACCTCTGAGCAGATTATCGAGATGGCGCGCGAAGCGGGTGCGAAGAAAGTCTACCTGGCATCTGCCGCGCCGGAGATTCGCTTCCCGAACGTGTACGGCATTGATATGCCAACCGCCAACGAGCTGATTGCTCACGGCCGTGAAGTGGATGAGATTCGCCAGATCATCGGTGCCGACGGCCTGATTTTCCAGGATCTCAACGATCTCATCGACGCGGTGCGCGCCGAGAATCCGGAGATTCAGCAGTTCGAATGCTCCGTGTTCAATGGCGTCTACGTGACGAAAGACGTTGACCAGCAGTACCTCGACTACCTTGATTCGCTGCGCAACGACGATGCGAAAGCCGTTCAGCTGCAAAACGATCTCGAAAGCTTAGAGATGCACAACGAAGGTTAATCTCTCCGCAGGTGAGGGCGCTCGCCCTCACTTGCAACTCCCCGCAAAATCCTGCACAGTCAGCCCAGAATTCAGCAAGGGCGAAATCATGAAACGACTCATAATAGGCATCAGCGGTGCCAGCGGCGCGATTTACGGCGTACGCCTGCTACAGGTTTTGCGTAACGTGGCAGAAGTGGAAACGCATCTGGTGATGAGCCAGGCGGCGCGGCAAACCCTCTCCCTTGAAACGGATCTCTCCCTGCGCGATGTCCAGGCGCTGGCGGACGTGGTTCACGATGCCCGCGATATCGCCGCCAGCATCTCCTCAGGCTCGTTTAAAACCGCCGGTATGGTGATCCTGCCCTGTTCAATCAAAACGCTCTCCGGGATTGTGAACAGCTATACCGACACGCTGGTAACGCGCGCGGCGGACGTGGTGCTGAAGGAGCGCCGCCCGCTGGTGCTCTGCGTGCGGGAAACGCCGCTGCACCTGGGCCATCTGCGCCTCATGACCCAGGCCGCCGAGCTGGGCGCAGTGATCATGCCGCCGGTGCCGGCGTTCTATCACCGACCTCAGTCGCTGGACGATGTGATTAATCAGACCGTCAATCGCGTGCTGGATCAGTTTGACATCGACCTGCCCGAAGACCTCTTCACCCGCTGGCAGGGAGCCTGATTCTGTGCACAAATGCTGTGCATGAAAAGAGACGTTGCCCTGTTTCAGGGCAATTATGCAACGGCGATCATATCCTCGACATTTAATTCGCTTTTTCCCTTTTTCTCTTTCCGGTTCGTTCGGCAGACCTGCTATCTTTCACCATTAAGGCAATATCGCAACGTTTTATTAACATATTTAACGTCGAACTTTTGACCAGACGGCAATGTGGCATAAGACCTGCAAGAGAAGCCTGCAACACAACACACAACACAATACATAATAAAATCACGGTACTTGAGGGTAAATGTATGAAGAAGACGGTTCTGGCTCTGTCTTTGCTGGTGGGGTTAAGTGCGGCGGCAGGTAGCTACGCAGCGCTTCCACAGACGGTTCGTATCGGTACAGACGCAACCTACGCGCCATTCTCTTCCAAGGATGCGAAAGGCGATTTCGTGGGGTTTGATATCGATCTGGGAAATGAAATGTGCAAACGTATGGAAGTGAAATGCACATGGGTGGGCAGCGACTTCGACGCGTTAATCCCGTCGCTGAAGGCAAAGAAAATCGACGCCATTATCTCTTCTCTCTCCATCACCGAAAAACGCCAGCAGGAGATTGCCTTCTCTGACAAGCTCTACGCTGCGGATTCGCGTCTGATTGCCGCGAAAGGTTCCCCGATCCAGCCGACCATCGACTCGCTGAAAGGCAAGCATGTGGGCGTGCTCCAGGGCTCAACCCAGGAAGGTTACGCGAATGCCAACTGGCGCGAGAAGGGCGTCGACGTGGTGGCTTACCAGAACCAGGATCTGATCTACTCTGACCTGGCGGCAGGCCGTCTGGATGCCGCATTCCAGGATGAAGTCGCGGCGAGCGAAGGCTTCCTGAAGCAGCCGGCCGGTAAAGATTACGCCTTTGCGGGCCCGTCCGTGAAAGACAAAAAATACTTTGGTGACGGCACCGGCATCGGCCTGCGTAAGGACGATAAAGAGCTGAAAGCCGCCTTTGACAAAGCATTCACGGAGCTGCGCAAAGACGGTACCTACGACAAACTGGCGAAGAAATACTTCGACTTCAACGTCTACGGTGACTAACGCACCAGCGTGGTGCGTCGCGGGTGTGGGTGATTCAATATGGTGCAATTTGTGCACCATATTGGGTCGCTATGTGCATACTTAAGCATTTATAATGCAAAAATTCCCGTCTGAAAGGCATTATTCTTTGCCTGACAGCGTGGATTAATGGCACATTAACCCCACCCCGTCGTCGTAAAAAAACCGTATGAAGACAGTTTGTTGAGGACAAATATGAAAAAACTCGTGTTGTCATTATCTCTGGTACTGGCCTTTTCCAGCGCCACCGCGGCCTTCGCAGCCATTCCGCAGAAAATTCGTATTGGTACCGATCCAACCTACGCGCCGTTTGAATCGAAGAATTCGAAGGGTGAACTGGTGGGTTTTGACATCGATCTGGCCAATGAGCTGTGCAAACGCATCAAAGCACAGTGTACTTATGTAGAGAACCCGCTGGATGCGCTGATCCCTTCCCTGAAAGCTAAAAAAATAGACGTGATTATGTCCTCGCTTTCCATCACCGAGAAACGTCAGCAGGAGATTGCCTTCACCGACAAGCTCTATGCGGCCGATTCACGTCTGGTAGTGGCTAAGTCTTCTGACATTCAACCGACCCTCGAGTCGCTGAAGGGGAAACGCGTGGGCGTGCTGCAGGGCACCACGCAGGAAACCTACGGTAACGAACACTGGGCGCCGAAGGGGATCGAAATCGTCTCCTATCAGGGCCAGGAAAATATTTACGCAGACCTGACGGCAGGCCGTATTGATGCGGCATTCCAGGATGAAGTCGCGGCAAGCGAAGGTTTCCTGAAAACGCCGGTGGGTAAAGATTATAAGTTCGGCGGTTCGTCCATTAAGGACGAGAAACTCTTTGGCGTGGGCACCGGTATGGGCCTGCGTAAGGAAGACAACGAACTGCGTGAGGCGTTGAACAAAGCGTTTGCTGAAATGCGCGCTGACGGTACCTACGACAAACTGGCGAAAAAGTACTTCGATTTCAATGTGTACGGCGGCTAATCGCTCCGTCAAATAACGTGCGGCCCCTCCCGCTGAGGGAGGGGATAAGACACGGTTTACCACTCACGATACGACAGGGCTCGCGGTATGCTGTACGGATTTTCTGGCGTTATTTTACAGGGCGCGCTTGTCACCCTTGAGCTGGCTATCAGCTCCGTGGTGCTGGCGGTGCTGATAGGTCTGGCGGGCGCAGGGGCGAAGCTTTCGGCAAACAAACCGCTGGCGCTCATTTTCGAAGGCTATACCACGCTCATTCGCGGCGTACCCGATCTGGTGCTGATGCTGCTTATTTTTTACGGCCTGCAGATTGCTCTGAACAGCGTGACGGATGCGATGGGCATGGGACAAATTGATATCGACCCGATGGTGGCCGGTATTATCACCCTCGGTTTTATCTACGGTGCCTACTTCACGGAAACCTTCCGTGGCGCTTACATGGCGGTTCCCAGAGGACACATTGAAGCGGCAACCGCATTTGGTTTTACCTCTTCACAAACGTTTCGCCGGATTATGTTCCCGGCCATGATGCGCTATGCGCTGCCGGGCATCGGTAACAACTGGCAGGTTATCCTCAAAGCGACGGCGCTGGTCTCGCTGCTCGGTCTGGAAGACGTCGTGAAAGCGACTCAGCTGGCGGGCAAGAGCACCTGGGAGCCGTTCTACTTTGCGGTGGTCTGCGGCGCGATCTATCTGGTCTTTACGACCGTCTCCAATGGTGTGCTGCTTCTGCTCGAGCGTCGCTACTCCGTGGGTGTGAAGAGGGCTGACCTGTGATTGAGATTATTCAGGAATACTGGAAATCCCTGCTGTGGACGGATGGCTACCGCTTTACCGGCGTGGCGATCACGCTCTGGCTGCTGATTTCTTCCGTGGTGATGGGCGGCATTCTGGCGGTGTTTCTCGCCATCGGTCGCGTGTCGAACAATAAATTTATTCAGTTCCCGATTTGGCTGTTTACCTATGTGTTTCGCGGCACGCCGCTGTACGTGCAGCTACTGGTGTTCTATTCGGGGATGTATACGCTGGAGATCGTAAAAGGCACGGAAATGCTGAATGCGTTCTTCCGCAGCGGCCTGAACTGTACGGTGCTGGCGCTAACGCTCAACACCTGCGCCTATACCACCGAGATTTTCGCCGGGGCCATTCGTTCCGTGCCGCACGGTGAGATCGAGGCGGCGCGCGCGTACGGCTTCTCCTCGGTGAAGCTTTACCGCTGCATTATTCTGCCGTCGGCGCTGCGCATTGCGCTACCGGCCTACAGCAATGAAGTGATTTTGATGCTGCACTCCACCGCGCTCGCCTTTACCGCCACGGTGCCGGACCTGCTCAAAATCGCGCGCGATATCAACTCCGCGACCTATCAGCCGTTTACCGCGTTTGGCATTGCGGCGGTGCTCTATTTAATTATCTCTTATGTTCTGATTAGCCTGTTCCGTAAGGCTGAAAAACGCTGGCTGCAGCATATAAAACCTTCTTCGACGCACTGAGAAAGATGATGGCTGAGAACAAATTAAACGTTATTGATTTGCACAAACGCTACGGCGAACATGAAGTGCTGAAAGGGGTGTCGCTGCAGGCTAACGCAGGCGACGTGATCAGTATCATCGGTTCATCCGGCTCGGGTAAAAGTACCTTCCTGCGCTGCATTAACTTCCTCGAAAAGCCGAGCGAAGGCTCGATTGTGGTGAGCGGGCAGAACATCAACCTGGTGCGTGACAAAGACGGCCAGCTGAAGGTGGCGGATAAGCATCAGCTGCGCCTGCTGCGTACGCGCCTGACAATGGTGTTCCAGCATTTCAACCTCTGGAGCCACATGACGGTGCTGGAGAACGTGATGGAAGCGCCGGTTCAGGTGCTCGGTCTAAGCAAGCAAGAAGCCCGGGAACGCGCGGTGAAATACCTGGCGAAAGTGGGTATCGACGAGCGCCAGCAGATGAAGTATCCGGTACATCTTTCCGGCGGCCAGCAGCAGCGTGTCTCTATCGCCCGCGCGCTGGCGATGGAGCCGGAAGTGCTGCTGTTCGACGAACCGACCTCCGCGCTGGACCCGGAACTCGTCGGCGAAGTGCTGCGCATCATGCAGAAGCTGGCCGAAGAGGGCAAAACGATGGTGGTGGTGACGCACGAGATGGGCTTCGCCCGTAACGTCTCGAACCACGTGATTTTCCTGCATCAGGGGAAAATTGAAGAGCAGGGGCACCCTGACGAGGTGCTGGCAAACCCGCAGAGCCCGCGTTTGCAGCAGTTCCTTAAAGGATCTCTGAAATAAAGAGGGCATCAGCCCGCAGTGCAGCCCAATCGCCCGGTGACGCTTCGCTTACCGGGCCTACAAAACCCCAGGCCGGGCAAACGCAGTGCCGCCCGGCATTCAGGCCGCACCACACTCCAGGCGATACACCCAGTCGTCATACCGCACACCGTCAATCTCATACGCCTTTTCAAGCACCTGCGTGCGCACAAACCCGGCTTTCTCAAGCACCTGCACAGACCCGCCGTTGTCCGCCAGCACGTACGCGTTAATCGCCTTCACGGCGGTCTGGTTAAACGCGTAGTCACATACCGCGCGCAGCGCCTCGCTGGCGATGCCTTTTCCCTGCGCAGCAGGCACAACCGTGTAGCCGATGTCCGCCTCTTCACGATTCTCAGGGCTGATTTGCAGGCCGATATCGCCGAGGGGCGTATCTTCATTCAGAAAGCGGATCACGAAGACATGCTCCGCCATCAGGCGTGCGGCAAACACGCGTCGGGTCTCTTTCTCAGGCGCAATCGCGGCCATATAGCGCATAATGTCGCGGTTTTCGCGCAGCGAGCGGAAGAACGCCCAGTCAGAGGGTTCGAAAGGGGTGAGATGAAGCCGGGGAGTGGTGATGGTTGCCATTGTTACGCCATTTCATCGGAACATGGCGTATCACTGTAACATATTCAGCGTACCACATCCCCCAGCGCCTCTTCTAAGTCATACCAGCGAAACGCAAACCCCGCCGCTTCCAGCCGTTTTGGCAGCGCGCGCTGACCGCCCAGCACCAGCACGGACGCTTCGCCCATCAACAGGCGAATCGCCGTCGCAGGCACGCGTAATATCGCCGGGCGATGCAGGGCATGCCCCAGCGCGTGGGCAAACTGTTCATTTCGCACCGGATACGGCGCAACCATGTTAAATGGCCCGCGCAGTTCGTTATCCAGCAGCCATATAATGCCGTTCACCATATCGTCGATATGGATCCAGGCCAGGTACTGTCGCCCGTTGCCGATCGGCCCGCCGAGCCCCAGCCTGAAGGGCGGAAGCATTTTACCCAGAATGCCGCCTTTCGGCGCAAGCACCACGCCGGTACGCAGCAGGCAGACGCGGGTATTATCGCTTTGCGCCGCGCAGGCGATGCGCTCCCACTGGGCGCAGAGTTTATGGGTGAACTCGTTGTGGGGCGGCTCTTCCTCGGTCACCACCACTTCGCCGAGATCGCCGTAATAGCCCGTTGCAGAGCCTGAAATAAGCACCGATGGCGGGGTCTGGCTGTTGCGAATCAGCTCAACCAGCTTCTCGGTGATGTTCCAGCGGCTGCTGCACAACCGCTGTTTCTGCTCTTCGGTCCAGCGCTTATCGGCGATGGGTTCACCCGCAAGGTTGATGACGGCGTCGAAGCCGTCCAGATTCTGCCGATCGGCCAGCCCTTTCCAGATATCGACCCCCGCTCCCAGCACCTGGCGCGCTTTCTCCGGGCTGCGGGTCACTACGGTAATGTCGTGATGCAGCGCCTGCAAACGCGCAATGAGATGGCGCCCAATCAGGCCTGTACCGCCGGTCAGCAGAATCTTCATACAACCTCCAGGTTTACGCCTGGCGTCGCCAGCTTAACGTCATGGAGACGGAGTCGGCATAGCGCAGGGCGTGAAGTTTATCGATCTCTACTTCAGCATAAGTGACCCAGTGATGATCGCGTGCGATATCGAGCACATCCTGGGTTAATTTCTCCAGCAGCGAGAAGCGGTTGTTTTCCACGTACTGGATGATGTTTTTAGTGATCGTGCGGTAGTTCAGCGCGTCATTGATGTCTTCGCTGGCCCGCGCTTTGTCTGCCGGGTAGTGAATCACCACATTAATGACGATATCCTGACGGTTGGCAATCTCTTCCTCTTTGATACCAATGAACGTGCGCAAGCGTAAATTTTTTATACGAATAATAGCGTCTGGCTGTGACATTGCAGGTCTTCTCCGTGTCAGTATTTCCCGCCCATAATACATGAGAGCCTCTCAGCCACCCAGCCTCATAGGTGATTAAACCTGCTGGATTTTTTGCATTGCGCGTTCGGTGGCCGGGCGGGTCCGGATACGCTCAAACCAGTTGTTCACCGCCGGGTAAGACGCTAAGTCAATCCGGTGTTTATCATGCGTATTTACCCACGGCCAGCAGGCGATATCGGCAATGCTGTAATGGTCGCCCCCGAGCCACGGCGTTTTCTCCAGCCGCTGGTTCAGAACGCCGTAAAGACGCTGGGTTTCAACCTGATATCGCTCAATGGCGTAGGGAATGGTCTGCGGCGCGAAGGCGGTGAAGTGGTGGTTCTGCCCCAGCATCGGCCCAAAGCCGCTTGACTGCCAGAAAAGCCACTGCAGAGTGTGGTGACGCTCGCGCAGTTCACCGCTCAGCAGCTTGCCGGTTTTCTCTGCCAGATAAAGCAAAATTTCACCGGATTCAAACAGGCTTAACGGCCTGCCTCCGTCCGCCGGCTGGCTATCAATAATGGCCGGAATTTTATTGTTGGGCGAGATAGCCAAAAACACAG
This sequence comes from Enterobacter sp. 50588862, assembly GCF_001462935.1. Classification (NCBI taxonomy): domain Bacteria; kingdom Pseudomonadati; phylum Pseudomonadota; class Gammaproteobacteria; order Enterobacterales; family Enterobacteriaceae; genus Enterobacter; species Enterobacter sp. 50588862. The sequence goes on from NZ_LNHM01000012.1 coordinate 53,303, forward strand.
GGTTGAACTGTTCGCCTTTGCTGATATCCACGCGGATGATTCTGTAATCCAGTTCGGCTTCTTCGAGAAAGAGGGTGATCTTGTGGCCATTTGGGGTAGGGGCGTAATAAAGGTCAATCATTCTCAACTCCTGTCCATGCGAATAGTGGTGCCATGACAAATGAGTATAGGTGCTTGTTGTAAATCGTGAGTTTTCATCAAGTGACAGCGAAGCAAAGAGATTATATGTTGAGTAAAAACCGATCAGCCGATGAGGATGTTATGAACCAGCCCGTAATTACGTTGTGGTCCGATGCAAATTTCTTTTCTCCCTATGTTATGAGCGTTTACGTCGCGCTGGCCGAAAAGGGGCTCTCTTTTACGCTGAAGACCGTCGATCTCGACGGTGGTGAACACCTCAAACCCCAGTGGCAGGGTTACGACCTGACGCGACGCGTGCCGGTGCTGGAACTGGATGGTTTTGCACTGAGCGAATCCTCGGCGATCGATGAATATCTGGAAGATCGTTTTGCGCCGCCGGAGTGGGAGCGCATCTATCCTCACGATCTGCAAAAGCGCGCCCGCGCCCGGCAGATCCAGGCGTGGCTGCGTAGCGACCTGGTGCCGATTCGCGTCGAGCGCTCCACGGATGTCGTGTTTGCCGGTGTGAAAAAGCCAGCGCTCAGCGCAGAAGGCGTCGATAGCGCGCAAAAGCTGATTGAAACTGCAACCTCGCTGCTCGCTCACGGCAACCCGAACCTGTTCGGTGAATGGTGTATTGCCGATACCGATCTGGCGCTGATGCTGAACCGTTTGATCCTCAACGGCGATGAGATCCCTCAACTGCTGGTGGACTATGCGGCGTTCCAGTGGCAGCGAGCCTCCGTACAGCGCTATGTGGCACTCTCCGCTAAGCGCGCGGGCTGATAAGCCCTGACGCTTCAGGTATGATAAGGGGAGTTTTTTTACCAGGGAGTGACGGATGAAACTGATGTTTGCGTCAGATATCCATGGATCGCTGCCCGCGACCGAGCGAGTGCTTTCTCTGTTTTCGCAAAGCGGGGCCCAATGGCTGGTGATTCTGGGGGATGTGTTAAATCATGGTCCGCGTAATGCGCTGCCGGAAGGCTATGCCCCGGCGCAGGTGGCGGAAAAGCTTAACCCGTTTGCCTCGGGCATTATCGCCGTTCGCGGTAATTGCGACAGCGAAGTCGACCAGATGCTGCTGCATTTTCCCCTTACCGCGCCATGGCAACAGGTTCTGCTGGAAAACAGCCGCCTGTTTCTGACCCACGGACACCTTTTCGGCCCGGATAATCTCCCGGCGCTCACGGCTGGCGATGTCCTGGTTTACGGCCATACTCATATTCCGGTGGCTGAAAAACGCGGTGAGATTTACCACTTTAACCCGGGATCGGTCAGCATCCCGAAAGGCGGGTATCCTGCGAGCTATGGCCTGCTGGATGGAAATACCCTGAGCGTTATCGCACTTAATGATCAGCAAGTTATTGCGCAGGTAGCGATTAATCCGTAAGTTACACCACAACTGCAAACGCGCCGAAAGAGCGCTTAGACGAGAAGGTTTCCCGATGGTGGAGCAGAATCATTTGGCAAGTACTGAATGGGTTGACATTGTCAGCGAAGAAAATGAAGTGATCGCGCAGGCGAGCCGCGAACAAATGCGTGCAGAGCGCCTGCGTCACCGTGCAACGTACATCGTTGTGCATGACGGCATGGGCAAGATTCTGGTCCAGCGCCGCACGGACACCAAAGATTTTCTTCCGGGCATGCTTGATGCCACCGCAGGCGGCGTCGTGCAGGCCGATGAAGTGCTGCTGGATTCCGCACGTCGTGAAGCGGAAGAAGAGTTAGGTATCGCCGGGGTGCCGTTTGCCGAGCACGGGCAGTTCTATTTCGAAGACGAACATTGCCGCGTCTGGGGTGGACTGTTTAGCTGCGTTTCCCATGGGCCTTTCGCCCTGCAGGAAGAGGAAGTGAGCGAAGTCTGCTGGATGACGCCGGAAGAGATTACCGCCCGCTGCGACGAGTTCACGCCGGATTCGTTAAAAGCGCTGGCGCTGTGGATGACCCGCAACGCCAAAAACGAATCCGCTAAGCCGGAAAACAAAGCGGAAAAAGAGGAAGAGGCTGAGTAAGCCTTAACAGCTTTCCCGCAGGCACAGGCTGGACGCGATGGGTTTTTGGTCGCGCCAGTCTCCGTCATTCAGACGTTCCAGTAGCGCTTTACCTGCCTCAATCCCAATCTTTCGATGCGGTACCGCCATCGTCGTCAGCGGCGGCTGGCAGACGCGGCTCACGTCGCTATCGCCAAAGCCCACGACAGCCAGATCGTCCGGCACTTTAATGCGTCGACGCTGACACTCATACAGCGCGCCGCAGGCCAGCTCGTCTGATACGCACACCAGCGCATCCAGCTCCGGCCACGCCAGCAAGAACTCTGGCAGCTGTGCCGCGCCGGTCGAGAAGCTCGGCGGCATCGCCGCGTTAATCACCCGGTTCGGCGACAGATGATGGCGCAGCATCGCCTTGTACCAGCCCTGCAAATGCTGCTGGAAAATCCACTGCTCCTGGTTGGCGCACAGCAGGCCGATATTCTGGTAGCCGCGCCTAATCACCATTTCCGTCAGCTCGTACATGGCCGCCACGTTATCGATCCCGATATTCATATCGATCGGATCGGCGCGCATCGCACCCATCTCCATTACCGGAATCGAGGCGTTTTTCAGCCAGTGGCGAACGGTGTCGGTGTGCTCGACGCTGAGCAAAATCGCGGCGGCGATATTTGACGCCAGCAGGGTCTCAAGCAGCTTCTCTTCCTGCTCAAGCCGATGCTGGGACTCTGCCAGCATAATCTGGTATCCGGCGGGCTGCAGCACCTGCTGTAGGCCCGCAAACATTTCAGAGCAACCGGCTTCGGAAAGGTTGGGAACAACCATCGCAATCGTCCATGAGGACGCGGATGCCAGTGCGCTGGCGGCGAGATTGGGCATATAGCCCAGCTCCTGCACCGCAGCTTCAATTTTTTCACGCAGTTTATCGGAAACCTGTTCGGGCGTGCGGAGCGCACGGGAGACGGTCATCGTGCCGACTCCGGCAAGCTGCGCGACATCAGCGAGCGTGACTTTTCCGGTACTGCGCCGTTTTCGGGTTAAAGACATACACCTTCCTGCTGACCAGACGCGTTCTTTTTTCCTTCATTTCAGGTGACAGGCAGTATACGCCTTAAATCCCTTTTTTTGCTGTGATTTCACACCATGATTACATTTTGATAGCGCTATCACATTTCTGCATGTTGGTAATTGGTAGCGCTATCTTTGTGATCGCGATCGCAGTCAATGATTGATGGGTTGAATAAAGTTTGCCCATCTTTAGCGTTTGGCGGGAGGGAAAATGCTCAAAAATTGGATATATGATACAACCATCACGCTGCAGGATAGCGTGGAAAGCTGGCCACAGGCGCTGGAGATATGCGCGAAACCGCTGCTGGATCTGCAGGTGATTGCACCGGAATACGTGACGGCAATCATTCAGCAGCACCATACGTTAGGACCCTATTATGTGCTGGCACCAGGGCTAGCCATGCCGCATGCGCGGCCGGAGGAAGGCGCCAAAGGACTGGGTTTGTCATTACTAAAACTAAAACAGGGCGTCTCTTTTGGTGCCGGAGAGTTTGACCCTGTCGATCTGATTATTATGCTCGCGGCACCGGATAAACATAGCCATATCGAAATGATATCCGCGCTCGCTGAATTATTTTCCAGCGACGAAGATATGGAGAAATTACATCAGGCGAGTACCCTGGAGGATATTAAAGCCATTATTGACCGCTTCTGATTTAATTTTTTAATCCGATTATTCACAACATTACGCGCCAGCGTGATGGGGCGTGCTCTACTCAAAATAAGGGGACAACAATGAAAATCATGGCTATTTGCGGTTCTGGCCTGGGCAGCAGTTTTATGGTCGAAATGAACATTAAAAAGGTGCTTAAAAAGCTGGACATTGAGGCCGAGGTTGAACACTCCGATCTCTCCTCCGCCACGCCGGGCGCGGCGGACCTGTTCGTGATGGCGAAAGACATTGCGGCCAGCGCCAGCGTGCCGGAAAGCCAGCTGGTGGTGATCAACAACATCATTGATATCAACGAACTCGAAGCGCAGCTGCGCGCCTGGTTCGACAGACAATAACCCTGATAAGGCGAGGTGGATATGTTTATCCTTGAAACGCTGAATTTCGTTGTCGATATTTTAAAAGTCCCTTCGGTGCTGGTGGGTTTAATTGCGTTAATTGGTCTGGTCGCGCAGAAAAAAGCATTTTCTGATGTCGTAAAAGGCACAATTAAAACGATTCTCGGCTTTATTGTACTGGGCGGTGGCGCCACGGTGCTGGTGGGGTCGTTAAACCCGTTAGGCGGCATGTTTGAGCATGCTTTTAATATCCAGGGCATTATTCCAAACAATGAAGCGATTGTGTCGATCGCGCTGGAAAAATACGGTGCCTCGACCGCGCTGATCATGGCCTTCGGCATGGTGGCGAACATTGTCGTCGCGCGCTTTACCCGCCTGAAGTACATCTTCCTGACCGGGCACCACACCTTCTACATGGCGTGCATGATTGGCGTGATCCTGACGGTCGCAGGCTTTGAAGGGGTGGGGCTGGTCTTTACCGGTTCGCTGATCCTCGGCCTGATTATGGCCTTTTTCCCGGCGATTGCGCAGCGCTATATGAAGCGTATTACCGGCAACGATGAGATCGCCTTCGGTCATTTCGGTACGCTGGGCTACGTGCTGTCCGGCTGGATTGGCAGCAGGGTCGGCAAAGGCTCGCGCTCCACCGAAGAGATGAACCTGCCGAAAAACCTCAGCTTCCTGCGCGACAGTTCGATCTCCATCTCCCTGACCATGATGATTATCTACCTGATCATGGCGGTAAGCGCCGGGCGTGAGTACGTGGAGTCCACCTTCAGCGGCGGGCAAAACTACCTGGTCTACGCCATCATCATGGCGATCACCTTCGCGGCGGGCGTGTTCATCATCCTGCAGGGCGTGCGCCTGATTCTGGCGGAAATCGTCCCGGCCTTTACCGGCTTCTCGGAAAAACTGGTGCCGAACGCGCGTCCGGCGCTGGACTGCCCGGTGGTCTACCCGTATGCGCCAAACGCGGTGCTGATTGGCTTCCTGTTCAGCTTCCTCGGGGGAATTGTGGGGTTGTTGATCTGCGGTCAGTTTAGCTGGGTGCTGATCCTGCCGGGCGTAGTGCCGCACTTCTTCACCGGCGCAACGGCAGGCGTGTTCGGTAACGCCACCGGTGGACGCCGCGGGGCAATGATAGGCGCCTTTGCTAACGGCCTGCTGATTACCTTCCTCCCGGTCTTGCTGCTGCCGGTACTGGGTGCGATTGGCTTTGCTAACACCACCTTCTCGGACGCCGACTTCGGCGCGGTCGGGATTGTGCTGGGCAACCTGGCGCGCTTCCTGTCACCGCTTGCCATCACCGGGCTGGTTGTGGCGCTGTTCGCGCTGCTGGTGGCCTACAACATCTTCGCGAAAAACAAACCTGCGGGTAGTAACGCGCAGGAAAATACCGGAGCCAAATCATGAATGAGAACGAGATAACCGAACTGGCGCGTCAGATCCGTCTTGAAACCCTCAAATCCCTGACGCAGCTGGGCTTTGGGCACTACGGCGGCAGCATGTCGGTGGTGGAAACCCTGGCGGTGCTGTACGGCGCCGTGATGAAGATCGACCCGGCGGATCCGGACTGGCCTGAGCGCGATTACTTTGTGCTGTCGAAAGGTCATGCAGGCCCGGCGCTCTACAGCACCCTGGCGATTAAGGGCTACTTCCCGGTTGAAGAGCTGAGCACGCTGAACCAGAACGGCACGCGTCTGCCCAGCCACCCGGACCGTCTGAAAACGCGCGGCGTGGATGCCACCACCGGCTCGCTGGGGCAGGGGATCTCCATTGCGGGCGGTATGGCACTCTCGCACAGGCTGGCCGGGCGACCGAATCGGGTCTTCTGCATCGTTGGCGACGGCGAGCTGAACGAAGGCCAGTGCTGGGAAGCGTTCCAGTTTATCGCTCACCATCGTCTGAACAACCTGACCGTGTTCGTGGACTGGAACAAACAGCAGCTCGACGGCGAACTGGACGAAATCATCTGTGCCTTCGACCTGGAGGGCAAATTCCGCGCCTTTGGCTTTGACGTGGTGACGGTCAAAGGGGATGACATTCCGGCACTGCTGAAGGTGACTTCAAGGGTACCGGAGGCCGATGCGCGTCCGCGAGTGGTGATCCTCGACAGCATCAAAGGGCAGGGGGTGCCGTACCTGGAACAGCTCAGCAACTCGCACCACCTGCGATTGACCGCGGAGAGCAAAGCGGCCCTCAATGAGACGATTCGCCAACTGGAGGCTTCACATGATTAAGGTTGCACCGGCAGGACAGAAAGACGCCGTTGAGATGCGCAAGGTCTACGCGGGCTTTGTGGCAAAGCAGATTGAGGCCGGCAGCGAGATTATCGCCCTGGAAGCGGACCTGATGAGCTCAATGGCGATGGACGGCGTAGCGCGCGATTATCCGCAGCACGTGATTAACTGCGGCATTATGGAGGCCAACGTCATCGGCACTGCGGCGGGGCTGGCGCTCACCGGCCGTAAGCCGTTCGTGCACACCTTCACCGCGTTTGCCAGCCGCCGCTGCTTCGACCAGCTGTTTATGTCCCTGGACTACCAGCGCAACAACGTGAAGGTGATTGCCTCGGATGCGGGCGTGACGGCCTGCCACAACGGCGGGACGCACATGTCCTTCGAGGATATGGGCATCGTGCGCGGTCTGGCGCATTCGGTGGTGCTGGAAGTCACCGATGCGGTGATGTTCGAGGATGTGCTGCGTCAGCTTATCGATCTCGAAGGCTTCTACTGGGTGCGCACCATCCGCAAGCAGGCGCCGAGCGTCTATGCGCCGGGCTCAACCTTCACCATTGGCAAAGGCAACGTGCTGCGCGAGGGAAGCGATATCACGCTCATTGCCAACGGCATCATGGTGGCGGAAGCGCTGGAGGCGGCGCGCCAGCTTGAACAGGAGGGGGTAAGCGCAGCGGTCATCGACATGTTTACCCTGAAGCCTATCGATCGGATGCTGGTGAAAAACTATGCCGAGAAAACCGGGCGCATCGTCACCTGCGAAAACCACAGTATTCACAACGGTCTCGGGTCAGCGGTGGCGGAAGTGCTGGTGGAGACCTGCCCGGTGCCGATGCGTCGCGTGGGCGTGAAGGAGCGTTACGGCCAGGTGGGCACACAGGACTTCCTGCAAAAAGAGTATGGCCTGACGGCGCATGACATTGTGTCGGCGGCGCGGGAGCTGCTGTAATAAAAAAAGGCGACCAATTAAGTGGTCGCCTTTCTTGCCGGATGGCGCTTCGCTTATCCGGGTTGCAACACCGTAGGCCCGGTAAGCGCTAGCGCCACCGGGCTTTTTAACATTACTGCTGCTGCGAAGACTGAATCGCCGTCAGCGCGATGGTGTAGACGATATCGTCAACCAGCGCACCACGGGACAGGTCGTTCACAGGCTTGCGCATGCCCTGCAGCATTGGCCCGATGGAGATCAGGTCGGCAGAACGCTGTACCGCTTTGTAGGTGGTGTTACCGGTGTTCAGATCCGGGAAGATGAACACGGTAGCGCGACCGGCAACCGGCGAGTTCGGCGCTTTGGATTTCGCCACGTCAGCCATGACCGCGGCGTCGTACTGCAGCGGGCCGTCGATCATCAGATCGGGACGTTTTTCCTGCGCAATACGGGTCGCTTCACGGACTTTCTCTACGTCGCTACCTGCACCAGAGGTGCCGGTGGAGTAGGAGAGCATCGCTACGCGTGGTTCAATACCGAAGGCAGTCGCGGAGTCCGCAGACTGGATAGCGATTTCTGCCAGCTGTTCTGCGGTAGGATCCGGGTTGATCGCGCAGTCGCCGTAAACGTAAACCTGTTCAGGCAGCAGCATGAAGAACACGGAGGAGACCAGAGAGCTGCCCGGTGCGGTTTTGATCAGCTGCAACGGTGGACGGATGGTGTTCGCGGTGGTGTGAACCGCACCGGAAACCAGACCGTCAACTTCGTCCTGCTCCAGCATCAGCGTGCCCAGCACGACGTTGTCTTCCAGCTGCTCGCGCGCAACGGCTTCGGTCATGCCCTTGTTCTTACGCAGCTCAACCAGACGGGCAACGTAGCTTTCGCGCACCACTTCCGGGTCAACGATTTCGATGCCTGTGCCCAGCTCAACGCCCTGAGACGCCGCAACGCGGTTGATCTCATCCGGGTTACCCAGCAGCACACAGGTCGCGATGCCGCGCTCTGCACAGATAGCCGCCGCTTTAACGGTACGTGGTTCGTCGCCTTCTGGCAGAACCACGCGTTTGCCCGCTTTACGCGCCAGCTCGGTCAGCTGGTAGCGGAAGGCTGGAGGAGACAGACGGCGGCTGCGCTCGGAGGTCGCGGTCAGGGATTCAATCCAGTCTGCGTCGATGTAGCCCGCAACGTATTCCTGAACTTTCTCGATACGCTCGTGGTCATCAACCGGCACTTCCAGGTTGAAGCTTTGCAGGCTCAGAGAGGTCTGCCAGGTGTTGGTGTTCACCATAAAGACTGGCAGGCCTGTCGCGAACGCACGTTCGCACAGCTTGCTGATGCGCGCGTCCATTTCGTAGCCGCCGGTCAGCAGAATTGCACCGATTTCCACGCCGTTCATCGCCGCTAGACAGGCAGCAACCAGCACGTCCGGACGGTCTGCGGAGGTCACCAGCAGGGAACCTGCGCGGAAGTGTTCCAGCATGTGCGGAATGCTGCGCGCGCAGAAGGTCACGGACTTCACGCGGCGGGTGTTGATATCGCCTTCGTTAACGATGGTCGCGTTCAGGTGACGCGCCATATCGATTGCACGGGTGGCAATCAGATCGAAGCTCCATGGCACTGCGCCGAGTACAGGCAGCGGGCTGGATTCCTGCAGCTTTGCCGGATCAACCTTGATGACTTTCGCTTTGGAAGAGTCGTCGAAGATTTCGGACAGGTCAGGACGCGTACGGCCCTGTTCATCAACCGGTGCGTTCAGTTTGTTAACGATCACGCCAGTGATGCTGGTGTTTTTCGCGCCGCCGAAGCTGCTGCGCGTCAGTTCGATACGCTCTTTCAGCTGCTCTGGGGTATCAGTACCCTGAGACATCACGAAAACAATCTCTGCATTCAGGGTTTTCGCGATTTCAAAGTTCAGGGACTGGGCAAACTGGTGTTTGCGGGTCGGGACCAGGCCTTCAACCAGCACCACTTCCGCGTCCTGCGCGTTAGCGTGGTAGTTGGCGATGATCTCTTCCATCAGCACGTCTTTCTGGTTGCTGGAGAGCAGAGACTCAACGTGGCTCATCTTCAGCGGTTCAGCCGCAGGAAGATTGGAATTCTTACGCACGATGGTGGTGGTCTGGTCTGGCGCATCGCCACCGGCACGAGGCTGGGCAATAGGCTTAAAGACGCTCAGACGAACGCCTTTGCGTTCCATAGCGCGGATCACGCCGAGGCTGACGCTGGTCAGGCCGACGCTGGTTCCGGTAGGGATCAGCATAATAGTACGGGACACGGTTTATCCTCTTTCGTTACCGCCGCGTTGGGCGGGTTACAAAACAGCACCGCCAGCATTGCTGGCGGTGTGGAATCAGGCAGTCAGGCGGCACGCGTCTTGCGCGATGACCAGCTCTTCGTTAGTTGGGATAACGATAGCCGGGCGGGTGCCTTCTTTGTTGATGAAGCCAGACTTGCCGAAGCGGGCAGCCAGGTTACGCTCGTGATCGACTTCGAAGCCCAGAACGCCCAGTTTGCCCAGGGACAGTTCACGTACCATTGCCGCGTTCTCACCGATGCCACCGGTGAAGATAACCGCGTCCAGACGACCATCCATCAGCGCGGTGTAAGAACCGATGTACTTCGCCAGACGGTGGCAGTAAACGTCCATTGCACGCTTCGCGTCTTCTTTGCTGTCGTAGTTGTCTTCAACGTAACGGCAGTCGCTGGTGACTTCGGTCAGACCCAGCAGGCCAGACTCTTTGGTCAGCATTTTGTTGATGTCGTCAACGCTCATGCCCAGAGTGTCGTGCAGGTGGAAGATGATCGCCGGGTCGATATCACCGGAACGGGTACCCATCACAAGACCTTCCAGCGGGGTCAGACCCATAGAGGTATCAACACATTTACCGTTGCGGATAGCAGAAACAGAACCACCGTTGCCCAGGTGGCAGGTGATGATGTTGACTTCTTCAACTGGCTTGTTCAGGACTTTTGCGGCTTCCTGAGTCACATAGAAGTGGCTGGTGCCGTGCGCGCCGTAGCGACGTACGCCGTGCTCTTTGTACAGGCTGTACGGCAGGGCATAGAGGTAAGACTCTTCCGGCATGGTCTGATGGAACGCGGTGTCAAACACGGCCACGTTTTTGTCTTTCAGATTCGGGAAGGACTTCAGCGCTTCAGCGATACCGATCAGGTGCGCCGGGTTATGCAGCGGAGCAAAAGAGGCAGAGTCTTTGATGCCCTGGATAACAGAGTCGTCGATGACAACGGAGCTGGTGTATTTTTCGCCGCCGTGGACGATACGGTGACCAATCGCAGTCAGCTGAGCAGACAGTTCTGGTTTTTGTGCCAGAATAGTGTTAACGATAAAGTTCAGCGCTTCACTGTGAGCGGCGCCTGCACCTAAAGCCGCTTCTTGTTTGCTGCCGTCCATCTTCCACTTGATACGTGCTTCAGGCAGATGGAAACATTCGGCCAAACCAGAGAGGTACTCGTCACCGTTGAGCGCATCGATGATGGCGAATTTCAGTGAAGAGCTACCGCAGTTCAGAACCAGTACTAACTTACTCGACATGGAAGTACCTATAATTGATACGTGGCTAAAAAAACGTCAATGAGCCTAAAAGCGTAACGCAAGCTGACCCAGACGTTTATGATTAACATCATGCCAAACGAACATTCTGGCAGGATGGAAGAAATACCTATGATTTTAAGCCATTTTGAACATTTTTCAGACAATGGCATAATATGCGATAATTTGACGAGTTAACGCTTCTCGTCTACGGCCCTATCAGGCTGGCACAGAATACCCGATACGGGGTAGCGATGACAAAATATTTTGAACGTTGTCATAGCCTGTTGTGGTTTTGCACAAAAATTTTAATTTTTATATGTGAAGTTGAGGTACAGCCATGTCGACACCCGAAATCCCGTCCGTGAGCTTTTTCAGTCTGTTTCGTCGGGGACAGCATTACGCAAAGACGTGGCCAATGGAAAAGCGCCTTGCGCCAATGTTTATTGAGAATCGCACGATCCGCGCCACGCGCTATGCGATTCGCTTTATGCCTCCGGTCGCTATCTTTACTATGTGCTGGCAAATCGCCCTCGGTGGACAGCTTGGTCCTGCCGTCGCAACGGCGCTCTTCGCGTTAAGCCTGCCGATGCAGGGGCTGTGGTGGTTAGGCAAACGCTCCATTACGCCGCTTCCGCCTTCTATTTTACACTGGTTTTATGAAGTGCGTGGAAAACTGGAGGAGGCCGGGCAGGCGCTGGCCCCGGTTGAAGGCAAGCCGGATTACCAGGCGCTGGCGGACACGTTAAAGCGTGCTTTTAAGCAGCTGGATAAAACATTCCTCGATGACTTGTGATTGATCATCGAAACGACTAACAAAAGAAGGCACAGTAACACACCGTTACCGTGTCTTTTTTTTACAGTGCAATGCGCTACAGGAGTCAAAAGATGGAAATGACCCATGCTCAACGTCTGATTTTGTCTAACCAGTACAAGATGATGACTATGCTTGATCCCGATAACGCTGCGCGCTACAGCCGCCTGCAAACCATCGTCGAACGCGGTTTTGGTTTGCAAATGCGCGAACTGGACCGAGAGTTTGGCGAGCTGAAAGAAGAAACCTGCCGCATCGTGATCGACATTATGGAGATGTATCACGCTCTGCACGTCTCCTGGACGAACCTCAAAGACCAGCAGACCATTGACGAACGTCGCGTGACCTTTTTAGGCTTTGATGCCGCGACGGAAGCGCGCTACCTGAGCTATGTTCGCTTTATGGTGAACACCGAAGGGCGCTACACCCATTTTGATGCGGGAACGCACGGCTTCAACGCCCAAACCCCCATGTGGGATAAATATCAACGTATGCTGAGCGCGTGGCACGCCTGCCCGCGTCAGTACCATTTAAGCAGCAACGAAATTCAACAAATCATTAATGCCTGACGGAGGTGCGTGTGCAGTGTAAAGGTTTTCTGTTTGATCTGGACGGTACGCTGGTGGATTCGCTGCCGGTGGTGGAACGCTCGTGGTGCCACTGGGCCGACCGGCACGGCATCGACCATCAGGACGTGCTGAATTTTATCCATGGCAAACAGGCCATTACCTCATTGCGGCACTTTTTAGCGGGGCGTTCTGAGGAAGAGATCCAGGCGGAGTTCAAATACCTGGAGCAGATTGAGGCCACCGACACCGAGGGCATTACCGCGCTGCCCGGGGCGCGCGAACTGCTTGAGCATCTGAATGAAGCGCAGATCCCGTGGGCTATCGTCACCTCCGGCTCTGTTCCGGTCGCGCATGCCCGCCATAAGGCGGCCGGTTTACCGAAGCCAGAGGTGTTCATTACGGCTGAGCGCGTTAAACGCGGCAAGCCGGAGCCGGATGCGTTTCTGCTTGGTGCAGAAATGCTGGGCTTCGCGCCTGCAGAGTGTGTGGTGGTGGAAGATGCGGCCGCTGGCGTGCTGGCCGGGCTGAACGCCGGGAGCCACGTCATTGCCGTTAACGTTCCGGCGGGATCTCCACGCCTGGACGAGGCGGACTTTGTGATTCATTCCCTGACGGCGCTGGCGGTGTCAAAAGCGCCCGACGGAGTTGTAACCGTCTCGCTAAAAATGTAATCCCATGATATAGCCCCACGCTGTTGGGGCTTTTTTATGGCAAAATTTCTCATCTTCCACTGACAAGGATAGGTTGTGAACGGTGAACTAATCTGGGTTCTGAGCCTGCTTTTAATCGCCATTATTCTCTTCGCCACAGGCAAGGTGCGCATGGATGCCGTCGCCCTGTTTGTCATTGTCGCGTTTGTGCTGAGCGGCACGCTCACGCTACCGGAAGCCTTCTCCGGGTTCAGCGACCCCAATGTTATCCTTATAGCTGCCCTGTTTATCATCGGCGACGGCCTTGTTCGCACCGGCGTGGCGACCATCATGGGCGCGTGGCTGGTTAAGGTGGCCGGCAGCAGTGAAACCAAAATGCTGATCTACCTGATGCTGACGGTCGCCGGACTGGGGGCGTTTATGAGCTCAACGGGCGTGGTCGCTATTTTTATTCCGGTGGTGCTGAGCGTTTCAATGCGGATGCAGAGCTCGCCGTCGCGCCTGATGATGCCCCTGAGCTTTGCCGGTTTGATCAGCGGAATGATGACGCTGGTGGCGACGCCGCCGAACCTGGTGGTCAATAGCGAGCTGATTCGTGAAGGGTTTCAGGGCTTCAGCTTTTTCAGCGTCACCCCGCTTGGGCTGGTGATTCTGGCGATGGGCGTGGTCTACATGCTGCTGACCCGTTTTGCCCTCAAAGGCGACAAACAGGATAAGAATAAAGAGGGGTGGAAGCGACGTACGTTCCGCGATCTGATCAAAGAGTACCGCCTCACCGGGCGGGCGCGCCGTCTGGCCATTCGCCCCGGCTCGCCGATGGTCGGCCAGCGGCTCGACGACCTTAAGCTGCGCGAGCGTTATGGCGCGAACGTGATCGGGGTTGAGCGCTGGCGTCGTTTTCGCCGGGTGATCGTTAACGTGAACGGGGTATCAGAGTTCCGCGCGCGTGATGTCCTGCTGATTGATATGTCAACGGCGGACGTGGATCTGCGAGAGTTCTGTAGCGAGCAGCTGCTGGAGCCGATGGTGCTACGCGGCGAGTATTTCTCCGACCAGGCGCTGGATGTGGGGATGGCCGAAGTGTCGCTGATACCGGAATCGGAACTGCTGGGTAAAACCGTGCGTGAAATGGGGTTCCGTACCCGCTATGGCCTGAACGTAGTGGGGCTGAAGCGTGATGGCGTGGCAATGGAAGGGGCCGTCGTCGATGAGCCGATCCTGCTGGGCGATATCTTTCTCGTGGTCGGCAACTGGAAGCTGATAAGCCAGCTCGGGCAAAAAGGGCGTGATTTTGTGGTGCTCAACATGCCGGTCGAGGAGAGCGATGCCTCCCCGGCGCACAGCCAGGCGCCCCATGCGATTTTCTGTCTGGTATTGATGGTGGCGCTGATGCTGACCGATGAAATCCCTAATCCGGTCGCGGCCATTATCGCCTGCCTGCTGATGGGGAAATTCCGCTGCATTGACGCCGAAAGCGCGTATAAAGCCATTCACTGGCCGAGCATTATTCTTATCGTCGGGATGATGCCCTTTGCCCTGGCACTGCAAAAAACCGGCGGGGTGGATCTGATCGTAAAAGGCTTGATGGACGTGGGCGGCGGGTATGGACCATACATGATGATGGTCTGTCTGTTTGTCATGTGCGCCACGATAGGGTTATTTATCTCGAATACCGCGACGGCGGTGCTGATGGCGCCCATTGCGCTGGCGATGGCGAAATCTATGGGCGTGTCGCCGTACCCGTTTGCGATGATGGTCGCGATGGCGGCATCCGCGGCGTTTATGACGCCGGTTTCATCGCCGGTGAACACGCTGGTGCTGGGGCCGGGGAATTATAAGTTCAGCGATTTCGTGAAGCTGGGCGTGCCGTTCACCGTGCTGGTGATGGTGGTGTGCGTGGTGTTAATTCCGGTGTTATTCCCGTTTTAGCGTGAGCGCAGAAACGTAGGCCGGGTAAGGCGAAGCCGCCACCCGGCTAAAATTACAACGGTGAATCCTGGCTAATCTCGTCCAGCGATAGATGGAAGCTCGGCACAAATACCTGCATGAAGTAGTCCATCTCTTCGCTGCGGCGGGATTCCAGCGTTTTTTCCAGACGCGTTTTCGCCAGTAAAAACTCATTATTGCCCGCAGACAGCTCTTCCAGACACTTCAGATAGGCGCACAGCGCGTCGGCTTGCTTGACCAGCGACTTTTCATCTTCCGTATACTGATGCTCGTCGATGAGCGGTTCAAAGATATCGCGCAGCTCTTCGGGCACCATCTCGATAAGCTTTTGCTGGGCAATCTTCTCGATAGCCTTATATTCCTGAGCAATCTGAGAATTGAAATATTTCACTGGGGTAGGCAGGTCGCCGGTCAGCACCTCTGATGCGTCGTGGTACATCGCCAGCAAAGCGATGCGCTCGGCATTCACCTGCCCGTTAAATTTGCGATTCTTAATGGCAGCCAGCGCATGAGCAACCATAGCAACCTGCAGGCTATGTTCAGACACGTTCTCTGTACGCACGTTGCGCATCAGCGGCCAGCGGTTGATCAGTTTCAGGCGGGAGAGGTGGGCAAAGAAATGGCTCTGACTCATAGGTTACCTTTTGTCTTCACTGCGACAGGACTTCATTGTGCGGGGAGGGGAGGGAAGATGCAAATCAGGCTACCGAAGTAGCCTGATTTTAAGATTACTGATGGTATCCAGAGAGGAATCGCCCGAAGCGGCTGATGGCCATTTCGAGATCGTCTTCACGCGGCAGGGTCACGATACGCACGTGGTCCGGCCACGGCCAGTTAAACGCCGTCCCCTGAACCAGCAGCACTTTTTCCTGCAACAGGAAATCGAGCACCATTTTCTGATCGTCGTGGATATTGAAGCGCTTCGCGTCAATTTTCGGGAACATATACAGCGCCCCGTTCGGCTTCACGCAGGAGACGCCCGGGATATCGTTGATCAGTTCCCATGCGCGGTTACGCTGTTCGTACAGGCGACCGCCAGGGACGATAAACTCGCTGATGCTCTGGTAGCCGCCCAGCGCCGTCTGGATCGCGTGCTGCGCAGGCACGTTGGCGCAAAGACGCATCGACGCCAGCATCTCAAGCCCTTCAATATAGCCTTTTGCGTGCTTTTTCGGGCCGTTCAGCACCATCCAGCCCTGACGGAAACCGGCCACGCGGTAGGTTTTAGACAGTCCGTTAAAGGTGACGGTCAGCAGGTCGGGTGCCAGCGCGGCGATAGAGTGGTGCTGCGCCGCGTCGTACAGGATCTTGTCGTAGATTTCGTCAGCGAAGATGATCAGGTTGTGCTGGCGGGCGATCTCCACGATCTCCATCAGCAGCTCTTTTGAATAGACCGCGCCCGTCGGGTTGTTCGGGTTGATGATCACAATCCCACGCGTGCGAGGCGTGATTTTCGCGCGAATGTCATCCAGATCCGGGAACCAGTCAG
This sequence comes from Enterobacter sp. 50588862, assembly GCF_001462935.1. Lineage (NCBI taxonomy): Bacteria > Pseudomonadati > Pseudomonadota > Gammaproteobacteria > Enterobacterales > Enterobacteriaceae > Enterobacter > Enterobacter sp. 50588862. The sequence continues at coordinate 69,674 of NZ_LNHM01000012.1, forward strand.
AGGATTCGTCGCAAAGATAATGTACCGCTTTACCGCTTGAGAGCGATACGGCAGCGGTCCACAGCGGATAGTCCGGCGCGGGAACCAGCATTTCGTCACCGCTGTTCAGCAGCGCCTGCATGGCCTGAACGATAAGTTCGGAGACGCCGTTGCCGATATAGATATCTTCGACGGTAACGTCACGCATACCGCGCGCCTGGTAGTGCTGCATAATGGCTTTACGGGCGGAGTAAAGTCCCTTTGAGTCACAATAGCCTTGTGCCGTAGGCAGGTTGCGGATCACATCAACCAGAATTTCATCCGGCGCTTCAAAACCAAATGGCGCGGGGTTGCCGATGTTGAGCTTCAGAACCTTGTTGCCTTCTTCTTCAAGGCGTTTTGCCTCTTTCAGAACCGGGCCACGGATGTCATAACAGACGTTATCTAGCTTGCTGGATTTTTCGATAGGGGACATGAACCTTTAACCTTTTCGCTATTATTGCCACTCCCTGCCGTGGAAGTCAGCACGGAATAATGTACTCCCCCCACGCTTCGTTTTGAAGGGTGTGCAGAAGAAGATTTTGTGCCCATAGCGAAATTGTGATGAATCTTTTTAACTATTGACTGTCGCTTTCACCGCCTTAACGTCATGTACAAACCATAAATAAAGGTTGATTGTGCTACGAATTTATGTGAATTATGTATATTGTTCTGATGGAAAATAAAAACGCGCAGACAACAAGCAGAAGTTACGCTGGATGACATTTCGTAAAACCTGAGTGTTGAAGGGACCTTGCAGTAATAGCCTGGAGCGGCTAAAAGTTAATCATGTGAAATTAATGTTAAGTGTTATTAATGAATGACCATAATCTAAATTAAAATTTATTTATTATTAACCAACAAAATGCAACTTTAGTTAATTCTAATAAAATTAGTTTAGAAGCTTAACAAACCTCTTTAATCCCGAATATTGCAATAAGACTTATAAATAAAGTGGATTTGGGTTAAGATGTCTATACGGAAAGCAGTAGAAAGATGCAGTGATTTTGCATTTTTGAAACTGATTTTCCGATTTAATTGATTGTTATTGTTGGAGTTATCTCTGGCTGGAATGTGTCAAACATCTCCTGCTACGTTGACAGCGCTGCGAAAAAGATGGCAGAAAAAGTGTTACGCCTTTAATGTAATTTACATAACCCTGCGAACATCTAAATATCCTGAACGTTTAAGAGAATAAAAATAACGTCATGAAACGTGCTTTCTGACTGTTGATATAAAGCAGCACAATAACTATCTGTCAGGCAGTCTGCCGGGCCGGGATGCGAGGGAAAACCTTCAGAAGGAATTGCTTAACTGTTACACACAGCTTCAACCCGGGCAGCTCCGCACGAGCAACCTGAAAGTGAATAGATATGATAAATGCAAATCGTCCGATAATGAATCTCGACCTCGATCTGCTGAGAACGTTTGTTGCGGTCGCCGATCTCAACACTTTTGCAGCAGCTGCTGCCGCCGTCTGCCGAACTCAGTCCGCCGTTAGCCAGCAAATGCAGCGGCTGGAGCAACTGGTTGGGAAAGAGCTTTTTGCCCGTCACGGGCGTAATAAGCTCTTAACGGAACACGGTATTCAGCTACTGGGTTATGCCAGGAAAATTCTTCGCTTTAATGATGAAGCATGTATGTCATTAATGTTTAGCAACCTTCAGGGGGTGTTAACCTTAGGGGCATCTGATGAGTCAGCGGATACAATATTGCCGTTTCTTCTCAACCGAATTAGCTCGGTTTATCCGAAGCTTGCGCTGGATGTAAGCGTAAAGCGTAATGCCTTTATGGTTGAGATGTTAAATGAGAACAAGGTCGACCTGGTGGTCACGACGCATCGTCCCGGACAGTTTGATTGTCTGACCTTGCGCACATCGCCAACGCACTGGTATTGCGCAGCGGAATACGTGTTGCAAAAAGGGGAACCCGTACCGCTGGTTTTACTGGACGATCCGAGTCCTTTCCGGGATATGGTGCTTACGGCGTTAAATGAAGCCAACATTCCGTGGCGTCTGGCCTATGTAGCGTCCACGCTGCCCGCGGTGCGTGCCGCCGTGAAAGCGGGTCTTGGCGTAACGGCCCGTCCGGTAGAGATGATGAGCCCCGATCTGCGCGTTCTCGGTAAATCTGATGGTCTCCCAGCGCTGCCGGATACCGAGTATCTGCTTTGCCATAACGCGTCCAGTCATAACGAGCTGGCGAAGGTGGTATTTGAGGCGATGGAAAATTACCATAACCCATGGCAGTTCGAGCATGTTACCTCCGAAGGGGGGGATGATTCCCTGATCGTTGAAGGTGACTTTGAGTGATCAAAAGCTCAAAATTCTGGTAACAAATTGTAAGTGTAAAAAAAAGCCACTCGTGCCGTTTTCGCACGCAGTGGCTTTTTTTTGCCATTACTATCCTCTTTCGTTACAAGGTTTTCATAAATAAAACATACATATCAAGGGAATAAATGCTTCTGCTTATATCTTGTTCACTTTCCGTTCTAACTTCATCCATAACCCCTTGATGTTAAAAAAGCAGCAAATATGTTGCCGGTTTTTTGGGTGAATTAACAAAAGCGTGTCTCAGATCAAGAAAATACTCCTATTTGGGGGGAGGAATCGTTGGCAAATCCTGTCAAAATAGGAGGGTTATTTTTTTTACTTCCAAAACGGACACGATTCAACAACATGCATTTGACGAAAAGTCAGGTAACCACCAGGGTTAAAGGGCACCAAATGTTAATGAGAATCGCTCGATGTAATTTAATGTGAAGAAACCTTTGTTAAAGTTGACAATAGGTTATAGAAAGGAGTAAAAAACCCCATCATTTTGCTGTCTACGTCTCATTTCAGACAGTTAGTGTAAGGTTATTTGTTCCTCCCCATGAATCGATGTGATGCCCATCTGCCAGCAAGAGCAGTGTCGTCGGTATCACTTTTGATGAGTAAGCAATGAGTATGTCAACATCCACAGAAGTCATCGCTCATCACTGGGCATTCGCAATCTTTCTTATTGTAGCCATTGGCCTGTGCTGCCTGATGTTAGTCGGCGGCTGGTTCCTGGGCGGTCGCGCCCGTGCAAGGCACAAAAACACACCTTTCGAATCAGGTATTGATTCAGTAGGTTCCGCTCGCTTACGCCTGTCTGCCAAGTTCTATCTGGTAGCGATGTTCTTCGTCATCTTTGACGTGGAAGCGCTCTACCTGTTCGCATGGTCGACCTCCATTCGCGAAAGTGGTTGGGTGGGCTTTGTCGAGGCCGCAATTTTCATTTTAGTGCTACTGGCCGGTCTGGTTTATCTGGTGCGTATTGGCGCGCTTGACTGGACGCCTGCGCGTTCACGTCGTGAACACATCAACCCGGAAAACAGTATCTCTAATCGTCAGCAGTAACAGCGAGGCAATAAGATGGATTATACGCTCACCCGCATAGATCCTAACGGTGAGAATGACCGTTACCCCCTGCAAAAACAGGAGATCGTAACCGACCCCCTGGAGCAAGAAGTCAACAAAAGCGTGTACATGGGCAAACTCGAACATGCCATGCACGATATGGTCAACTGGGGTCGTAAGAACTCCATCTGGCCATACAACTTTGGCCTTTCTTGCTGCTACGTTGAAATGGTGACGTCATTCACTGCGGTGCATGACGTTGCGCGTTTTGGGGCCGAGGTACTGCGTGCTTCCCCGCGTCAGGCTGACCTGATGGTGGTGGCCGGTACCTGCTTTACCAAAATGGCACCTGTTATTCAGCGTCTGTATGACCAGATGCTGGAGCCAAAATGGGTTATTTCCATGGGCGCATGTGCAAACTCCGGCGGTATGTACGACATTTATTCCGTTGTACAGGGCGTTGATAAGTTCATTCCAGTGGATGTTTACATCCCGGGCTGCCCGCCGCGCCCAGAAGCCTATATGCAGGCGCTGATGCTGCTGCAGGAGTCTATCGGTAAAGAACGTCGCCCACTCTCATGGGTTGTTGGCGATCAGGGTGTCTATCGCGCGAACATGCAGTCCGAGCGCGAGCGTAAACGCGGTGAACGTATTGCCGTCACCAACCTGCGTACGCCTGACGAAATTTAATTTGCGCCTGTAGGCCTGGAGAAAACCTTCGCATATCACTACTCAAATAGCGCGAAGCCAGGCTTAACAGTCACCACGGACCATTTGCAATGGTGAACAATATGACCGACTTAACCGCGCAAGAAGCCGCCTGGCAGACCCGGGATCATCTTGATGACCCCGTTATTGGCGAACTGCGCAACCGTTTTGGGCCGGATGCCTTTACCGTTCAGGCGACCCGCACCGGGGTACCCGTTGTTTGGGTGAAGCGTGAACAATTGCTGGAAGTTGTCGATTTCCTCAAGAAATTGCCAAAACCTTACGTCATGCTGTTTGACTTACACGGCATGGACGAACGTCTGAGAACGCACCGCCAGGGGCTCCCTGCTGCGGATTTTTCCGTTTTCTACCACCTGATCTCAATAGACCGCAACACGGATATCATGCTCAAGGTGGCATTGTCTGAAAACGACATGCATCTGCCGACGATCACCAAACTTTTCCCGAACGCTAACTGGTATGAGCGTGAAACCTGGGAAATGTTCGGCATGACCTTCGACGGCCACCCGCACCTGACGCGCATCATGATGCCGCAGACCTGGACCGGCCACCCGTTGCGTAAAGACTACCCGGCACGTGCGACCGAATTCGATCCGTTTGAGCTGACCAAAGCCAAGCAGGATCTGGAGATGGAAGCGCTGACCTTCAAGCCGGAAGACTGGGGCATGAAGCGCGGTACTGAAAACGAGGACTTCATGTTCCTCAACCTCGGTCCGAACCACCCGTCTGCGCACGGTGCATTCCGTATTATTCTTCAGCTTGACGGCGAAGAGATTGTCGACTGCGTTCCTGACATCGGCTACCACCACCGCGGTGCTGAGAAGATGGGCGAGCGTCAGTCCTGGCACAGCTACATTCCGTATACCGACCGTATCGAGTACCTCGGCGGCTGCGTAAACGAAATGCCATACGTGCTGGCCGTTGAGAAACTGGCAGGCATCACCGTACCGGATCGCGTTAACGTGATTCGCGTTATGCTGTCTGAACTGTTCCGTATTAACAGCCACCTGCTGTACATCTCCACGTTCATTCAGGACGTCGGCGCGATGACCCCGGTCTTCTTCGCCTTTACCGACCGTCAGAAAATCTACGATTTGGTGGAAGCGATTACCGGCTTCCGTATGCACCCGGCCTGGTTCCGTATTGGCGGTGTGGCGCACGATCTGCCGCGCGGCTGGGACCGCCTGCTGCGTGAATTCCTCGACTGGATGCCGAAACGTCTGGCCTCCTACGAGAAAGCCGCGCTGCGCAACACCATCCTGAAAGGCCGTTCCCAGGGCGTTGCTGCCTACGGCGCGAAAGAAGCGCTGGAGTGGGGGACCACAGGTGCTGGCCTGCGCGCGACCGGTATTGATTTCGACGTGCGTAAAGCCCGTCCTTACTCTGGCTACGAGAACTTCGACTTTGAAGTCCCGGTAGGCGGCGGTGTTTCCGACTGCTACACCCGCGTGATGCTGAAAGTGGAAGAGCTGCGCCAGAGTCTGCGCATCCTCGAGCAGTGCCTCAACAACATGCCGGAAGGCCCGTTCAAGGCGGATCACCCGCTGACCACGCCGCCGCCGAAAGAGCGCACGCTGCAGCATATCGAAACCCTGATCACCCACTTCCTGCAGGTTTCCTGGGGCCCGGTCATGCCGGCGCAAGAATCCTTCCAGATGATTGAAGCGACCAAGGGTATTAACAGTTACTACCTGACCAGCGACGGCAGCACCATGAGCTACCGTACCCGCGTGCGTACGCCGAGCTTTGCGCACCTGCAGCAGATCCCGTCCGCCATCCGCGGCAGTCTGGTCTCTGACCTGATTGTGTATCTGGGTAGTATCGATTTTGTTATGTCAGATGTGGACCGCTAATTATGCACGAGAATCAACAACCACAAACCGAGGCTTTTGAGCTGAGTGAAGCAGAGCGTGCCGCCATTGAGCACGAGATGCACCACTACGAAGACCCGCGTGCGGCGTCCATTGAAGCGCTGAAAATCGTACAGAAACAGCGTGGTTGGGTGCCGGATGGGGCGATTTACGAGATCGCAAAAGTGCTGGGTATTCCGGCAAGTGACGTAGAGGGCGTAGCCACGTTCTACAGCCAGATCTTCCGTCAGCCGGTAGGTCGCCATGTGATCCGCTACTGTGACAGCGTCGTCTGCCACATTACCGGCTATCAGGGCATTCAGGCTGCGATTGAGAAAAAGCTCAATATCAAGCCGGGCCAGACCACGTTCGATGGACGCTTTACTCTGCTGCCAACCTGCTGCCTGGGTAACTGCGACAAGGGGCCGACCATGATGATTGATGAGGACACTCACAGCCATCTGACGCCGGAAGCGATTCCTGACCTGCTGGAGCAGTACAAATGAAAACTGTAATTCGTACTGCTGAGACGCATCCGCTGACCTGGCGTCTGCGCGATGACAAACAGCCGGTATGGCTCGACGAATACCAGAGCAAAAACGGCTATGCCGGTGCGCGTAAAGCCCTTGGCGGCATGGCGCCGGACGACATCGTTAACGCGGTGAAAGATTCCGGTCTGAAAGGCCGCGGCGGTGCGGGCTTCTCCACTGGTCTGAAGTGGAGCCTGATGCCGAAAGACGAATCCATGAACATCCGTTACCTGCTGTGTAACGCCGATGAAATGGAGCCAGGCACCTATAAAGACCGCCTGCTGATGGAGCAGCTGCCGCACCTGCTGGTGGAAGGCATGCTGATCTCCGCGTTTGCGCTGAAAGCGTACCGTGGCTACATCTTCCTGCGCGGTGAGTACATCGAAGCGGCAGAAAACCTGCGTCGCGCGATTGCCGAAGCCACCGAAGCCGGCCTTCTGGGTAAAAACATCCTGGGTACCGGGTTTGACTTCGAACTGTTCGTGCACACCGGTGCCGGGCGTTACATCTGCGGTGAAGAAACTGCGCTGATTAACTCCCTGGAAGGCCGCCGTGCGAACCCGCGTTCCAAGCCACCGTTTCCGGCAAGCTCCGGCGTGTGGGGTAAACCGACCTGCGTAAACAACGTCGAAACCCTGTGTAACGTCCCGGCTATCCTCGCCAACGGCGTAGAGTGGTATCAGGGCATCTCCTCAAGCAAAGATGCCGGTACCAAGCTGATGGGCTTCTCCGGTCGCGTGAAGAACCCTGGCGTCTGGGAACTGCCGTTCGGTACCACCGCACGCGAAATTCTTGAAGACTACGCCGGCGGCATGCGCGATGGCCTGAAATTTAAAGCCTGGCAGCCGGGCGGGGCAGGGACGGACTTCCTGACCGAAGCCCACCTTGACCTGCCGATGGAATTCGAAAGCATTGGGAAAGCAGGCAGCCGTCTGGGTACGGCGCTGGCGATGGCCGTCGATCACGAGATCGGCATGGTCTCGCTGGTACGTAACCTGGAAGAGTTCTTTGCTCGCGAGTCCTGCGGCTGGTGTACACCGTGCCGTGACGGTCTGCCGTGGAGTGTGAAGATCCTGCGCGCCATCGAGCGCGGCGAAGGCCAGCCGGGCGATATCGAGACACTTGAGCAACTGTGTCGATTCTTAGGGCCAGGTAAAACCTTCTGCGCCCACGCACCGGGTGCCGTCGAGCCGCTGCAGAGCGCGATTAAATATTTCCGCGACGAATTCGAAGCAGGCATCAAGCAGCCGTTCAGCAATACCCATTCGATCAATGGTATTCAGCCGAACCTGCTGAAAGCGCGCTGGTAACGACAAGAATTTTGATTAACGCTCGGTTTCGACTGAGCCAACTGGAAGCATGCTAATGGCTACGATTCATGTAGACGGCAAAGAATACGAAGTCAACGGGGCGGACAACCTGCTGGAAGCTTGTCTGTCTCTTGGCCTCGATATTCCGTACTTTTGCTGGCATCCGGCGCTGGGCAGCGTCGGTGCTTGCCGCCAGTGTGCGGTGAAGCAATATCAAAACGCGGAAGACACGCGTGGTCGCCTGGTGATGTCCTGTATGACGCCAGCCACCGAAGGCACTTTTATTTCGATTGATGACGAAGAAGCCAAACAGTTCCGCGAAAGCGTGGTGGAGTGGTTGATGACCAACCACCCGCACGACTGTCCGGTTTGTGAAGAGGGCGGTAACTGCCACCTTCAGGATATGACCGTGATGACCGGTCACAGCTTCCGTCGCTATCGCTTTACCAAGCGTACCCACCGTAACCAGGATCTGGGGCCGTTCATCTCTCACGAAATGAACCGCTGCATCGCCTGCTATCGCTGCGTGCGTTACTACAAAGACTATGCAGACGGTCAGGATCTGGGCGTGTATGGCGCGCATGACAACGTCTACTTCGGTCGTCCGGAAGACGGCGTGCTGGAGAGCGAATTCTCCGGTAACCTGGTAGAAATCTGCCCGACCGGCGTCTTCACGGATAAAACCCACTCCGAGCGTTACAACCGTAAATGGGACATGCAGTTTGCGCCAAGCATCTGCCAGCAGTGTTCCCTCGGCTGTAACACCAGCCCGGGTGAGCGCTACGGCGAACTGCGTCGTATCGAGAACCGCTACAACGGTACCGTTAACCACTACTTCCTGTGCGACCGCGGTCGTTTCGGCTATGGCTATGTGAACCTGAAAGACCGTCCGCGTCAGCCGGTTCAGCGCCGTGGCGACGACTTCATTACCCTGAACGCAGAACAGGCGATGCAGGGCGCGGCAGATATTCTGCGCCAGTCGAAGAAAGTGATCGGCATCGGCTCCCCGCGCGCCAGCATCGAAAGCAACTTCGCGCTGCGCGAGCTGGTTGGAGCGGAAAACTTCTACACCGGCATCGCTCAGGGCGAGCAGGAACGTCTGCAGCTGGTACTGAAAGTGTTGCGTGAAGGCGGTATCCATACCCCTGCGCTGCGCGAAATTGAATCCTATGATGCGGTTCTGGTGCTGGGTGAAGACCTGACGCAGACCGGCGCCCGCGCGGCCCTGGCGGTTCGTCAGGCGGTGAAGGGTAAAGCACGTGAAATGGCAGCGGCGCAGAAAGTGGCTGACTGGCAGATTGCGGCGATCCTCAACATCGGCCAGCGCGCGAAGCATCCTCTGTTTGTGACTAACGTCGACAATACCCGTCTGGACGATATCGCGGCGTGGACCTACTGCGCGCCGGTTGAAGACCAGGCGCGTCTTGGCTTTGCCATTGCCCACGCGCTGGACAACAGCTCACCGGCCGTTGAGCTGGATCGCGACCTGCAAAACAAGGTCGACGTGATTGTTCAGGCCCTCGCAGGTGCGAAGAAACCGCTGATTATCTCCGGAACCAACGCCGGTAGCGCTGAAATCATTCAGGCCGCCGCGAACGTTGCCAAAGCCCTGAAAGGCCGCGGTGCAGACGTCGGCGTGACCATGATTGCCCGTGCGGTAAACAGCATCGGTCTGGGCATGATTGGCGGCGGCTCGCTGGAAGAAGCGTTAAGCGAACTGGAATCCGGTTCCGCTGACGCCGTGGTGGTGCTGGAAAACGATCTGCATCGTCATGCGTCTGCCGCTCGCGTTGATGCCGCGCTCTCCAAAGCGCCGCTGGTGATGGTCATTGACCATCAGCGCACCGCGATCATGGACAAAGCGCACCTGGTGCTCTCTGCGGCAAGCTTCGCAGAAAGCGACGGTACCGTTATCAACAACGAAGGCCGCGCCCAGCGTTTCTTCCAGGTTTATGACCCGGCGTACTACGACAGCAACACCGTGATGCTGGAAAGCTGGCGCTGGCTGCACTCCCTGCACAGCACCGTGCAGAGCCGTGAAGTGGACTGGACGCAGCTCGACCACGTTATCGACGCGGTGGTGGAAAAACTGCCTCAGCTGGCAGGCATTAAAGATGCCGCGCCTGAAGCAAGCTTCCGCATCCGCGGCCAGAAGCTGGCGCGTGAACCGCACCGCTACAGCGGCCGTACCGCCATGCGCGCCAATATCAGCGTGCACGAACCGCGCCAGCCGCAGGATAAAGACACCATGTTCGCCTTCTCCATGGAAGGGAACAACCAGCCGTCTGCCCCGCGTTCGCAAATTCCGTTCGCATGGGCTCCGGGCTGGAACTCCCCGCAGGCGTGGAACAAGTTCCAGGCTGAAGTGGGCGGCTCCCTGCGCCACGGCGATCCGGGCGTGCGTCTGATTGAAGCTTCCGAAACCGGTCTGGACTTCTTCACCACCGTACCGGCGAGCTTCCAGGCGCAGGACGGTAGCTGGCGTATTGCCCCGTACTACCACCTGTTCGGTAGCGATGAGCTGTCCCAGCGTTCACCGGTCTTCCAGACCCGTATGCCGCAGCCTTACATCAAGCTCAACCCGGCGGATGCCGCGAAGCTTGGCGTTAACGCGGGCGCGAACATCGCCTTTAGCTATGACGGCCAGAGCATCAGCCTGCCGCTGATTATTTCTGAAAATCTGACAGCAGGGCAGGTCGGTCTGCCGATGGGTATGCCTGGCATCGCGCCGGTTCTGGCGGGTGCGCGTCTTGATAATCTGCAGGAGGCAAAAGCATGAGTTGGTTAACGCCGGATCTTATCGACATCCTGCTGAGCATTCTGAAAGCGATTGTTATCCTGCTGGTGGTGGTCACCTGCGGCGCGTTCATGAGCTTTGGTGAACGTCGTCTTCTCGGTCTGTTCCAGAACCGTTACGGACCGAACCGCGTGGGCTGGGGTGGTTCACTCCAACTGGTGGCGGACATGATCAAGATGTTCTTTAAAGAGGACTGGATCCCGCGCTTCTCGGATCGCGTGATCTTTACTCTGGCACCGATGATCGCCTTCACCTCGCTGCTGCTGGCGTTTGCTATCGTTCCGGTCAGCCCGACCTGGGTGGTCGCTGACCTGAACATCGGCATTTTGTTCTTCCTGATGATGGCAGGCCTTGCGGTTTACGCGGTGCTGTTCGCAGGCTGGTCCAGTAACAACAAATACTCGCTGCTGGGTGCGATGCGTGCTTCCGCGCAGACGCTGAGCTACGAAGTGTTCCTGGGGCTCTCCCTGATGGGCGTGGTGGCGCAGGCCGGTTCATTCAACATGACCGACATCGTCAATAATCAGGCCGACATCTGGAACGTTATCCCGCAGTTCTTTGGGTTTATTACCTTTGCTATCGCGGGCGTGGCCGTGTGTCACCGTCACCCGTTTGACCAGCCGGAAGCCGAACAGGAACTGGCAGACGGTTACCACATTGAATATTCCGGCATGAAGTTCGGTCTGTTCTTTGTGGGCGAGTACATCGGTATCGTCACCATTTCCGCGTTGATGGTAACGCTGTTCTTTGGTGGCTGGCATGGCCCGTTCTTACCGCCGTTCATCTGGTTCGCGCTGAAAACCGCGTTCTTCATGATGATGTTCATTTTGATTCGCGCAGCGTTACCGCGTCCACGTTATGACCAGGTAATGTCCTTCGGCTGGAAAGTGTGCCTGCCGCTGACGCTCGTCAACTTGTTGGTAACGGCAGCTGTCATTCTCTGGCAGCAGCCATAAGGGGCTATAGACCATGACCTTAAAAGAATTACTGGTAGGTTTCGGTACCCAGGTACGCAGTATCTGGATGATCGGCCTGCACGCGTTTGCTAAACGCGAAACCCGGATGTACCCGGAAGAGCCGGTATATCTGCCGCCGCGCTACCGTGGCCGTATCGTGCTGACGCGCGACCCGGACGGTTCCGAGCGCTGCGTTGCCTGTAACCTGTGTGCGGTAGCGTGTCCGGTCGGCTGTATCTCTCTGCAGAAAGCCGAGACGGTAGACGGCCGCTGGTACCCTGAGTTCTTCCGCATCAACTTCTCACGCTGCATTTTCTGCGGTCTGTGTGAAGAAGCGTGCCCAACCACGGCGATTCAGCTGACTCCAGACTTCGAGCTGGGTGAGTACAAGCGTCAGGACCTGGTGTACGAGAAAGAGGATCTGCTGATTTCCGGTCCGGGCAAATACCCGGAATATAACTTCTACCGGATGGCGGGTATGGCAATCGACGGCAAAGATAAGGGCGAAGCAGAGAACGAAGCTAAGCCTATCGACGTCAAGAGCCTGTTACCGTAAGGAGAGGGCAATGGAATTCGCTTTTTATATCTGTGGCCTTATCGCCATCCTGGCTACGCTGCGAGTGATTACGCACACCAATCCGGTGCATGCGCTGCTGTACTTAATCATTTCGCTGCTGGCCATTTCCGGGGTGTTCTTCGCACTGGGCGCGCACTTCGCCGGTGCGCTGGAGATCATCGTTTACGCCGGGGCCATCATGGTGCTGTTTGTGTTCGTAGTGATGATGCTGAACCTGGGCGGCTCTGAAATTGAGCAGGAACGTCAGTGGTTAAAACCGCAGGTGTGGATTGGCCCGGCAATTTTGTCGGCCATCATGCTGGTGGTGATCGTTTACGCCATTCTGGGCGTGAACGATCAGGGCATCGACGGCACGCCAATTGGTGCGAAAGAGGTGGGTATCACGCTCTTTGGCCCATACGTTCTGGCGGTGGAACTGGCCTCTATGCTTCTGCTGGCAGGCCTGGTTGTGGCTTTCCACGTTGGCCGCGAAGAGCGTGCTGGCGAGGTGCTGAGCAACCGCACTGACGACCGCGCGAAAAGAAAAACGGAGGAGCGCGCATGATCCCCTTAACACATGGACTGATCCTCGCTGCGATTTTATTCGTTCTGGGTCTGACCGGTCTGGTTATCCGCCGCAATCTGCTGTTTATGCTGATCGGTCTGGAAATCATGATTAACGCCTCCGCGCTGGCCTTCGTGGTCGCCGGAAGCTACTGGGGCCAGACCGATGGTCAGGTGATGTACATTCTCGCCATCAGCCTCGCGGCTGCTGAAGCGAGTATTGGCCTGGCGCTGTTGCTGCAGCTCCATCGTCGCCGCCAGAATCTGAACATCGATTCAGTAAGTGAGTTGCGTGGATGAACATGCTTGCCTTAACCATTATTTTTCCGCTGATTGGCTTCGTGCTGCTGGCGTTTTCTCGCGGCCGCTGGTCTGAAAACCTGTCCGCGACCGTTGGCATGGGCTCTGTCGGCCTGGCTGCGCTGGTCACAGCGTATGCGGGTATCGACTTCTTTAACAACGGACGCCAGCCTTTCAGCGTGCCGCTGTGGACCTGGATGTCGGTCGGTGATTTCAACATCGGTTTCAACCTGGTGCTGGACGGCCTCTCGCTGACCATGCTCTCCGTGGTCACCGGCGTCGGCTTCCTGATCCACATGTTCGCCTCCTGGTATATGCGCGGTGAAGAGGGTTACTCCCGCTTCTTCGCCTACACCAACCTGTTTATTGCCAGCATGGTCGTTCTGGTTCTGGCCGATAACCTGCTGCTGATGTATCTGGGCTGGGAAGGCGTGGGCCTGTGCTCTTACTTGCTGATCGGTTTCTACTATACCGATCCGAAGAATGGCGCAGCGGCCATGAAAGCGTTCGTCGTGACCCGCGTGGGTGACGTCTTCCTCGCGTTCGCGCTGTTCATTCTCTACAACGAACTGGGCACGCTGAACTTCCGCGAGATGGTGGAACTGGCGCCAGCACACTTCGAGGCAGGCAATAACATGCTGTGGTGGGCAACGCTGATGCTGCTGGGTGGTGCCGTGGGTAAATCCGCGCAGCTGCCGCTGCAGACATGGCTGGCCGACGCGATGGCGGGTCCAACCCCTGTCTCCGCGCTGATCCACGCCGCGACCATGGTCACCGCCGGTGTTTACCTGATTGCGCGTACTCATGGCCTGTTCCTGATGACTCCGGAAATTCTGCATCTGGTGGGTATCGTCGGTGCGGTCACGCTAGTGCTGGCAGGCTTTGCCGCGCTGGTTCAGACCGACATCAAGCGCGTTCTCGCGTACTCCACCATGAGCCAGATTGGTTACATGTTCCTGGCGCTGGGTGTTCAGGCGTGGGACGCGGCCATTTTCCACCTGATGACGCACGCGTTCTTCAAAGCGCTGCTGTTCCTCTCATCCGGTTCGGTGATTCTGGCCTGCCATCACGAGCAGAACATCTTCAAGATGGGCGGACTGCGTAAGTCCATCCCGCTGGTCTACGTCTGCTTCCTGGTGGGCGGCGCGGCGCTGGCGGCACTGCCGCTGATCACCGCGGGCTTCTTCAGTAAGGACGAAATCCTTGCGGGTGCCATGGCGAATGGTCATATCAATCTGATGGTTGCGGGTCTGGTCGGTGCGTTCATGACTTCCCTGTATACCTTCCGTATGATTTTCATCGTATTCCACGGTAAAGAACAAATTCACGCTCACGCAGGGAAGGGGATTACCCACCACCTGCCGCTGATTGTGCTGCTGGTACTGTCCACCTTCGTTGGCGCGATGATTGTGCCACCGTTGCAGGGCGTACTGCCAGACACCACCGAGCTTGAGCACGGTCGCGTTCTGACGCTTGAAATCACCTCCGGTGTGGTCGCTATCGCGGGTATCCTGATTGCGGCATGGCTGTGGCTGGGCAAACGTACGCTGGTCACTGCCGTGGCCAACAGTGCGCCGGGCCGCCTGCTGGGCACCTGGTGGTACAACGCGTGGGGCTTTGACTGGCTGTACGACATGATCTTCGTTAAGCCGTTCCTGGGCGTTGCGTGGCTGCTGAAGCGCGACCCGCTGAACAGCCTGATGAACATCCCGGCAATCCTCTCCCGCTTTGCAGGTAAAGGCCTGCTGTACAGCGAGAACGGTTACCTGCGCTGGTATGTGGCGTCCATGAGCATCGGTGCGGTTGTGGTGCTGGCGCTGCTGATGGTATTGCGTTGATCGTTAAGTGAATTTTATTCGAATTCGTTGAAAATCAGGCCCCTGCTGGGGGCCTTAAAAAGGAATGTAAATCGCCATGTTACTACCCTGGCTAATATTAATTCCCTTCATCGGCGGCTTCCTGTGCTGGCAGACCGAACGCTTTGGCGTGAAGATGCCGCGCTGGATCGCGCTGATCACCATGGGATTGACGCTCGCGCTTGGCCTGCAACTGTGGTTGCAGGGCGGTTACTCACTGACCCAGTCTGCGGGCATTCCGCAGTGGCAGTCTGAGTTTATCCTGCCGTGGATCCCGCGTTTCGGCATTACGATCCACCTGGCGATTGACGGTCTGTCGCTGCTGATGGTGGTGCTGACCGGTCTGCTCGGCGTTCTGGCGGTACTCTGCTCCTGGCGAGAAATCGAAAAATACCAGGGCTTCTTCCACCTGAACCTGATGTGGATCCTGGGCGGCGTGATCGGCGTGTTCCTTGCCATCGACATGTTCCTGTTCTTCTTCTTCTGGGAGATGATGCTGGTGCCGATGTACTTCCTGATCGCGCTGTGGGGCCACAAGGCGTCCGACGGTAAAACGCGTATCACGGCGGCAACCAAGTTCTTCATCTATACCCAGGCGAGCGGTCTGGTAATGCTGATTGCCATTCTGGCGCTGGTGTTCGTTCATCACAACGCAACCGGCACCTGGACCTTCAACTACGAAGACCTGCTGAAGACCCCGATGTCACACGGCGTTGAATACCTGCTGATGCTGGGCTTCTTCATTGCCTTCGCGGTGAAAATGCCGGTGGTTCCTCTGCACGGCTGGCTGCCAGACGCGCACTCCCAGGCACCAACGGCGGGTTCCGTTGACCTGGCGGGCATCCTGCTGAAAACGGCGGCCTACGGTCTGCTGCGTTTCGCACTGCCGCTGTTCCCGAATGCCTCCGCGGAGTTCGCACCGATTGCCATGTGGCTGGGTGTGATCGGTATCTTCTACGGTGCCTGGATGGCCTTCACGCAATACGACATCAAGCGTCTGATTGCTTATACCTCCGTTTCCCACATGGGCTTCGTGCTGATTGCTATCTACACCGGCAGCCAGCTGGCGTACCAGGGCGCGGTGATCCAGATGATTGCGCACGGTCTGTCCGCAGCCGGTCTCTTCATCCTGTGCGGCCAGCTGTACGAACGTCTGCACACCCGCGACATGCGTATGATGGGTGGTCTGTGGAGCAAAATTAAGTGGCTGCCAGCGCTCTCCATGTTCTTCGCGGTGGCTACCCTGGGGATGCCGGGTACCGGTAACTTCGTCGGCGAATTCATGATTCTGTTCGGCAGCTTCAAAGTGGTACCGGTGATTACCGTGATCTCCACCTTTGGTCTGGTGTTCGCTTCCGTGTACTCGCTGGCGATGCTGCACCGCGCTTACTTCGGTAAAGCGAAGAGCGAAATTGCTGCACAAGAACTGCCGGGGATGTCGCTGCGTGAGCTGTTCATCATCCTGCTGCTGGTCGTACTGCTGGTGCTGTTGGGCTTCTTCCCGCAGCCGATTCTGGATACCTCGCACAGCGCGATGGGCAATATCCAGCAGTGGTTTGTTAATTCTGTTTCTACTACAAGGCCGTAATTCGCCATGACAATAACTCCACAACAACTGATCGCGCTGCTACCGCTGCTGATCGTCGGATTGACGGTGGTGGTTGTGATGCTCTCCATTGCGTGGCGACGCAATCACTTCCTGAATGCCACGCTGTCGGTCATCGGCCTGAATGCCGCGTTAGTCTCACTCTGGTTTGTTGGCCAGGGCGGGGCGATGGACGTCACCCCGCTGATGCGCGTTGACGGTTACGCCATGCTGTATACCGGGCTGGTGCTGCTGGCGAGCCTGGCAACCTGTACCTTTGCTTACCCGTGGCTCGAAGGCTACAACGACAACAAAGAAGAGTTTTACCTGCTGGTACTGATTGCCGCGCTGGGCGGCATTCTGCTGGCGAATGCCAACCATCTGGCCGCGCTGTTCCTCGGTATTGAGCTGATCTCTCTGCCGCTGTTCGGCCTGATTGGTTACGCCTTCCGTCAGAAGCGCTCTCTGGAAGCGAGCATCAAGTACACCATTCTGTCTGCTGCCGCGTCGTCCTTCCTGCTGTTTGGTATTGCGCTGCTGTACGCACAGTCCGGTAACCTCTCCTTCATGGCGCTCGGCAAGAGCCTCGGCGACGGCATGCTGCATGAGCCGCTGCTGCTGGCGGGTCTGGGCATGATGATCGTTGGCCTCGGCTTCAAGCTCTCTCTGGTTCCGTTCCACCTGTGGACGCCAGACGTATACCAGGGTGCGCCTGCACCGGTCTCTACCTTCCTGGCGACGGCGAGCAAAATCGCTATCTTCGGTGTGGTCATGCGTCTGTTTCTGTACGCGCCGGTGGGTGATAGTGAAGCCGTTCGCGTGGTGCTGGGCATCATCGCGTTCGTCTCCATCATCTTCGGTAACCTGATGGCGCTGAGCCAGACCAACATCAAGCGTCTGCTGGGCTACTCGTCCATCTCTCATCTGGGCTACCTGCTGGTGGCGCTGATTGCGCTGCAGAGCGGTGAGATGTCGATGGAAGCCGTAGGCGTGTATCTGGCCGGTTACCTGTTCAGCAGCCTCGGCGCCTTCGGCGTGGTGAGCCTGATGTCCAGCCCGTACCGTGGTCCGGATGCCGATTCACTGTTCTCCTACCGTGGTCTGTTCTGGCACCGTCCAATTCTGTCCGCGGTAATGACCGTGATGATGCTCTCTCTGGCGGGTATCCCGATGACGCTGGGCTTTATCGGTAAGTTCTACGTGCTGGCCGTCGGTGTGCAGGCGCACCTGTGGTGGCTGACTGCCGGTGTCGTTATCGGCTCCGCGATTGGTCTGTACTACTACCTGCGTGTGGCCGTGAGCCTGTACCTGAGCGCGCCTCAGCAGCTTAACCGTGATGCTCCAGGCAACTGGCAGTACAGCGCCGGTGGTATCGTAGTGCTTATCTCCGCGCTGCTGGTGCTGATCTTCGGTATCTATCCGCAGCCGCTGATTGATATCGTGCAGCGAGCGATGCCATTAATGTAAAAACAAAAAACCCGCCTCGGCGGGTTTTTTATGGTTTGCGCCCTCTCCCTGTGGGTGTACAGTGGGAGAGGGATGGGGTGAGGGCACCAGCCCGCACAGGACTTAAGCCAGCTGCTTCCGGCTAATCAACGGCCCGCCAATCTTCTTCATCGAACGATCCAGCACTTCCTCAATCACCGACGACAGCTCGTTCAGCTCAAACTTCGCCACGTACCCGTCCGCCTTCACCTTGCGAATATGATCTTCGTTGGCGTTGCCGGAAAGGGAGGAGTGGATCACTACCGGAATATCCTTCAGAACCGGGTCGGTTTTGATTTTGCGCGTCAGCGTAAATCCGTCCATCTCCGGCATTTCGAGGTCGGTCAGCACCAGAGCGATCTTATCGGTGATCGGCACGCCCTCAGCCTGCGCCTGCGCGGCCAGCACGCCAATTTTTTCCCACGCGTCTTTGCCGGTGATGTGCAGCTGCGCTGGGATCTCCATCGCCTGCAGACCTTTCTCCAGCATCGAACGCGCCACTTTGGAATCTTCCGCCACAATCGCGACTGCGCCCGGCTTGATGTTGAACTTGGTGGTTTTCAGATTGGTGGCGTGCAGATCGTGGTTGGCTGGGGTGATGTCATACAGGATCTGCTCAACGTCCAGCACCATCGCCAGATCGTTGGTATCCGTTTTCTCATCCAGGCAGGCAATGCTGGTGATATAGCGGCCGCTGACGGCCGTTTCCGCCGCGTGCACCTGCTTCCAGTCCAGACGCATGATGTTTTCAACCGACTCCACGGCAAAGGCCTGCACGCTGCGGGCATATTCGGTGATAAGCAGGATGTTCAGCCCGGTGGTAGGCTTACAGCCCGCCACGGCGGCCAGGTCGATCACCGGGATCACCTGATCGCGAATATTCACCATCCCCATCAGCGGTGATTTCATCCCGGCGGGTTTTGTGAATTCCGGCATCGGCACAATTTCACGCAGCTTAAAGACGTTAATGCCAAACAGCTCGGATTTATTTTCGTTCAGAGAGGTGCCAAGACGGAACAGCAACAATTCAAAACGGTTCGACAGGGTGAGATTCGCCCTGTCATCAATATCTTTCTGGAAATTATCCATTCTACCCTCGAGAGAAATGCTGACCTTTTAATCGTTATCGGCATTCTGAGAGAAAAATGAAGGGCTAAACGCTGACCTTAGCGAAATCTTCGGCCAGCTCGCACGCCGGGAACACCGCCAGGCACTCTGCCAGCAGGCTTGCACACCCCCGCGCGTCGTAGCGGGAACTGACGTGAGTGACGATCAGCCTCCCGACGCCTGCGTCGCGGGCAAGCTGCGCCGCCTGACGCGTTGAGCTATGGCCGCGGCCGTTGGCTTTCTCTTCCATCGCCGTTTCCAGCGTGGCTTCGTGCACCATCACGTCAACGCCCCGGGCAAGCTGAAGGGCGGCAGGGCACGGGGCCGTGTCGCCAAAGATAGCCAGCTTCTTGCCCGGCTCGGGCGCGGCGAGATAATCCTGACCGTTGATGACGCGACCGTCCTCCAGCGTGACGGTCTCGCCGTGCTTCAGGCGCTGGAACAGCGGTCCGGGTTTTACGCCAGCGGCCATCAGCGCGGCGGCGTCCAGCGCGCCGGGTTTGTCATGCGCTTCTATGCGATAGCCATAGCACTCAACGGGATGATTCAGCGGCTGAGCGCTCACCTTATAATCACCGTCATCGAAAACCAGGCCTTCGCTAATCTCAACGATCTCCAGCGGATAATCCGTCCATGATCCGCTCAGGCGCAGCGCGGTTTCAACAAATTCACGCACACCCGCAGGACCGTAAATCGTCAGCGGATTGGCGTTGCCGGCCATGGAGCGGCTGCACAGCAGGCCCGGCAGGCCAAACAGATGGTCGCCGTGCAGGTGAGTAATAAAAATTTTATCCAGCTTGCCGGGGTGATACGCGGTGTGCAGCAGCTGATGCTGCGTCCCTTCACCGCAGTCAAACAGCCACAGCCCGCCGCGGGTGGGGTGCTTAAGATCCAGCAGAATTGCCGTCACGTTTCGTGAGCGGGTTGGCACGCCAGCGGACGTACCCAGAAAAATCAGTTCCATAACGCAATCAGCCCTTTGCCGAACGGGGAGGGGTTTAGTATAACGTGATGAACCCCAGGAAGGAGAAAGAGATGATCCAGTGGCAAGATTTACATCATAGTGAGCTCACCGTTCATTCGCTCTACGCGCTGCTTAAACTGCGCTGCGAAGTGTTTGTGGTTGAACAGACGTGCCCGTATCAGGACATCGACGGCGATGACCTCGTTGGCGAAAACCGCCATATCCTCGGCTGGAAGGATAACGAGCTGGTGGCGTATGCGAGGATTCTGAAAAGCGAGGACGATGTCGAGCCCGTGGTGATAGGCCGCGTCATTATCAGCGGTAACGCTCGGGGTGAGAAACTGGGCTATCAGCTGATGGAAAAAACGCTGGAGTCATGCCAGAAACAGTGGCCGGACAAGGCGTTATACCTGGGCGCGCAGGCGCACCTGCAATCCTTCTACGGTCATTTCGGTTTTATGCCGGTCACCGACATCTACGACGAAGACGGTATTCCGCACATCGGCATGGCGCGGGAAGCGAAACAGGCGTAATGGCGCGTCGTTGTCTATAGTTAGCGGACTGGTGTACTAACATGGAGAAAAATATGTCATTTCAATCCTGGGATACCCGTATCGACGACGACCTGACCTTACTGAGCGAAACGCTGGAAGAGGTGTTACGTTCCTCGGGCGACCCTGCCGATCAGAAATATATCGAGCTGAAAGCCCGTGCCGAGCAGGCGCTCCACGACGTTAAAAACCGCGTCAGCCATGCGTCTGATACTTACTACTACCGCGCCAAAAAAGCGGTTTATCGTGCCGATGATTACGTCCATGAAAAACCGTGGCAGGGCATTGGGGTGGGCGCAGCCGTAGGGCTGGTGCTGGGTCTGCTGCTGGCCCGTCGTTAAGCCGTTTAACCACTCCCTATACGTGGGTACTGATATTTCTTATGGTACCCCGTATAATATGAGGTTTTAACAGGGAGAGGTTCGCGTGAATTCGATTTTCCTCGCGCTGGAACAATTGCGTAGCCATCTTTCGCAAGCGTTACCTGCCACATCCGGCCTGCGTCATTTCGACGTCTCTTTCCCGTTAAACGATGCCTTCGATCCCCTTGCCTGGCTGGGCGAGCAGCAGTGCTATCCTCAGTTTTACTGGCAACAGCGTAACGGCGATGAAGAGCTGGCCGCGCTGGGAGCGGTGGTCCAATTCTCCTCTCTGGCGTTAGCCTCGCAGTTTTTAAGTGCGCAACACGCCCCTGAAGATACCCGAATCTGCGGCCTGAACGCGTTTAACCCGGAGCAGGGCAGCCTCTTTTTACCGCGTCTGCTGTGGCGACGTACCGCTGGCAACGCCACGTTGCGTCTGCAGCTGTGGAGCGACAGCTCGCTTGAGGACGATGCCGACACCGCGCGGGCGTTCTTACAGCAACTGCTTCCCGCCAGACCGATCCGTCCGCTCTCCGTGCAGGTTGAGCGCGAAACCCATCACCCGGAAAAACCGCAATGGCTTAGCCTTATCGGCAAAGCGACAGAGACGATTGCACGCGGTGATTTCGAAAAGGTCGTTCTCGCCCGAGCAACCGACCTGCAGTGTAAACAGCGCGTTAACCCCGTCGCGCTGATGGCCGCCAGCCGCGCCCTGAATTTAAACTGCTATCATTTCTGCATGATATTCGACGCCAGCAACGCGTTTCTCGGCTCCACGCCCGAGCGTCTCTGGCGGCGGCGCGGCAAGCTGCTGCGCACCGAAGCGTTGGCGGGCACCGTCGCCAGCCATACTGACGATAAACAGGCGCAGCGTCTGGGCGAGTGGCTGCTGAATGACGATAAAAACCAGCGCGAAAATATGCTGGTGGTGGAAGATATCTGCCAGCGTCTTCAACACCATACGCAGACGCTGGAGGTGTTGCCGGCTCAGGTCGTCCGCCTGCGCAAAGTGCAGCACTTACGCCGCTGTATCTGGACCGAGCTCAAGCAGGCCGACGATGAGCTGTGCCTGCACGTGCTACAGCCGACGGCGGCGGTTGCCGGGCTTCCGCGACAGCCAGCGCGCGAGTTTATTCAGCACGTTGAACCCTTTAACCGCGAGTGGTACGCCGGTTCGGCCGGGTATTTATCCCCCGAACAAAGCGAATTCTGCGTGGCGCTGCGCTCGGCGCGCGTACAGGAAGACGCTCTGCGGCTTTACGCTGGAGCGGGCATTGTCAGCGGCTCTGACCCGGAGCAGGAGTGGCAGGAGATCGAAAACAAAGCCGCCGGATTGCGCTCTCTGCTCCTAAGGGATTAATACTGATTCGCGCAATCCCGATTCATATCAAAATTCCAATTTTTTCTATTATTTATACTGTGTCGCATTCTTGATACCGGACAATCTCATGTCAGTAAGTTCTTTTAACCGACGCTGGGCGGCGGTGATCCTTGAAGCCCTGACGCGCCATGGCGTCAGGCACGTGTGTATTGCACCGGGTTCTCGCTCAACGCCGCTGACGCTGGCGGCGGCTGAAAACCGGGCGTTTGTTCACCACACCCACTTTGACGAGCGAGGTCTGGGACATCTCGCGCTCGGGCTGGCGAAGGTAAGCAAAGAACCCGTGGCGGTGATTGTCACTTCCGGTACCGCCGTGGCGAACCTCTATCCGGCCCTGATTGAAGCCGGGTTAACCGGTGAAAAACTGATCCTGCTGACGGCCGACCGTCCGCCTGAGCTAATCGACTGCGGCGCCAATCAGGCCATTCGCCAGCCCGGACTTTTTTCTACGCACCCTTCGCAGACGGTTTCGTTACCGCGTCCCACCCAGGATATTCCTGCAAGCTGGCTGGTCTCCACCGTCGATCACGCCATGGCGACATTGCGCAGCGGGGCGCTGCATATCAACTGCCCGTTTGCCGAACCGCTGTACGGCGAGCTGGACGATACCGGCCTTGACTGGCAGCGGTCGCTCGGCGAATGGTGGCAGAGCGAAAAGCCGTGGCTGCGCGAGCAGACGCATCTTGAGAGCGCGAAACAGCGCGACTGGTTCTTCTGGCGGCAGAAGCGAGGCGTGGTCATCGCCGGGCGCATGAGCGCCGCCGAAGGCAGGCTGGTCGCCGAATGGGCGCAAACCCTCGGCTGGCCGCTGATTGGCGACGTGCTTTCCCAGACCGGCCAGCCGCTGCCGTGCGCCGATCTCTGGCTGGGTAACGCGAAAGCGGTTACTGAGCTTTCGCAGGCGCAGATTGTGGTCCAGATCGGCGCAAGCCTGACCGGAAAACGTCTGCTGCAGTGGCAGGCGACCTGCACGCCGGAAGAGTACTGGGTGGTGGACGCACTGGAAGGGCGGCTCGACCCGGCGCACCATCGCGGCCGTCGTCTGGTGAGCAAAATTGATAGCTGGCTGGAACTGCACCCGGCGGAAAAACGTCAGCCCTGGGCGGTGGCGATCCCTGAGCTGTCGCGTCAGGCGTGGGAAATCACCAAAGCGCGCTGTGAGACATTCAGCGAGGCCGGGCTGGCGCACCGTATTCGCCAATACCTGCCGGAACAAGGGCAGCTGTTTGTCGGCAACAGCCTGGTCGTGCGGCTGATCGATGCCTTTTCGCAGCTGCCGGCGGGCTACCCGGTGTACAGCAACCGTGGTGCCAGCGGCATCGACGGGCTGATCTCGACGGCAGCGGGGGTGCAGCGCGCCAGCGCGAAATCGACGCTGGCGATCGTGGGCGATCTCTCCGCGCTCTACGATCTCAACGCGCTGGCGCTACTGCGTCAGGCGTCCGCGCCGTTTGTGCTGATTGTGGTCAACAACAACGGTGGGCAGATTTTCTCCCTGTTGCCAACGCCCCAGAGCGAGCGCGAGCGCTTCTACCTGATGCCGCAGAACGTGCAGTTTGAACACGCCGCGGCGATGTTCAGCCTGAAATACCATCGCCCGGAAAGCTGGGAACAGCTGGAAGCGGCGTTAAGCACCGCCTGGAAGCAGCCGGGCGCGACGCTGATTGAGCTGGTGGTGAACGAGGCCGACGGCGCGCAGACCCTGCAAAGCCTGCTGGCGCAGGTGAGCCAGCTGTGATCCTCTCGGGCGTGCAGCAGGCCGGAAAACCAGGCTATCCCTGGCTGGTCTTTTTGCACGGTTTTTCCGGCGACTGCCGCGAGTGGCAGGCTGTCGGGAAGCAACTCGGCGAGTATTCCCGGCTCTATCTTGACCTGCCGGGCCACGGTGAGTCCGGGAATATTGCCGTGACGGGGTTCGACGAGATGAGCACGTTACTTACCCGAACTCTGCTTAGTTACAACATACTGGACTACTGGCTGGTGGGGTACTCCCTCGGTGGCCGCATTGCGATGTTTCATGCCTGCCAGCAGCCAAAGGGGCTGCTGGGGGTGATCGTTGAAGGTGGACATCCGGGCCTGCAGGATGAGGATGAGCGTCACGCACGGTGGACATCCGACCACCGCTGGGCGACGCGTTTTCGCACCGAACCGCTGGAAAAGGTCTTTACCGACTGGTATCAACAGCCGGTATTTGCTTCCCTCATTGACCACCAGCGCAAGGCGCTTATCGCCCTGCGCAGCCAGAACAACGGCGCGACGCTGGCGAAGATGCTCGAAGCAACGTCGCTGGCCGTGCAGCCCGATTTGCGTGCCGCGATTAGCGTATGCAATTTCCCTTTTGACTATCTCTACGGTGAACGTGACCAGAAGTTCGCGGCCCTGGCCGCTGAACTGGACGCCGTTCGCCATGCGATTCCAAACGCCGGACACAACGCCCACCGGGAAAACCCCGACGCGGTTGCCGCGAGTCTGGCTCAGATACTGCGTCTTCGAATAAAGGACACTCTATGATCTATCCTGATGAACACATGCTTTATGCGCCGGTTGAATGGCAGGACTGCTCCGAAGGCTACACCGACATTCGTTACCACAAATCCGCCGACGGCATTGCCAAAATCACCATCAACCGTCCGCAGGTGCGTAACGCCTTCCGTCCGCTGACCGTCAAAGAGATGATTCAGGCCCTGGCGGATGCGCGCTACGACGACAGTATCGGCGTGATCGTGCTGACCGGTGAAGGCGAGAAGGCCTTCTGCTCCGGTGGCGATCAGAAGGTGCGCGGCGACTACGGCGGATACCAGGACGATGCGGGTACGCACCACCTGAACGTCCTCGATTTCCAGCGCCAGATCCGCACCTGCCCGAAACCGGTGGTGGCGATGGTGGCGGGCTATTCCATCGGCGGCGGCCACGTGCTGCACATGATGTGCGACCTGACCATCGCTGCTGAAAACGCCATCTTCGGCCAGACCGGCCCGAAAGTGGGCTCCTTCGACGGCGGCTGGGGTGCCTCTTACATGGCGCGCATCGTCGGGCAGAAAAAAGCCCGCGAAATCTGGTTCCTGTGCCGCCAGTACAACGCACAGGAAGCGCTGGATATGGGCCTGGTGAATACCGTGGTGCCGCTTGCCGATCTCGAAAAAGAGACCGTGCGCTGGTGCCGAGAGATGCTGCAAAACAGCCCGATG
This sequence comes from Enterobacter sp. 50588862, assembly GCF_001462935.1. NCBI lineage: Bacteria > Pseudomonadati > Pseudomonadota > Gammaproteobacteria > Enterobacterales > Enterobacteriaceae > Enterobacter > Enterobacter sp. 50588862. Next base: position 95,146 of record NZ_LNHM01000012.1, read on the forward strand.
GCGCTGCGTTGCCTGAAAGCGGCACTTAATGCCGACTGTGACGGTCAGGCGGGTCTGCAGGAGCTGGCGGGTAACGCCACCATGCTGTTCTACATGACCGAAGAGGGTCAGGAAGGGCGCAACGCGTTCAACGAAAAACGCCAGCCAGACTTCAGCAAATACAAACGGAACCCGTAATGCGTCGCGCGCAGGTTTACCGCTGGCAGATACCGATGGACGCGGGCGTGGTGCTGCGTGAACGGCGGTTAAAAACCCGTGACGGCTTCTTTGTGCATCTTCATCAGGACGAGCAGGAAGGCTGGGGCGAGATTTCGCCTCTGCCGGGCTTTAGTCTGGAGTCGCTGGATGACGCGCAGTCTGCATTGCTGGCGTGGGTCAAGGCGTGGCGTGAGGGCGCAAACCCGGCATTACCGGACGCGCGTTCCGCCGCCTTTGGCATCAGCTGCGCGCTGGCGGAGCTGGACGGTAGCCTGCCGGAAGAGGCTAACTATCGCGCGGCACCGCTCTGCACGGGCGACCCGGACGAGCTGTTCGCGCTGCTCGCCGCCATGCCGGGCGAGAAAGTGGCGAAAATCAAAGTCGGTCTCTACGAAGCGGTGCGTGACGGCATGGTCGCCAACTTGCTGCTGGAAGCAATCCCCGATCTGCACCTGCGTCTGGATGCCAACCGCGCGTGGACGCCGCTTAAGGCGCAGCAGTTCGCCAGGTACGTCAACCCGGCGTACCGCAGCCGCATTGCCTTCCTCGAAGAACCGTGCAAAACCCGCGATGACTCGCGCGCCTTTGCCCGCGAAACGGGGATCGCCATCGCCTGGGATGAAAGTCTGCGCGAGGACGATTTTGAATTTGTCGCCGAGCCCGGCGTCAGCGCGGTGGTGATTAAGCCGACGCTAACCGGCAGCCTGGCGAAGGTGCGCGAGCAGGTCTCGGCGGCGCACGCGCTGGGGCTGACGGCGGTGATCAGCTCGTCGATAGAGTCCAGCCTGGGGCTGACCCAGCTGGCGCGCATTGCCGCCTGGTTAACGCCGGACACGGTTCCCGGCCTCGACACGCTGAACCTGATGCAGGCTCAGCTTCTCCGCGAGTGGCCTGCCAGCACGCTGCCGTGCCTCGACGCAGAGGCGCTGGAGCCGTTGCTATGAGTTTTACCGACTGGCCCTGGCGTCACTGGCGCGCGCTTTTTGCCGATAATCAGGCCCTGAGGCTGAATGATGACGCGCTCACCTGGCAGCAGTTGTGTGTGCGCGTCGACCGCCTTGCGGCAGGGTTTCACCAGCAGGGCGTGGCGGAGGGCGACGGCGTACTGCTGCTGGCCTATAACCACCCGCAAACGCTGCTGGCATGGCTGGCGCTGCTTCAGTGCGGGACACGTATTCTTCCCGTTAATCCGCAGCTGCCGCGCCCGCTGCTCGACGTGCTGATCCCGCAGATGACGCTGCGCTTTGCGCTGGTGCTGGACGGCAGCTACGACGGCCTTCACGGCCTGAGCATGTGCGAGCCAGCAGATGCGTACTGCGCTGCGTGGCAGCCGTCGCGGCTGGCCACCATGACGCTCACCTCCGGCTCCACCGGGCTGCCGAAGGCGGCGGTGCATACCTGCGCCGCCCATCTTGCCAGCGCCCGCGGCGTGCTGTCGCTGATGCCCTACGGGGATAATGACGACTGGCTGCTTTCGCTGCCGCTGTTTCACGTTTCAGGCCAGGGGATTTTATGGCGCTGGCTGCAGGCCGGTGCGCGCTTAACCGTGCGCGAGAAGCAGCCGCTGGAGCAGGCGCTACGCGGCTGCACCCACGCCTCGCTGGTGCCGACCCAGCTCTGGCGTCTCCTCAATAGCGAAAGCCACATCGCACTGAAAGCGGTGCTGCTCGGCGGGGCGGCCATTCCCGTAACGCTGACGCAAAAGGCCCGGGAACAGGGCGTTCGGACGTACTGCGGCTACGGCCTCACCGAGTTTGCCTCTACCGTCTGCGCAAAAGAGGCTGACGGCGATCCGGACGTGGGCCGTGCGCTGCCGGGCAGAGAGGTGCAGGTCGTTAACGGTGAAGTCTGGATCAAAGCGCAGAGCATGGCTTCCGGCTACTGGCGGGACGGCGCCCTGATACCGCTGACCAACGCGCAGGGCTGGTTTGCCACTCGCGATCGCGGGGAATGGCATGGCGACCGTCTGACGATTTTAGGCCGCATGGACAATCTCTTTTTCAGCGGTGGAGAGGGGATCCAGCCGGAATCGCTGGAGCGCGTTATCGCCGCGCACCCGCAGATTAACCAGGTTTTTATCGTCCCGCTGGATGACGCCGAGTTTGGACAGCGTCCGGTGGCGGTGGTGGAGTGCGAGCCGGGAACGGATATCACCCGTTTCCCGACCTGGGTACAGGGCAGGCTGGCGCGCTTTGAGCAGCCCGTTCACTGGCTGGTGCTGCCGGCTGAGCTAAAAAATGGCGGGATTAAGATCTCCCGCCAGGCGTTAAAGCAGTGGGTCAATGCCCAGCTGTCCGTATAGTTAGCCGATATCCGGCTCCGGTTTGCGCTGGCGACGACGCAGCAGGCGCAACACCGGCGGCACCACAATCACCATGACCGCGAGCGCTAACAGAACCTTCGCGACGCTGCTGTCCCACAGTATCGACACATTACCGTTGCTGATGGACAGGGCGCGGCGCAGGTTCTGCTCCAGCATCTCACCCAGCACAAAGCCCAAAATCAGCGGAGACATTGGGAAGTGCATTTTTCGCAAGATGTAGCCGAACACGCCGAGGACCACCATCAGCACCAGGTCAAACGTGGTGCTGTGCACCGCGTAAACCCCCACCGCAGAGACGGCGGCAATGGCGGGCACCAGGAACCACAGCGGAATCGTCAGCATGCGGGTGAACAGCCCAATCAGCGGGATATTCATCACCAGTAGCATGACGTTGGCGATCAGCAGCGCGGCAATCAGCCCCCAGACAATATCAGGCTGCTCGGTAAACATCGCCGGGCCGGGCGTGATGTTATAGAGCGTCAGCGCGCCCATCATCACCGCCGTGGTGCCGGATCCCGGCACGCCCAGGGTCAGCATCGGGATAAACGAGCCGCAGGCCGAGGCGTTATTGGCCGCCTCAGGCGCGGCGACGCCGCGAATATCGCCTTTACCAAAGCTGTCGCTATTGCCGCTGAGCTTCTTCTCGGTCATGTAGGTGATGGCGCTGGCGATAGTGGCCCCGGCGCCCGGCAGGATGCCGACGAAGAAGCCAATCACCGACGAGCGCAGCGTGGCGCCGATGCACTGCGCGCCCTCTTTAGCGCTAAAGAGCATCCGGCCGGTTTTGCGCACCAGCGTCTGCCCGCTGCTGGTATGCTCCAGCATCAGTAAGATCTCAGAGACAGAGAACAGGCCGATCACGACGACAATGAACTGCACGCCATCGGACAGGTGAACGCTGTCGAAGGTAAAGCGATAGACCCCGGTGTTGGCATCCACGCCGACGGTGGCTAACCCTAAGCCAATCAGCGCGGATAAAAACGACTTCAGCGGATTTTGCGCCATCATGCTGCCGAGGCAGGCAATGGCGAACACCATCAGGGCAAAATATTCTGCCGGACCAAACGCCAGCGACCACTGGGCCAGCGCAGGAGCGAACAGAATGATGCCGCCAATGGCAATCAGTGAGCCAAAGAATGAACTGACCGCAGAGATGGAGAGCGCCACACCGCCGCGTCCCTGCCGCGCCATTGGGTAGCCGTCCAGCGCGGTCATGATCGCCGCCGCATCCCCCGGCACGTTAAGCAGGATCGACGAAATGCGTCCGCCATATTCACAGCCGATGTAGACCGTTGCCAGCAGGATCAGTGCCGATTCCGCAGGCAGATGCAGGGCAAACGCCAGCGGGAGTAAAATCGCCACGCCGTTGATCGGCCCAAGGCCCGGCAGCAGGCCGACAATCGTGCCCACGAAACAGCCGATCAGGGCGATCACCAGGTTTTCCGGGGTCATCGCCACGGCGAACCCCTGCGAGAGGTAAATCCAGGTATCCATAGCGTGCTCCGTTAATTAAGCCAGGCGCCGAGCGGTAACGTCACGTCCAGCAGGCGGTCAAAGGCGTACCACAGTAAAATCCCCATCACCACGCCAGAGATCCCCGCCGCGGGGAGGGTGGCGTTAAACAGCATGCCGATGACCATCGTCAGAATGGCGGTCGCCACCGGGAAGCCGAGCCACTCAAAGCCCCAGGCATACATCAGCAGGACAATCACCATCACCAGCAGACGCTGCAGAATGCGACGCGGCGGCCACTCGACGGTATCCGGGTGGCGAAGCAGCAGCGCCACCGAGCAGAGCAGCATCAGGCCGACGATGCCCATCGGGAAAGGGCGGGGTCCCACGGGTTCATAGCTGTATTCGCTGTGGATCTGCCAGGCGACAAACATCCCACCGACGCAGAGCAGCAGCCATATCCCGGCAAAAATACGATCGCTCATAGCGCCTCCGGTTATTTCGCCAGGCCAAAGGCTTTCGCCTGTTCGCGGTAGTCATTCACCTGTTTTTTGACGTACTCATCCAGTGGCTTACCGGTCAGGTTAAACTCAAACAGTCCGCGCAGATCGCGCTGTTTCTTAAATTCTTCCGTCTGCTGGAGTTTGTTGAACGCGTCGACCCACCACTGGTACTCGGCGTCGGTCACTTTTGGCCCGACGAAGAAGCCGCGGATGATCGGCCAGACCAGGTTATAACCCTGTTCTTTGGCGGTCGGGACGTTCGCCAGCTGGCCCGGCAGACGGTTTTCCGAGAAGACCGCCAGCACGCGGATTTTATCCCCGCTCAGGTACGGCACCATCTCGCTGAGATCGCCGGAAACGGCCTGAACGTGGTTGCCCATCAGCGCCGTGACCGGTTCGCCGCCGCCCTCAAAGGCCACGTAGCGCATCTTGTGCGGGTCAACCTTCGCCTGCTGGGCGAGAAGGGCCGCTTTCATCCAGTCCTGGCTGCCGATAGACGCCCCTGCGCCAATCACCACGCTGTTCGGATCTTTTTCCATAGCGGTCAGCAGATCTTTCAGGGATTTCCACGGGGAATCGGCACGCACGGCAATCATTCCGTAGTCGGTGCCGACGGTCGCCAGCCAGCGCACGTCGTCAACACCGTAGCGGCCAAACTTGCCCTGCGACAGGTTCAGCAGCGAGCCGCCGGAGAAGGCCACCACCGTTCCCGCTTCCGCCGGACGTTGCGCGACAATCGCGTTATAGGCCACCGCGCCCACGCCGCCTGGCATGTAGGTGACGCGCATCGGTTTCTCAATGGCCTTCGTCTCCAGCAGGCTGACCTGAATAAGCTTGCAGGTGAGATCGAAACCGCCGCCCGGTTTGGCCGGGGCGATACATTCGGTACGGGACGGAGCGTCCTGGGCCTGAACGACAGAGGTACTTAACAGCAATACGCTTGCAGCAAGGGTAGAAAGTAATTGTTTTTTCATCGTTTATCCTCACGCCGGGGATACGGGTCTTTTTTTCTGATTATGTGAACCACCTTGTAGCGGTTCCGTTGCGTGATTGTTAAAACAATAACCTTTCATTTCCCTTTCAACGGGACACCAACTTTACAGGATGTGACATGCGTCTCTTACTCGCAGAAGATAATCGTGAGCTGGCTCACTGGCTGGAGAAAGCGCTGGTGCAGGAAGGCTTTGCCGTGGACTGCGTCTCCGACGGACGTGCCGCCGACCATCTGCTGCAGGGTGAAAACTACGCGGTCGCTATTCTGGACATCGGCATGCCCGGTTTTGACGGCCTGGAAGTGGTCCACCGCCTCAGAAAACGGGGGCAAACGCTGCCGGTGCTGTTTCTTACCGCCCGCAGCAACGTGGCGGATCGGGTGAAGGGACTGAACGCCGGGGCAGATGACTATCTGCCAAAACCGTTTGAGCTGGAGGAGCTTGACGCGCGTCTGCGCGCCCTGTTGCGCCGAAGCGAGGGTCGAACGCAGGAGCGTCAGCGCCTTGGGGAGCTGGAGTATGACGACGAGGGCTTTTTCCTGCTGCGCGATGAACCGCTTTCCCTGACGCCGCGGGAGCTCTCCCTGCTGAAAGTGCTGATGCACCGCCGGACCCGTCCGGTTTCACGACAGCAGCTTTTCGACCAGGTATTCAGCCTGAACGACGACGTCAGCCCTGAAAGCATCGATCTCTATATTCACCGGCTGCGTAAGAAGCTGACCGGCAGCGGCGTGCGGATCACCACCCTTCGGGGGCTTGGGTACGTGCTGGAGTGCGGCGATGAGGTGGGTTAAGCCGCAGTCGCTCTATCTGCAGCTGTTGCTTTTCCTGGGTCTACCGCTGCTGCTGCTGTGGGGATTGTCGGCCTTTAACAGCTACGTTAGCGCGCTGCAGGCGGCCACGCAGGCCTACGATCGCACGCTGTTATCCTCTGCCCGCACCATCTCCGAGCGGCTGGAGGTGCGCAACAGCAGGTTGGTGGTCGACGTGCCCTGGGTGGTGCTCGACAGCTTTGAGCTCAACATGAACGACCGGCTCTACTATAAGGTGGTCGACCCCGACGGACGGGTGATCTCCGGCTATGACGATCTGCCGAAGATGCCGCCTGCGACGTCGCGCACCACGCTCTATCCGGCGCTGGCCTGGTTTTACCACACCGAATATCGCGGCCAGGCGATTCGGGTGGCGCGCCTGCTGCAGCCCGTAAATGAAGATAATGTTTTTGGCATGGCGGAGATTTACGTCGCCGAGACGCTCCAGTCCCGCCGCTATCTCGCCAGCCAGTTGCTCTTTTCATCCTGGGTTTCACAGGGGCTGCTGGTGCTGCTGACGCTGGTGCTGACCGCATGGCTGCTGCGCCGCGTGCTGCGCCCAATGCGCCAGCTTTCGTCACTGATGGTGCGGCGCGAGCCGGGCCTGCTCGCACCGCTGCCGGAGCTGCTGCCCTGGTCCGAGACCCGGCTGCTGATAGTCGCCTTTAACCGCTATATCGACCGGCTGCGCGGCGTGCTTTCGCGTCAGGAACGCTTTAACGCGGATGCGTCGCACCAGCTCAAAACGCCGCTGGCGGTGCTTAAAACCCAGGTCTCCGTCGCCCTCGCGCGTCAGGATCCCGCCCTGTGGCAGGAGAGCCTGCGGGCAATGAATGCCACCCTGGACGACACTATCGTGCTCACCGAGCGGCTGCTGCAGCTTTCAGCGGTGAAGGGAAAAGAGCAGGGGGATCGTCATTTTACGCCTGTGGATCTGGTTCAGGTGGTGCAGAACTGCTGCTTTTCCCGGCTGGCGCAGGCGCGGAGCAAGGCGATCGATTTAGGATATGACGGTGTACAGCAGCCGGTCACGATCGAAGGCGATGACGTTCTGCTGGGCGAGCTGTGCGCCAACCTGCTGGAGAACGCGATTAAATATACGCCTGCAGGCGGGACCGTGACCGTATTCCTGCGCGTGGATGGCGGCGCCGTTGAGCTGAGCGTTGAGGACAGCGGCCCCGGCATTGAAGAGGATCAGATCTACCAGGCGATGCAGCCTTTCCACCGTCTGGACAACGTCGGGAACGCCGCCGGTTCCGGGATTGGGCTGGCGCTGGCGGGGGATATCGCCCGGCTGCACCGCAGCCATTTGCAGCTGACTCGCAGCGAAACGCTGGGTGGCCTTTGCGTCAAAATGCGCTTTCTGCTGCTTACGTAAAAAAGCCGGGGGTTTCAAATCGTTACAATCTTCCTGTCCGCCGCACGCAGAGTGCTTGATCCCCCGCAGACTCAGGTTAAAATCTCGCGGTTTTGGGGACTTCTCTATAATTATGCAGGATCGCGACAATGAAAAAAGTGGCATTACTGGGCCTCGGCCTGATGGTTGTATCTGCGGCGGCTAACGCCATTAGCATTAATGGTTCGGCGGGTCAGGACTATACCCACCTCGGTTTTGGCATGGGTACTGAGACCTCCGGTCTGGCAATGACCGGCGGCTGGACGCACAACGATGACGACGGCGACGCGGCAAGCCTCGGCCTCGGTCTGAATATTCCTCTTGGCCCATTCCTGGCCACCGTTGGCGGTAAAGGTATCTACACCAACCCAAATGACGGTGATGAAGGGTACGCAGCGGCAGTGGGCGGCGGCCTGCAGTGGAAAATTGGCGACAGCTTCGGCCTGTTTGGCGAGTACTACTACTCTCCGGATTCCCTCTCCAGCGGCATCGACAGCTATGAAGAAGCCAACGCCGGCGCGCGCTGGACCATCATGCGTCCGATTACCATCGAAGCGGGCTACCGTTATCTGAACCTGGCCGGTAAAGACGGCAACCGCGATAACGCGCTGGCTGACGGCCCGTACGTGGGCGTGAGCGCAGGCTTCTAATCGTTCCGGCGCGGCGTTCCGTCGCGCCAGTTTCTCTCATCTCCACCCCGCGTTTGCGCTATAGTGTTTTGACCAAATAAGCGGGAGAACACAATGATTAACGTGGAGATGTTATCCACCGGCGACGAAGTGCTGCACGGACAGATTATTGATACCAATGCTGCCTGGCTTGCCGATCTTTTCTTTGAGCAAGGATTACCGTTAACGCGCCGCAATACCGTGGGCGACAATCTGGAGTCACTGGTCGCTGTTCTGCGCGAGCGCAGTGAACAGTGCGACGTGCTGATCGTGAACGGCGGGCTCGGCCCCACCAGTGACGATCTCAGCGCGCTGGCCGCCGCGACCGCAAAAGGCGAAGGGCTGGTGCTGCATGAGGCGTGGCTTTCGCAGATGGAGCGCTTTTTCACCGAACGTGGCCGCGTCATGGCCCCCAGCAACCGTAAACAGGCTGAAATTCCCGCCAGCGCCGAGCTGGTTGATAACCCGGTCGGTACCGCATGCGGGTTTGCCATGCAGCTGAACCGCTGCCTGATGTTCTTCACGCCGGGCGTACCCTCTGAATTTAAGGTGATGGTCGAGCAGCAGATCCTGCCGCGCCTTCGCCAGCGTTTTACTCTGCCTGAACCTCCGCTGTGCCTGCGCCTGACCACCTTTGGCCGCTCGGAAAGCGATCTGGCCCAGAGCCTTGACCACCTTCCGCTGCCGCCGGGCGTGTCCATGGGCTATCGCTCCTCTATGCCGATCATTGAACTCAAATTAACAGGACCGGCCACGCAGAAAGAGGCGATGCTGGCCCTGTGGCCTGAGGTGCAGCGCGTGGCGGGCGAAAGCCTTATTTTTGAAGGGACGGAAGGGTTGCCTGAGCAGATTGCAAAACATCTGCAGACTCGCCAGCTCAGCGTGACCTTAAGCGAGCAGTTCACCGGTGGCCTGCTGGCGCTGCAATTGTCGCGCGTCAACGCGCCGCTGCTTGCCAGCGAAGTGGTGCCGTTTCAGCAGGAGACCCTGGCGCAAACCGCCCGCTGGGCTTCCGAAAGAAGGGTGAAGCATTTTGCCGGTCTGGCGCTGTTTGTCGGCGGGCTGGATGAGGATTACCTCAACTTCGCGCTGGCGACGCCGGAAGGCACCTGGGCGCTGCGGGTAAAAATGAGCATCACCCGCCACAGCCTGGCGGTGCGTCAGGAGGTGTGCGCCATGATGGCGCTGAATATGCTGCGCCGCTGGCTCAACGGCAAAGAGGTCGCCAGCGAGCACGGCTGGATTAACGTTGTCGAGTCGCTGTTCGTTGAGTAATGCCTGTGCCGGGGCCTTTCGCCCCGGCAACGTTCAGCCCAGTGCTTTCGCCAGCAGGGTAATCGGATGTTCGCAGCGCTTGCTGGTGGACATCTCAATCTGCCATTTACAGGTTTCGCAGTCCGTCACCACGATATCCGCGCCGCTCTCTTCAATCTGGCGGAACAGCGGGGCACCAATTGCCTGCGAGGTTTCGTAGTTTTCACGCTTAAAGCCGTAGGTGCCTGCGATGCCGCAGCAGCGCGAATCCAGCACCGTCAGCTCCAGCCCCGGAATTAACCGCAGCAGCTCCAGCGTATAGAGCGACCAGCCCATTTTCTCCATATGACACGGGGTGTGATAGACCACCTTCAGCGGCAATGTTCCCAGCGGCAACGTCTGCCCGCTGTCCAGCTTGCGCCAGAGGAAGCGCGTCGCCAGCTCGATGTGCTCGCGCAGTCCGGCGTTATCCACGTCCAGCAGGTGCGGATACTCATCGCGCAGGGTGAAGGTGCAGGTGGACGACGTCGCCAGCACCGGCATGCCTTTATCGACAATCGCTTCGCGCAGGGAGGTGACGTTGCTTTTGGCCTGCCTGCGCGCTTTATCGGTAAACCCGCTGGCAATCAGCGGCACGCCGCAGCACTTCTCTTTGCTAAGCAGCTGTACGCCTGTTCCCATGGCGTTCAGCACCTTCAGCAGGTCTTTTCCCAGCTGCGGGTGGTTGTAGTTCACATAGCAGCCGTGGAAAAAGGCTACCCGATCGTCGTACTGCGCCTGCTGCTCCGCGACGGTTTTATACCAGCGACGGAAGGTGCCGTGAGAATATTTTGGCAGGCTGCGGTGATGGTCTATTTTAAGCGTGGCATCCAGCAGCTGACGCACCGGCTTGAGTGAGGTTGCGGCATTTACCAGCGGGGCAAACGGCGTGGAGACGCTGCCCATCAGATCGGTATGGCTCAGGATCGCATCGCGCAGTGTCGGCTTTTGCGTGCTGTAGCGCGCCCGGGCGCGCTGGATGATGTCGCCGATTTTTACGTCCGACGGGCAGGCGACCTCGCAGCGCTTGCAGTTGATGCAGTATTTCAGCGCCTCGTCGTACAGCCTGCCGTCCTTCAGGCGCAGGCGCTCGCCGTCCGGTCCGGCCTGCTTTGGCCCAGGGTAGCGCGGGTTTACGCCGCTGACCGGGCAGACGGTGGTACAGACCGTGCATTTAATGCAGCTTTCGAAACGGGTATCGTTCATTGTTCAGCCTCCACGCGCTGAATAATCTGCTCGGCTACATACAGCGCCGTGACGGCGCAAACCCCGCCGCCGCATCCCTGGGGGATCGGATCGTATCCGCCCAGCAGTGAGCCGATGGCAAAAAGATTACCGACGGGCATACCGGAAAGCTGCGGATGTAGCCGGTTATCGACAATTACGCCAAACTGCTGCCAGGGCTGCGGCGTGAAGAAATCACACTGATACCAGTCCGCGCGGGAAGCGGTTTGCCGCACATCCAGCCCCATAATCGCTTCCCGGATGCCCTCCCGGCTGCTCAGCAGCCCGTTGCTGAAGAAGCTCCCGCTCGCCAGCACCGTATAGCGGGCGCGAAGCGGAATATCCTCGTGGTTGCGCGTCCAGATTTCGCTCACCGCGCCATCGGTCAGGGTGATTTTTTTCACCTCGTCACCCGCCATCCATACGCCGCCCTGCGCAACAAACTGGCGCTGAAGCTGGGTGTGCAGACGAATGCCGGGTACGGAAGGGGGAAGCGTCGGCAGCAAACCGAGCGTGCAGGGCAGACGATCCGAGAGCCAGCGCCAGAGCCGGTTGTCGTTTAAACCAAAGCAGGCGGGCATTATCAGGGCATCGCAGGTTTTACCGAGCGGCCTGAGCGCCTCATACAGCAGCGGCCATTTCTCCTCGTTATCCAGAAAACGGGCGATATTCACCGCGCGAAACTCGCTCGGGTTATCGCGCAGGATATCCAGCTCGGGCAGCTCTATTTCTGCCGTGTCGGCGTTGATGCCCTGGCGACAGAGCGAGGCCGCCGCGAGATGGGGTTGAAAATCCAGAAAGCCGCTAATACCCACCACCCGCACTCGTCCCGCGCTGACGGGGGCCACGGGGACTTCCTCCGGGCTGAGCCACGCGGAGCGCAGGGTGCCGAGCGGCGTGATGCGCTGGTGATTTTGCCTGGCGCTTCCCTTCAGACGCGCGCCGCAGCCCGCCAGCAGCGCTTCGGCTTCCAGCGCAAAGCGGTCAATATGCTGCGCGCCAACCAGGTGATAGGGGTGCTCCGGCGGCAGCCTGTCGCGGTACGCTTCGTCCACCAGATCCAGCGATCCCGACGAGAAGTGCAGGGCGCTCTGGCCGCGGGTGATAATGGCGCAGCGCAGCCCCTGCTTCGTGAGTTTGATGCCGCAGAGCAAGCCTGCCAGCCCGCCGCCGACGATTACGGTATCAAATTTCATCGTGTTGCTCCTTCTCCAGGCCGCAAAGCCCCTGATAGACCCAGCGGGTAAATTCGCTTTCGCGCAGGGCATCACCCCAGGCGACAGGCTGAATGCCTTTCCAGCGCTCGTTCAAAAACGCGCTGAGCTGATCGAGCGACTGGGTGGCGGTGGTGGTATGAAAACGCTGCAGCAGCCCGGCGGCACGACAGGCGCACAGTTCGCCCTGACAGGTCCCCATTCCGACGCGGGTGCGGCGGCGGAGATCCAACAGGCTGTTGACTGTCAGGTTCTCTACCGCGTACTGCACTTCGCCTGCGGTAACGGCTTCGCACTCGCACACCAGGCTGCGGCTCAGTCGTCCTTCACCGAGCCACTGCGGCGTTCTGTCGCCGTGGCGGTAGATGGCCGAACCGCGCAGCGGCGCGGGCAGGGAGATGATTTTTTGCAGCGTTTTTTCGGTAGACTGGCGCGATCCCGGCAGCGGCTGTTCTGCGGTAACGCACAGTTCGGTATTTCCGAGCTTGCGGCAGACGGCATCGGTCGCCCACTCGGCCATCAGCCGGTAGGTCATCAGCTTGCCGCCGGTAATGGTGATAAACCCGTCCATGCCGTCGCGCTCGGCGTGATCGAGCAGCACGATGCCCCGGCTGACGTTACGTCCGCTCGGATCGTTATCGCTGGCGACAAGGGGACGCACGCCCGCGTAGGCGCGCAGGATACGCGTCTGCGCCATCACCGGCGCCAGCTTTTCCCCTTCGCGCAGCAGAATATCCACTTCTTCGGCGGTGACCCGGTTGACGTCAATGTCGCTGTAGTCAACGTGCGTTGACGTCGTACCGATGAGCGAAATGGTGTCGCCCGGCACCAGAATGTCGGCGTCAGACGGTTTGCGGCAGCGGTTGATGACGTGGTTATTGATGCGGTGGTCAAGGATAAGCAGCGAACCTTTTGCCGGGAACATGCGGATGGATAAGTCGGCGTATTCCGCGATGCGCTGGCCCCAGATCCCCGCCGCGTTGACCACTACGGCGGCGTGCAGCTCGCTGTGCTCGTTGTACTGCGTATCAAACACCCGCACGCCGCAGATGCGATGACCCTCGCGGATAAGCCCGGTCACTTCATGTCCGGTCAGAATGCGCGCGCCATGCTCGCGGGCGTCCAGCATGTTGGCGGCGGTCAGGCGGAACGGATCGACGGTGCCGTCAGGCACCTTCACCGCGCCGATCAGCGTCGGGTTCACCGACGGCTCCAGCCGCCGGGCCAGCGCCGGATCCATAGCCTCAGCCTGAATGCCCGCTGCAGTACAGGCGGTTATGAAGGTTGACTGAAAGGCGAGGTCATCTTCGGGAAGGGTAATAAAGAGACCGTCGGTCGGCTCTATGCAGTGTCGGGCGATACGCTTGAGGATCTGGTTTTCAGCGATACATTCGCGCGCGGATTCACCGTCGGTGACCGCATACCGCGCGCCGCTGTGCAGCAGGCCGTGGTTACGCCCCGTCGCGCCGGTGGCGATATCGTGGCGCTCCAGAAGCGTGACGCTTAAGCCGCGAAGGGCGCAGTCGCGTGCGATGCCGGCGCCGGTTGCGCCACCGCCAATGATAATCACATCGCTGTAGCGTGGATCGTGAATTGTCATTGCCTTTCCTCTATGTTCGTTTTTTAGCATTTAGCCACATAGATCGTGTGGTTTGTTTGATTTCGAACATAAACGCGCGAAATTCGAAACTGAAACGTGATTTCATGCGCTTTTTTGCGCATTCTGTCATATTTCTGTAACAATCTGTGCGTTGATTCACAGTAACAAACCGCATGTTTTTTTAACATCCCCGCCTCTGTAACCGGGCGCGAGATGCCTGGTCATTTTTTGAAAGGCCACGGAGGCTGTTATGCTCAGTATCTTCAAACCTGCGCCGCATCGGGCGCGACTGCCAGAGGCAGAGATCGATCCTCTCTACCGCCGTCTGCGTTGGCAAATCTTCCTCGGGATCTTCTTCGGGTATGCGGCGTACTATCTTGTACGTAAAAACTTTGCGCTCGCCATGCCGTATCTGGTGGAGCAGGGCTTCTCTCGCGGCGACCTGGGCTTCGCGCTGTCGGGGATCTCCATCGCCTACGGTTTTTCTAAATTCATCATGGGTTCCGTTTCGGACCGCTCGAATCCGCGCGTGTTCCTGCCCGCCGGTCTGATCCTCGCGGCAGCGGTCATGCTGTTCATGGGCTTTGTGCCGTGGGCGACGTCCAGCATTGCCATCATGTTCGTGCTGCTGTTCCTCTGCGGCTGGTTCCAGGGGATGGGGTGGCCGCCGTGCGGACGTACCATGGTGCACTGGTGGTCGCAGAAGGAGCGTGGCGGCATTGTGTCAGTGTGGAACTGCGCGCATAACGTCGGGGGCGGGCTTCCACCTCTGCTGTTCCTGCTGGGGATGGCCTGGTTCAACGACTGGCACGCGGCGCTCTACATGCCTGCCTTTGGTGCTATTCTGGTGGCGATTATTGCCTTCGCCCTGATGCGCGACACGCCGCAGTCCTGCGGGCTGCCGCCAATCGAAGAGTACAAAAACGACTATCCGGATGACTACAGCAAAGAGCACGAAGAAGAGCTGACCGCAAAACAGATCTTCATGAAGTACGTGCTGCCCAACAAGCTGCTGTGGTACATCGCGGTCGCCAACGTGTTCGTTTACCTGCTGCGCTACGGCATCCTCGACTGGTCGCCAACCTACCTGAAAGAGGTGAAGCACTTCGCGCTGGATAAATCCTCCTGGGCCTATTTCCTGTATGAATATGCCGGGATCCCGGGCACGCTGCTTTGCGGCTGGATGTCGGACAAAGTGTTTAAAGGCAACCGCGGCGCAACGGGCGTGTTCTTTATGACCCTGGTGACCATCGCGACTGTCGTTTACTGGCTTAACCCGCCGGGTAACCCATCAGTAGACATGGCTTGTATGATCGTTATCGGCTTCCTGATTTACGGCCCGGTGATGCTGATCGGTCTGCACGCGCTTGAGCTGGCGCCGAAAAAAGCGGCGGGCACGGCGGCAGGCTTTACCGGTCTGTTTGGCTACCTCGGCGGTTCCGTCGCGGCGAGCGCTATCGTGGGCTACACCGTTGACTTCTTCGGCTGGGACGGCGGCTTTATGGTGATGATCGGCGGCAGCGTGCTGGCGGTTCTGCTGCTGGTTGTTGTGATGATCGGCGAGAAACGTCACCACGCGGAAGTGCTGGCGCGTCGTCAATAAGGAGCATTGCGATGAAATTAACTCCATTAACCACCGGCCTGCTGCTGGCAGGCCTGATGACTGGCTCTGCCCTGGCGGCGGATAAAATCGTTATCGCCCACCGCGGTGCCAGCGGCTATCTGCCGGAGCATACGCTGCCGGCGAAAGCGATGGCCTATGCCCAGGGCGCGGATTACCTGGAGCAGGATCTGGTGATGACGAAGGACGACCAGCTGGTCGTCCTGCACGACCACTATCTTGACCGCGTCACGGACGTGGCGGAGCGTTTCCCGGACCGCGCGCGCAAAGACGGTCGTTACTACGCCATCGACTTTACCCTGGATGAAATCCGCTCTCTGAAGTTTACCGAAGGCTTTGAGATTGAAAACGGCAAGAAGGTGCAGGTCTACCCGGGACGCTTCCCGATGGGCAAATCTGACTTCCGGATCCATACCTTCCAGGAAGAGATTGAGTTTGTTCAGGGGCTGAACCACTCGACCGGTAAAAATATCGGTATCTACCCGGAAATCAAAGCGCCGTGGTTCCACCATCAGGAAGGGAAGGACATTGCCGCGAAGACGCTGGAGGTGCTGAAACAGTACGGCTACACCAGCAAGAAGGACAAAGTTTACCTGCAGTGTTTTGACGCCGCCGAGCTGAAGCGCATCAAAACCGAGCTGGAGCCGAAGATGGGGATGGATCTCAATCTGGTGCAGCTGATTGCCTACACCGACTGGAATGAAACCCAGGAGAAACAGCCGGACGGGAAGTGGGTGAACTACAGCTACGACTGGATGTTCAAGCCGGGCGCGATGAAGCAGATTGCGCAGTACGCTGACGGCATCGGGCCGGATTATCACATGCTGGTGGCGGAAGGCTCAACGCCTGGCCACGTGAAGCTGACGGCGATGGTGAAAGAGGCGCACGCCAGCAAGATGCAGGTGCATCCGTACACGGTGCGTGCCGACCAGCTGCCGCCATATGCCACCGATGTGAATCAGCTTTACGAGGTGTTGTATAAGCAGGCGGACGTGGACGGGCTGTTTACGGATTTCCCGGATAAAGCGGTGACGTTCTTAAAATAGAAGAAGGGCCGTAAGGCCCTTTTTTACATCTCGATCTCAATATCGCCTTTTGCCCGGCAGCAGCAGGGCAAAATTTCCCCTTCACTGATAAAGGCCAGCGGTTCGGTCAGCCAGTCCACCTGGCCTGCGACCAGACGGCAGCGGCAGGAACCGCAATAGCCTTCACGACACTGGTACTCTACCTCCACCTGATGCGCTTCAAGCGCCACCAGCAGGGAAGGATGCTCTTCCTGGCACAGCACTTCGGTGCCAGAAAGGCTCAGCGTTACGCGGCTCATCAGAGCTGGAAGTCGCTCAGGTCGTCGGTGTTGACTTCAGAATCAATCTGACCGACCAGATAAGAGCTCACTTCCACTTCCTGCGGCGCAACCTGCACGTTATCGGATACCAGCCAGGTGTTGATCCACGGAATCGGGTTAGAGCGCGTCTGGAACGGCAGGTCCAGACCAACCGCCTGCATGCGGATGTTGGTGATGTACTCGACGTACTGGCACAGAATATCTTTGTTCAGGCCAATCATGGAGCCGTCGCGGAACAGGTAGTCAGCCCACTCTTTCTCCTGCTGAGCCGCCAGCACGAACAGGTCGTAGCACTCCTGCTTGCACTCTTCGGCGATTTCCGCCATCTCCGGGTCGTCCGTACCGCTGCGCAGCAGGTTCAGCATGTGCTGGGTGCCGGTCAGGTGCAGGGCTTCGTCACGAGCGATCAGACGGATGATTTTGGCGTTGCCTTCCATCAGCTTGCGCTCGGCAAAGGCGAAGGAGCAGGCGAAGCTCACGTAGAAGCGGATCGCTTCCAGGGCGTTAACGCTCATCAGGCAGAGGTACAGCTGCTTTTTCAGCGCGCGCAGGTTCACGGTAACGGTTTTGCCGTTCACGCTGTGGGTGCCTTCGCCCAGCAGATGCCAGTAGCTGGTCATCTCGATCAGCTCGTCGTAGTAGTGCGCAATGCCTTCCGCGCGCTTCTGGATCTGCTCGTTAGTGACGATATCGTCAAACACCACCGCCGGATCGTTCACGATGTTGCGGATGATGTGGGTGTAAGAGCGGGAGTGGATCGTCTCAGAGAACGCCCAGGTTTCCACCCAGGTTTCCAGCTCAGGAATCGAGATCAGCGGCAACAGCGCCACGTTCGGGCTACGGCCCTGAATGGAGTCCAGCAGCGTCTGGTACTTCAGATTGCTGATGAAAATATGCTTTTCGTGATCCGGCAGCGACTGGTAATCAATACGGTCGCGGGAAACGTCCACTTCTTCCGGACGCCAGAAGAAGGAGAGTTGCTTTTCAATCAGCTTTTCGAAGATGTCATATTTTTGCTGATCGTAGCGTGCCACGTTGACCGGCTGGCCGAAGAACATTGGCTCTTTGAGCTGGTCGTTTTTCGTCTGTGAAAAGGTGGTATATGCCATGAGTGTGTCCTGTCTTACGAAATAAAGGCGGGGATATCCCCGCCCTTCATTAGATCTTACATGCGCCGCTTTCGCAGCCATCGTCCTGAATTGACGGTACCAGGTCGTCCTGCGCGTCTTCTGCACCGTCACGGGTGTTGTGATAGTACAGCGTTTTCACGCCAAATTTGTAGGCGGTCAGCAGGTCTTTCAACAGCTGCTGCATCGGTACCTTGCCGGACGGGAAGCGCGTCGGGTCGTAGTTAGTATTGGCAGAGATCGACTGGTCGATAAACTTCTGCATGATACCCACCAGCTGCAGGTAACCGTCGTTGTTTGGCATCTCCCACAGCAGCTCGTAGTTGTTGCCCAGCGTTTCGTAATCCGGCACCACCTGACGCAGCACGCCGTCTTTCGACGCTTTAATGCTGACGTGGCCGCGCGGTGGCTCAATACCGTTGGTGGCGTTGGAGATCTGCGAAGAGGTCTCGGACGGCATCAGGGCAGAGAGCGTGGAGTTACGCAGGCCGTGCGTTTTGATGGACTCGCGCAGGCCTTCCCAGTCCAGGTGCAGCGGCTCGCTGACGATCGCATCCAGGTCTTTCTTATAGGTGTCGATCGGCAGAATGCCTTTTGCATAGGTGGTTTCGTTGAACCACGGGCACGCGCCTTGCTCTTTCGCCAGCTCGTTAGAGGCTTTCATCAGGTAGTACTGAATCGCTTCGAACGTCTGGTGCGTCAGGTTGTTAGCGCTGCCGTCGGAGTAACGCTTGCCGTTTTTCGCCAGCCAGTAGGCGAAGTTGATCACGCCGATACCCAGGGTACGACGGCCCATTGCGCCGCGTTTAGCGGCCGGGATTGGGTAATCCTGGTAGTCCAGCAGGGCATCCAGCGCACGTACCGCCAGCACGGCCAGCTCTTCCAGCTCGTCCAGGCTCTTAATCGCACCCAGGTTGAACGCGGACAGCGTACACAGGGCGATTTCGCCGTTTTCGTCGTTCACGTCTTCCAGCGGTTTGGTCGGCAGGGCGATCTCCAGGCACAGGTTAGACTGGCGCACTGGCGCAACCGCCGGATCAAACGGGCTGTGGGTGTTGCAGTGGTCAACGTTCTGGATGTAGATACGGCCGGTAGAGGCGCGCTCCTGCATCATCAGGGAGAACAGGTCTACCGCCTTCAGGCGCTGTTTACGGATGCTGTCGTCTTTTTCATATTTGGTGTACAGACGCTCGAACTCGTCCTGATCGGCGAAGAACGCGTCGTACAGGCCCGGGACGTCGGACGGGCTGAACAGGGTGATGTCTTCCCCTTTCAGCAGACGGGTGTACATCAGCTTGTTGATCTGCACGCCGTAGTCCATGTGACGCACGCGGTTGCCTTCCACGCCGCGGTTGTTTTTCAGTACCAGCAGGCTTTCCACTTCCAGGTGCCACATTGGGTAGAACAGGGTCGCTGCGCCGCCGCGCACGCCGCCCTGAGAGCAGGATTTTACCGCCGTCTGGAAGTGCTTGTAGAACGGGATACAGCCGGTGTGGAACGCTTCACCGCCGCGAATCGGGCTGCCCAGCGCGCGGATGCGACCGGCGTTGATGCCGATACCGGCACGCTGGGAGACGTATTTCACGATGGCGCTGGAGGTGGCGTTGATGGAATCCAGGCTGTCACCACACTCGATCAGTACGCAGGAGCTGAACTGACGGGTAGGGGTGCGCACGCCAGACATGATCGGCGTTGGCAGAGAAATTTTGAACGTCGATACCGCATCGTAGAAACGCTTCACGTAGTCCAGACGGGTGTCGCGCGGGTAGTTTGAGAACAGGCAGGCGGCCACCAGAATATAGAGGAACTGGGCGCTTTCGTAGATCTCACCGGTCACACGGTTCTGAACCAGGTATTTGCCTTCGAGCTGCTTCACCGCCGCGTAGGAGAAGTTCATGTCGCGCCAGTGATCGATAAACCCGTTCATCTGCTCGAACTCTTCTTCCGTATAGTCTTCCAGCAGATGCGTGTCGTATTTGCCCAGCTCAACCATTTTCACCACGTGATCGTAAAGCTTTGGCGGCTCGAACTGACCGTAGGCTTTCTTACGCAGGTGGAAAATCGCCAGACGCGCAGCGAGGTACTGATAATCCGGTGCGTCGCGGGAGATCAGATCCGCCGCTGCTTTGATAATGGTTTCGTGGATATCAGACGTTTTGATGCCGTCGTAGAACTGAATGTGAGAACGCAGTTCAACCTGGGATATAGATACGTTATTCAGTCCTTCTGCTGCCCAGTCGAGAACTCGATGGATTTTGTCCAGATTGATACGCTCGGTAGTACCGTCGCGCTTTGTCACCAGCAGACTCTGATTCATGTGGGTTTTACCTGTCCGTGAAATAAAAAATATCCCCCGCTTATCCACAGATCCGTCTTGTGACTAACTCTGTGGATAAATACTACATATAGGGGGTTTGCGATAAGAAAAACGCTATATGGTGAGTATTCTAGTATCGAATCTTTTCAGCACAAGGGTTGATTTTGAGGTTAAATTGAGGTTGTGAAAGGGTAAAAAAGCGTAAGTCCTCGTACCGTAAGGCCTGGAAGAGATGTCAATAATTTAGAAAAAAAATTCAAAATTTGATCGAGTGCTGATTTCTTCAACGGGAGGTCAGAATTGCGCAACATGATGTCGCGCAATCATTATAAGAATAACGGATGACGTTAGTCGTTTTTGGCGGTTGTATGCAACATATAGTTAACATCCACGCCCGGGGCAAGTTTGAATTTATCCGTTAGCGGGTTGTAGTGCAGGCCCGTGATGTGCTGCTCCTTAAGCCACGTCTGGTCAACCCAGCCCAGCAGTTCGGCAGGCTTGATAAACTTCTTCACGTCGTGCGTCCCTTTCGGCACCATGCGCAGCACATATTCTGCGCCGACCACGGCCATCAGCCAGGCTTTACCGTTGCGGTTAATTGTCGAGAAGAAGACCTGGCCGCCCGGCTTCACCAGTTTTGCACAGGCGTTTACCACGGACTGCGGATCCGGAACGTGCTCCAGCATCTCCATGCAGGTCACCACATCGTACTGGTGGGCATGTTTTGCCGCGTGCTCTTCCACGGTTTCCTGGACATATTCAACCTGTACGCCGGACTCCAGCGCGTGGAGACGCGCAACCTGTAGAGGTTCGAAGCCCATGTCCAGACCGGTGACGTTCGCCCCTTCGCGCGCCATGCTCTCCGCCAGGATGCCGCCGCCGCAGCCGACGTCGAGCACTTTCTTACCGAACAGACCGCCGGAACGCTCCGCGATATAGCCCAGACGCAGCGGGTTAATGCGATGCAGAGGTTTGAACTCACCTTCGAGATCCCACCAGCGGGACGCCACCGCTTCAAATTTGGCAATCTCTTCGTGGTCAACGTTGTGTGCCACCGGGGATTTTTCGGCATTCATGGGCGCTTTTACTCCTTATTTAGCAAGACAAATGAGTATATCAGGCAATCCCTGTGAATAAAGCGTATAGGTTTACCTGTATCACCGCGGCTGTGTTATAATTTGCGACCTTTGAATCCGGGATACAGTAGAGGGATAGCGGTTAGATGAGCGACCTTGCGAGAGAAATTACACCGGTTAACATCGAGGAAGAGCTGAAAAGCTCCTATCTGGACTATGCGATGTCGGTCATTGTTGGCCGTGCGCTGCCGGACGTCCGCGATGGCCTGAAGCCGGTACACCGTCGCGTACTATACGCCATGAACGTATTGGGCAATGACTGGAATAAAGCCTACAAAAAATCTGCCCGTGTCGTTGGTGACGTAATCGGTAAATACCATCCCCATGGTGATTCCGCGGTGTACGACACCATTGTCCGTATGGCGCAGCCGTTCTCGCTGCGTTACATGCTGGTAGATGGTCAGGGTAACTTTGGTTCTATCGACGGCGACTCCGCCGCGGCAATGCGTTATACGGAAATCCGTCTGGCGAAGATTGCCCATGAGCTGATGGCCGACCTGGAAAAAGAGACGGTTGATTTCGTTGATAACTACGACGGCACGGAAAAAATTCCTGACGTTATGCCAACGAAGATCCCTAACCTGCTGGTGAACGGTTCGTCCGGTATCGCCGTGGGTATGGCGACCAACATTCCACCGCACAACATCACGGAAGTGATCAACGGCTGCCTGGCCTATATCGACGATGAAGACATCAGCATTGAAGGGCTGATGGAACACATCCCGGGCCCGGACTTCCCGACGGCGGCGATCATCAACGGTCGTCGCGGCATTGAAGAAGCGTACCGCACCGGTCGCGGCAAGATTTACATCCGTGCCCGCGCCGAAGTGGAAGCGGACGCCAAAACCGGCCGTGAAACTATCATTGTTCACGAGATCCCGTATCAGGTGAACAAAGCGCGTCTGATTGAAAAAATCGCCGAGCTGGTAAAAGAGAAACGCGTTGAAGGCATCAGCGCGCTGCGTGACGAGTCTGACAAAGACGGTATGCGCATCGTGATTGAAATCAAGCGTGACGCGGTGGGTGAGGTTGTGCTGAACAACCTGTACTCCCAGACTCAGCTTCAGGTCTCCTTCGGTATCAACATGGTTGCGCTGCACCATGGTCAGCCGAAGATCATGAACCTGAAAGAGATCCTGAGCGCGTTCGTGCGTCACCGCCGCGAAGTGGTGACCCGTCGTACCATCTTCGAACTGCGCAAAGCGCGCGATCGTGCTCATATCCTTGAAGCACTGGCGGTTGCGCTGGCGAACATCGACCCGATCATCGAGCTGATCCGTCGTGCGCCGACGCCGGCAGAAGCGAAAGCGTCGCTGGTTGCGCGTCCGTGGGATCTGGGCAACGTGGCGGCGATGCTGGAACGTGCCGGCGACGACGCCGCGCGTCCTGAGTGGCTCGAGCCTGAATTCGGCGTGCGTGACGGTCAGTACTACCTGACTGAACAGCAGGCCCAGGCGATTCTGGATCTGCGCCTGCAGAAGCTGACCGGCCTTGAGCATGAAAAACTGCTCGACGAGTACAAAGAGCTGCTGGAGCAAATTGCTGAGTTGCTGCACATCCTGGGTAGCGCAGAGCGCCTGATGGAAGTGATCCGCGAAGAGCTGGAGCTGGTCCGCGATCAGTTCGGCGACGAGCGTCGTACCGAAATCACGGCCAACAGCTCTGATATCAACATTGAAGATCTGATCAACCGCGAAGACGTGGTAGTGACTCTGTCTCACCAGGGCTACGTGAAGTATCAGCCGTTGACCGACTACGAAGCACAGCGTCGTGGCGGTAAAGGTAAATCTG
Organism: Enterobacter sp. 50588862; assembly: GCF_001462935.1. Taxonomy (NCBI): domain Bacteria; kingdom Pseudomonadati; phylum Pseudomonadota; class Gammaproteobacteria; order Enterobacterales; family Enterobacteriaceae; genus Enterobacter; species Enterobacter sp. 50588862. The sequence goes on from NZ_LNHM01000012.1 coordinate 118,158, forward strand.
CGGCACGTATTAAAGAAGAAGACTTCATTGACCGTCTGCTGGTGGCTAACACCCACGACACGATCCTCTGCTTCTCCAGCCGTGGCCGTCTGTACTGGATGAAGGTCTATCAGCTGCCGGAAGCGAGCCGTGGCGCGCGCGGTCGTCCAATCGTCAACCTGCTGCCGCTGGAAGCGAACGAACGTATCACCGCCATCCTGCCGGTACGCGAGTACGAAGAGGGCGTGAACGTCTTTATGGCGACCGCCAGCGGTACCGTGAAGAAAACCGCGCTGACCGAGTTCAGCCGTCCGCGTTCTGCCGGTATTATCGCGGTAAACCTGAACGAAGGCGACGAGCTGATCGGTGTGGATCTGACCTCTGGTTCTGATGAAGTGATGCTGTTCTCTGCGGCCGGTAAAGTGGTGCGCTTCAAAGAGAACGCCGTGCGCGCAATGGGTCGTACGGCGACCGGCGTGCGCGGTATTAAGCTGGCGGGTGAAGACTCCGTTGTTTCCCTGATCGTTCCACGTGGCGAAGGCGCAATCCTGACCGTCACCCAGAACGGCTACGGTAAACGTACGGCGGAAAACGAATACCCGACCAAGTCACGCGGCACGCAGGGCGTTATCTCCATCAAGGTTACCGAGCGCAACGGTTCCGTTGTGGGCGCGGTGCAGGTGGACGATGCCGACCAGATCATGATGATCACCGATGCCGGTACGCTGGTGCGTACGCGCGTATCCGAGATCAGCGTGGTGGGCCGTAACACCCAGGGCGTTATCCTCATCCGTACGGCGGAAGATGAAAACGTGGTCGGTCTGCAGCGCGTTGCTGAGCCGGTGGACGACGAAGAGCTCGATTCCATCGACGGCAGCGTCGCGGAAGGTGATGATGAAATCGCACCGGAAGCAGAGAGCGACGACGACGCAGCGGATGACGCTGACGAGTAATCTCTTCTGACGCATAAAGGGCCGGATTCCGGCCCTTTTCTTTTGCAGATGCAGATACGTGAACGTTGCGACAAGCCGCGTTTACCGCTACCTTAACCACATTCTTTTGACCCCGACGGCGGAGCCTCGCCCCTTTGAAATACCTCGTCTCCTTTCGTACCACGCTGAAAGTTTCTCGCTATCTGTTCCGGGCGCTGGCGCTCCTGCTTTGGCTGCTGGTGGCCTTGCTGTCGGTGTTTTACATCGTCAATGCGCTGAACCAGAAAGAAGCGGAGATCCGCCAGGAGTTTAATTTAAGCTCCGATCAGGCCCAGCGCTACATTCAGCGAACGTCTGACGTGATGAAGGAGCTGAAGTATATTGCCGAAAATCGGCTGACGGCAGAAAACGGTATCCTTGCCCTGCGCGGGCGCAATGACAAAACCGAAGTACCGGACTTCCAGCCGCTGTTCCCGGACTCTGATTGCTCCACCATGAGCAGCACCTGGCGCGGGTCGCTGGAATCCCTCGCCTGGTTTATGCGCTACTGGCGCGACAACTTCTCCGCCGCTTACGACCTTAACCGCGTATTCCTGATTGGCAGTGAAAACCTCTGCATGGCTGACTTTGGCCTGCGCGATGTGCCCGTCGAGCGTGATGATGCGCTGAAAAGCCTGCACGAGCGTATTGTGAAATATCGCAATGCGCCGCAGGACGAGCGCGGGAACAACATCTTCTGGATTAGCCAGGGACCGCGCATGGGCGTGGGCTATTTCTACGCGCTGACGCCGGTCTACCTGGGCAATCGTCTGCAGGCGCTGCTGGGGATTGAACAGACCATCCGCATGGAAAACTTCTTCACGCCGGGCAGCCTGCCGATGGGCGTGACCATTCTGGATGAAAACGGGCATCAGCTGATCTCACTCGCCGGGCCGGATAAAAGTTTGAACGTCGATCCGCACTGGATGCAGGAACGCTCATGGTTTGGCTACACCTCCGGCTTCCGCGAGCTGGTGCTGAAAAAAAGCCTGCCGCCATCGTCGTTGAGCATTGTTTACTCGCTGCCGGTGGATATGGTTCTTGAGAGGATACGCATTCTTATTATGAATGCGATCCTGCTGAACCTGCTGGTGGGTGGGGCGCTGTTTACGCTGGCGCGGATGTATGAGCGGAGAATCTTTATTCCCGCCGAAAGTGACGCCCAGCGTCTGGAGGAGCACGAGCAGTTCAACCGCAAGATTGTCGCTTCGGCTCCGGTGGGGATCTGCATTCTTCGTACCCTGGACGGGACCAACATCCTGAGTAACGAGCTGGCGCACAACTACCTGAACATGCTGACGCACGAGGACCGGCAAAGGCTGACGCAAATCATCTGCGGCCAGCAGGTGAACTTTGTCGACGTGCTCACCAGCACCCACACTAACCTGCAGATCAGCTTTGTTCATTCCCGCTATCGCAATGAAAACGTAGCGATTTGCGTGCTGGTGGATGTCTCCGCGCGCGTGAAGATGGAAGAGTCGCTGCAGGAGATGGCGCAGGCCGCGGAGCAGGCCAGCCAGTCGAAATCCATGTTCCTGGCTACCGTCAGTCACGAGCTGCGTACGCCGCTGTACGGGATTATCGGTAACCTCGATCTGCTGCAGACGAAGGAATTGCCAAAAGGCGTCGACCGGCTGGTAACGGCGATGAACAACTCCTCCAGCCTGCTGCTGAAGATCATCAGCGATATTCTCGACTTCTCTAAAATTGAGTCTGAGCAGCTGAAAATCGAGCCGCGCGAGTTTTCGCCGCGTGAGGTCATGAACCACATCAGCGCCAACTATCTGCCGCTGGTGGTGCGTAAACAGCTGGGGCTCTACTGCTTCATTGAACCGGACGTGCCGCTGACGCTGCACGGCGACCCGATGCGCCTGCAGCAGGTCATCTCTAACCTGCTCAGCAATGCCATCAAATTCACCGATATCGGCTGCATTGTGCTACACGTCTGCCGGGCGGGAGATTACCTCAGCATCCGCGTGCGCGACACGGGGGTGGGCATACCGGCCAAGGAGGTGGTACGTCTGTTCGATCCGTTCTTCCAGGTCGGCACCGGCGTGCAGCGTAACTTCCAGGGCACCGGTCTGGGGCTGGCGATTTGCGAGAAGCTCGTCAGCATGATGGACGGCGACATTTCCGTGGATACCGAGCCCGGCATGGGCAGCCAGTTCACCATCCGGATACCGCTCTATTCCGCGCAGTATCCGGCAAAAGCCACGGTTGACGGGCTGAACGATAAGCGCTGCTGGCTGGCGGTCAATAATGCCTCGCTGAATGACTATCTGACGGCGCTGCTCGCCCATAGCGGCGTGAGGGTCTGCCGCTATGAAGGCCAGACGCCGGACGTGGACGATGTGCTCATCGCCGACGAGATGCCGGAACAGCCGTGGCAGGGGAGAGGAACGGTGCTCTTCTGCCGTCGCCACATTGGCATACCGGTTGAACGTGCGCCGGGGGAATGGGTGCACAGCGTCGCAACGCCGCATGAGCTGTTGAGCCTGCTGGCCCGTATCTATAAAGTCGAGCTGGAAGAGAACGACGGTGCAGTCGCGCTGCCGTCACCGGAAGGTCTGGCGTCAGTGAATGACGATATGATGATTCTGGTGGTGGATGACCATCCGATTAACCGCCGCCTGCTGGCTGACCAGCTCGGATCGCTGGGCTACCAGTGCAAAACCGCCAATGACGGCGTGGATGCGCTGAATGTGCTGAGTAAAAATCATATTGATATCGTGCTGAGCGACGTCAACATGCCTAACATGGACGGCTACCGGCTGACGCAGCGCATCCGACAGCTTGGCCTGACGCTGCCTGTCGTGGGCGTGACGGCGAACGCGCTGGCGGAAGAGAAACAGCGCTGTCTGGAGTCGGGCATGGACAGCTGCCTGTCGAAACCGGTGACGCTGGACGTGCTCAAACAAACGCTGTCTGTTTATGCGGATCGCGTGAGAAAAACCAGAATATAAAAAAGGCCCGTAAGGGCCTTTTACTTTTCACCCTCTCCCTGTGGGTGTACAGTCCGGGGACATGGTAGACAGGTGTTCGGGGACATGGTGAACACTTTTTAACATCCTTTACCCATGGTGATCGACTTTTTCTTCAGGTCGATCACCCCCACTTTCGTGCTGTACCACCACA
>NZ_LNHM01000013.1:0-254 GCF_001462935.1 Enterobacter sp. 50588862
CGTTCCCTCTGCCGTCAGTTCGGCATTTCTCCTGCCACCGCCTACAAGTGGCTTCGCCGCTGGGCTCAGGAAGGTGCCGCCGGCCTTCAGGACCGCCCGCGCATACCGCACCATTCCCCGAACCGCCCATCTGACGACATCACCGCCCTGCTGCGCATGGCCCATGAGCGCCATGAACGCTGGGGCGCACGCAAGATTAAGCGCTGGCTCGAAGACCAGGGGCACCGTATGCCCGCCTTCAGCACCGTCCATAG
>NZ_LNHM01000014.1:0-254 GCF_001462935.1 Enterobacter sp. 50588862
TATGGACGGTGCTGAAGGCGGGCATACGGTGCCCCTGGTCTTCGAGCCAGCGCTTAATCTTGCGTGCGCCCCAGCGTTCATGGCGCTCATGGGCCATGCGCAGCAGGGCGGTGATGTCGTCAGATGAGCGGTTCGGGGAATGGTGCGGTATGCGCGGGCGGTCCTGAAGGCCGGCGGCACCTTCCTGAGCCCAGCGGCGAAGCCACTTGTAGGCGGTGGCAGGAGAAATGCCGAACTGACGGCAGAGGGAACGG
>NZ_LNHM01000015.1:0-546 GCF_001462935.1 Enterobacter sp. 50588862
CTGCATTGCCTGACTTATGCTCTGCCCACCAAACTTCTGCCACACCGCCCCGCGCTCGATGATTTTGTCCGGCGCCGCACACTCCACCGTTCCGTCTGCTATCCGGATATATCCTCCGCCGCTCGTCAGCACTATCTCCTGCTTCGCGCTGATGATGAGTTTTCCCTCACTGCTGCTGATGCGGATATCCTTCAGCGCATCCAGCGTCATCTCATCCCCCTGCGCCTGGATCTCCACCTTCCCTTTGCCGGCAAACATTTTGATGCCCAGCTTTTGCGCATACAGACTTACCCGCTCCCCGGCCGCCACGGTGAATCTTTTCAGTGCGCTGAAATCTGTGTGCCCGCCGCTGGTGCTGATGATGTTGTCTCCCGCCGACTGCTGCAGGCTTTTCCCTGTCACCTGCGCTATTCCCTCCGGTGCCGAGACCAGCAGCGCCGCTTTCTTTAAATCCGTCAGCGCCTCTGACAGCAGCGCCTTCTGCGTCTGCACATCTGCCAGTTCAGCCCTCGCCGCTTCTGCCGCGCTGCGTAACGCTTCAGCCAG
>NZ_LNHM01000016.1:0-2095 GCF_001462935.1 Enterobacter sp. 50588862
CGATGTCCGAATGGGGAAACCCAGTGCAATTCGTTGCACTATCGTTAACTGAATACATAGGTTAACGAGGCGAACCGGGGGAACTGAAACATCTAAGTACCCCGAGGAAAAGAAATCAACCGAGATTCCCCCAGTAGCGGCGAGCGAACGGGGAGCAGCCCGGAGTCTGAATCAGCTTGTGTGTTAGTGGAAGCGTCTGGAAAGTCGCACGGTACAGGGTGACAGTCCCGTACACGAAAATGCACAGGTTGTGAACTCGAAGAGTAGGGCGGGACACGTGGTATCCTGTCTGAATATGGGGGGACCATCCTCCAAGGCTAAATACTCCTGACTGACCGATAGTGAACCAGTACCGTGAGGGAAAGGCGAAAAGAACCCCGGCGAGGGGAGTGAAAAAGAACCTGAAACCGTGTACGTACAAGCAGTGGGAGCACCTTCGGGTGTGACTGCGTACCTTTTGTATAATGGGTCAGCGACTTATATTCTGTAGCAAGGTTAACCGTATAGGGGAGCCGCAGGGAAACCGAGTCTTAACTGGGCGTTAAGTTGCAGGGTATAGACCCGAAACCCGGTGATCTAGCCATGGGCAGGTTGAAGGTTGGGTAACACTAACTGGAGGACCGAACCGACTAATGTTGAAAAATTAGCGGATGACCTGTGGCTGGGGGTGAAAGGCCAATCAAACCGGGAGATAGCTGGTTCTCCCCGAAAGCTATTTAGGTAGCGCCTCGTGAACTCATCTTCGGGGGTAGAGCACTGTTTCGGCTAGGGGGCCATCCCGGCTTACCAACCCGATGCAAACTACGAATACCGAAGAATGTTATCACGGGAGACACACGGCGGGTGCTAACGTCCGTCGTGAAGAGGGAAACAACCCAGACCGCCAGCTAAGGTCCCAAAGTCATGGTTAAGTGGGAAACGATGTGGGAAGGCACAGACAGCCAGGATGTTGGCTTAGAAGCAGCCATCATTTAAAGAAAGCGTAATAGCTCACTGGTCGAGTCGGCCTGCGCGGAAGATGTAACGGGGCTAAACCATGCACCGAAGCTGCGGCAGCGACGCTTATGCGTTGTTGGGTAGGGGAGCGTTCTGTAAGCCGTCGAAGGTGTGCTGTGAGGCATGCTGGAGGTATCAGAAGTGCGAATGCTGACATAAGTAACGATAAAGCGGGTGAAAAGCCCGCTCGCCGGAAGACCAAGGGTTCCTGTCCAACGTTAATCGGGGCAGGGTGAGTCGACCCCTAAGGCGAGGCCGAAAGGCGTAGTCGATGGGAAACAGGTTAATATTCCTGTACTTGGTGTTACTGCGAAGGGGGGACGGAGAAGGCTATGTCAGCCGGGCGACGGTTGTCCCGGTTTAAGCGTGTAGGTGTGTGTTCCAGGCAAATCCGGTTCACTTTAACACTGAGGCGTGATGACGAGGCACTACGGTGCTGAAGTGATAAATGCCCTGCTTCCAGGAAAAGCCTCTAAGCATCAGGTAACACGAAATCGTACCCCAAACCGACACAGGTGGTCAGGTAGAGAATACCAAGGCGCTTGAGAGAACTCGGGTGAAGGAACTAGGCAAAATGGTGCCGTAACTTCGGGAGAAGGCACGCTGATATGTAGGTGAAGTCCCTGCGGACGGAGCTGAAATCAGTCGAAGATACCAGCTGGCTGCAACTGTTTATTAAAAACACAGCACTGTGCAAACACGAAAGTGGACGTATACGGTGTGACGCCTGCCCGGTGCCGGAAGGTTAATTGATGGGGTTAGCGGCAACGCGAAGCTCTTGATCGAAGCCCCGGTAAACGGCGGCCGTAACTATAACGGTCCTAAGGTAGCGAAATTCCTTGTCGGGTAAGTTCCGACCTGCACGAATGGCGTAATGATGGCCAGGCTGTCTCCACCCGAGACTCAGTGAAATTGAACTCGCTGTGAAGATGCAGTGTACCCGCGGCAAGACGGAAAGACCCCGTGAACCTTTACTATAGCTTGACACTGAACACTGGTCCTTGATGTGTAGGATAGGTGGGAGGCTTTGAAGCGTGGACGCCAGTCTGCGTGGAGCCGTCCTTGAAATACCACCCTTTAATGGCTGGTGTTCTAACGT
>NZ_LNHM01000017.1:0-685 GCF_001462935.1 Enterobacter sp. 50588862
TAGGTAGCTTAACCTTCGGGAGGGCGCTTACCACTTTGTGATTCATGACTGGGGTGAAGTCGTAACAAGGTAACCGTAGGGGAACCTGCGGTTGGATCACCTCCTTACCTTAAAGAACCTGCCTTTGTAGTGCTCACACAGATTGTCTGATGAAAAGTAAACAGCAAGGCGTCTTGCGATTGAGACTGACACGTCCCCTTCGTCTAGAGGCCCAGGACACCGCCCTTTCACGGCGGTAACAGGGGTTCGAATCCCCTAGGGGACGCCACTTGCTGGTTCGTGAGTGAAAGTCACCTGCCGTCATATCTCAAAACTGACTTGCGAGTCATGTTTGAGATATTTGCTCTTTAAAAATCTGGATCAAGCTGAAAATTGAAACGACACATCTTTAATGGTGTGTTCGAGTCTCTCAAATTTTCGCAATCAGAAGTGAAACATCTTCGGGTTGTGAGGTTAAGCGACTAAGCGTACACGGTGGATGCCCTGGCAGTCAGAGGCGATGAAGGACGTGCTAATCTGCGAAAAGCGCCGGCGAGGTGATATGAACCTTTGACCCGGCGATGTCCGAATGGGGAAACCCAGTGCAATTCGTTGCACTATCGTTAACTGAATACATAGGTTAACGAGGCGAACCGGGGGAACTGAAACATCTAAGTACCCCGAGGAAAAGAAATCAACCGAGATT
>NZ_LNHM01000018.1:0-237073 GCF_001462935.1 Enterobacter sp. 50588862
CCGCTTCGTTTTCGCTGCGGCGCGGGGTGTGCATATTACGCTTTCCCGCTTCAGAGTCAAGCGTTTGTTTCGCTTTTCTCTGCTGACCCGGCGGCGTGTGTGCCGTTGTTCCGTGTCAGTGGAGGCGCATTATAGGGCGTTATTCTTAAGTGACAAGAGGAAATTCAAAAAAAGTTTCTGACCGTGTTTTTTTTCACCAACAGAGGTGATATCAAGCTACAAATTGTTCTATTTGATGTATCTGCAACCACAATCACATTCGAGGTGGCATAATTAACAGCATGAAACATTAAGGAATAAAAGCGATGCCATTAAGCGCACAACAGCTGGCCGCCCAAAAAAATCTGTCCTATGTGCTGGCAGAAAAGCTGGCGCAGCGGATTTTAGCGGGTAAATATGCCCCGGGGAGCATCCTGCCGGGTGAATTGGAGCTGGGTGAGCAGTTTGGAGTAAGCCGTACCGCGGTTCGCGAGGCGGTGAAAACCCTGACGGCAAAAGGCATGGTGCTTCCACGCCCTCGTATTGGCACGCGCGTGATGCCACAGAATAACTGGAATTTTCTCGATCAGGAGCTGCTCTCCTGGTGGATGACCGAAGACAACTTCCATCAGGTCGTCGATCACTTTCTTGTAATGCGCAGCAGCCTTGAACCTCAGGCATGCCTGCTTTCCGCCACGCTCGGGACAGCAGAGCAGAAAGCGCAGCTTAACGCACTCATGGAAGAGATGGTGTTCCTGAAAAAACACTTCAACCGGGAACGATGGATTGAGGTCGATATGGCCTGGCATGAACATATCTATATGATGAGCGCCAATCCGTTCCTCACTTCCTTTGCTTCGTTATTCCATTCGGTGTACCACACCTACTTTACCTCTATTACACAAGACGAAGTGGTAAAGCTGGATTTGCATCAGGCGATAGTAGATGCCATTCAGGAGAGCGACGGGCAGCGAGCCCTGACTGCATGTCAGGCATTGCTGACCGCACCAACCCACCAGCAGGTAAATAAATGACAGAGAAAAAAGCGCGCAGCATGGCCGGATTGCCGTGGATTGCAGCCATGGCGTTCTTTATGCAGGCACTGGATGCCACCATCCTCAATACGGCGCTTCCCGCCATTGCGCAAAGCCTTAACCGCTCCCCGCTGGCAATGCAGTCCGCCATCATCAGCTACACCCTCACGGTGGCGATGTTGATCCCGGTAAGTGGCTGGCTGGCCGATCGCTTCGGTACCCGCAGAGTTTTCATGCTGGCCGTAACGCTGTTTACGCTCGGTTCACTGGCCTGCGCGCTCTCCACTTCATTAACGGAGCTGGTTATCTTTCGCGTACTGCAGGGAATAGGCGGCGCGATGATGATGCCGGTGGCGCGCCTCGCTTTGCTGCGTGCCTACCCACGCAGCGAACTGCTCCCCGTACTCAACTTTGTCACCATGCCAGGGCTGGTCGGCCCAATACTTGGCCCGGTCCTCGGGGGTGTGCTGGTTACCTGGGCAAGCTGGCACTGGATTTTCCTGATTAATATTCCGATTGGCGTGGCAGGGCTGATCTATGCCCGCAAATATATGCCGAACTTCACCACGCCAAGGCGCAGCTTCGATATGGGCGGCTTTTTCTTGTTTGGACTGAGCCTGGTGCTGTTCTCCAGTGGCATGGAGCTCATTGGCGAGAAGCTCGTTGAAACGTGGCTGGCGCTCGCCGTCATCCTCAGTGGTATTCTGCTGTTCCTTCTTTATATACGCCATGCGCGTCGTCACCCGACACCGCTTATCTCTTTATCTCTCTTTAACACCCGAACCTTTTCCGTCGGGATCGCGGGCAATATTGCCTCACGTCTGGGCACGGGCTGCGTACCGTTCCTGATGCCATTGATGCTGCAGGTGGGGTTCGGCTACCCGGCGCTGATTGCCGGCTGCATGATGGCGCCCACGGCAATGGGTTCCATTCTGGCGAAATCAACGGTCACGCAGGTACTACGCTGGTTTGGCTATCGTAAAACGCTGGTTGGCGTGACGGTCTTTATCGGTCTGATGATTGCGCAGTTCTCACTGCAATCCGCGGCGTTACCGGTCTGGATGTTGATCCTGCCGCTGTTTGTGCTGGGAATGGCGATGTCAACGCAGTTCACGTCGATGAACACCATCACCCTTGCGGACCTGACCGACGAGAACGCGAGCAGCGGCAACAGCGTCCTGGCGGTGACCCAACAGCTGTCGATCAGCCTCGGGGTAGCCGTGAGCGCGGCGGTGCTGCGGTTTTATGAAGGGTTTGACGGCACGAATACCGTTGAGCAGTTCCACTATACCTTTATCACCATGGGCGCGCTTACCGTGGTGTCGGCGCTGGTCTTTATGTTGTTAAAACCGAAAGATGGCCGGAACCTGATTAAAGAGCGTCACAAAGAGAAAGCTAAACCGAACCGCGTTCCATCAGAACAGGAGTAAGCTGCAAACGTTGCTGTTGCAGCGTGGGCTGCGCCATACGGTGGATCAATACGTCGATGGCCAGCTCACCTAGTTCATCCTTCGGCTGATGGATCGTGGTCAGCGGCGGCGTCATGTAGCGCGCCAGTTCGATATCATCGTAACCGACGATCGCCATATCGTCCGGAACGCGCAGTCCCGCCTGATACAGCGCCTGATAGGCACCAAACGCCATCGCATCGTTGCCGATAAACACCGCCTGCGGGCGAGGCTCTTGCGCCAGCAGCGTCTGCATTGCCTCGAAACCGCCGTTAAACTCGAAATCGCCGGTGATGCGATAGCCATCAGGAATGGCAAGCCCTGCCCGCTCCATTGCCGAAAGATAGCCTTCCAGACGCAAGCGCGCCGGGGTTTTATCCAGCGGGCCGGTAATGCAGGCAATGCGGGTATGGCCTTTATCAATCAGGTGCTGCGTCGCCATATCGCCACCCAGCAGCGAGTTATCCTGAATCAGATCGCTGGTCCCGTCGAACGGCGCCCAGTCCATCATTACCGTGGGAATAGAAGGATAGCGCTGAATGATCTCTTTTGAAGGTTGATGCGTTTCGGTACAGAGCAGCAGCAGCCCGTCGACGCGTTTTTGCATCAGCGTTTCCAGGTTGCGGTTCATGCGCTGCTCGTCGCCTTCAGTATTGCACAGCACCAGACTGTAGCCACGCTCGAAGCAGCTGCGCTCTACGCCACGAACAAGTTCAGAATAGAAAGGATTGGTACTGGCCGTGATCAGCATGCCGATGGTGCGCGTCTGGTTAAGCTTCAGACTGCGCGCCAGCGCCGACGGCGCATAGTTGAGATCTTTTACTGCGGCTTCGACTTTCTCCCGAATCGCCTCGCTGACGAAGCGGTCGTTATTAATAACGTGAGAGACGGTCGAAGTAGAAACGCCCGCCATGCGGGCGACATCTTTCATCGTAGCCAAGCGTTACCCCTGCTGACTTAAGAATTCATCGATCTCTTTACGCCACGGAACGGAAGGCTGTGCGCCTTTGCGCGTCACCGCAATCGCGGCGGCGGCATGTGCAAAGCGGATCGCGTCATCCATCGCTTTTCCTTCCAGCAATGCCGTCGCCAGCGCACCGTTGAAGGTGTCTCCAGCGGCGATGGTATCGATGGCTTTGACCTTAAAGCCCGGCACGCGACGGCCTTCGCCATTGACGCTAGCCCACACCCCGCGGCTACCAAGAGTAATGATAACGGTCCCGATGCCTTTTGCATGCAGCACTTTCGCCGCACGCGCGGCATCATTGTCATTTTCAACGCGAATGCCCGTCAGCTTTTCCGCTTCGGTTTCGTTCGGCGTAATGATGTCTACCAGCGCCAGCAGTTCATCTGATAATACACGGGCAGGCGCAGGGTTAAGTACGACAGTGGTATGATTTTCATGCGCAATTTTCGCGGCGGTCAGCACACTTTCAACCGGGGACTCCAGCTGCATCAGCAGGGCTTCCGCTCCGGCGATGATCCCACGCTGCGCTTCGACGCGTTCAGTCGTTAACGCGGCGTTAGCCCCCGCATGAATACCGATGACATTCTCACCTTCCGCATTGACGAAGATCAGCGCCACACCGGTAGATTCCCCTTCAACAACGCTGACGGGTGCAGTATCGATGTTGTCGCTCGCCAGCTGCTTGCGTACGCGCTCGCCGGTATCGTCATCACCCGTACAGGCGATAAACGCGATATTCGCCCCGCTGCGCCCGGCGGCAACTGCCTGGTTTGCGCCCTTACCGCCGAACGCGACCTGATACTGATTGCCGGTGACGGTTTCGCCCGGAGTGGGGAACGTTTCAAGGTTAAGAATGTGATCGGCATTGATACTGCCAAGGACGACGAGGTTGCCTGCGGTTTTCATGTATTGAGGTGTCCATCTGAGAGCGCCACCGGTATTACCCGGTGGCGTATGCCACACTTTTCTTTTATTTGGTGTCCCTCAGGCAGCCAGCGACTGCCTGAATCGCCTTTACTGCTTAATGACCAGCTTCAGGTCAACAGGGTATTTGGCCTGAACTTTTTCGCCCTTCAGCACTTTGTCGGCAGTTTCAACGCCAGTCGCGCCAATCTGCTCAGGCAGCTGAGCGATGGTCGCAGCCAGTTTGCCATCATTTACTGCTTTTTCACCATCCGGCGTGCCGTCAAATCCGACAACCATCACATCTGATTTACCTGCGGTCTGGAGCGCACGCAGCGCACCGAGCGCCATCTCATCGTTCTGTGCAAATACCGCCTGCACATCTGGATGCGCGGTCAGCAGGTTCTGCATGACGTTCAGACCCTTAGTACGGTCGAAGTCTGCCGGCTGGCTGGCCAGCACGTTGAATTTGTGTGCAGCCACGGCCTGCTGGAAGCCTTCACCACGTTCACGGGCCGCGGAAGTCCCGGCAATGCCCTGCAGTTCGATAACTTTCGCGCCTTCACCGGCTTTCTTCGCGATGTAGTCACCAGCAATTTTACCGCCCAGCACGTTATCAGACGCAATGTGGCTCACAACTTCGCCTTTCGTTGCCTGACGGTCCAGAGTGATCACCGGAATTTTCGCCTGGTTTGCCATCTTCACGGCGTTGCCTACGGCATCAGAATCGGTTGGGTTGATCAGCAGAATTTTGGTGCCACGAACGGTTAAGTCCTGAACGTTAGCCAGCTCTTTCGCCGGGTTGTTCTGTGAATCCAGCACCACCAGGTTGTAGCCCAGTTTGTCCGCTTCTTTCTGCGCACCGTCCTTCAGGGAGACGAAGAACGGGTTGTTCAGGGTAGAGACAACCAGCGCGATGGTATCTTTCGCCATGGCGTTAGCACTTACGGTTGCGCTCAGCGCGACAGCAGAAACCAGGGTAGCCAGTTTTTTCATGTTCATATCTAAGATGTCCTGTAGTGTCGTCAGTTACTGTTTTTTGTTGTCTACCAGTACCGCCAGCAAAATCACCACTGCCTTAACGATCATCTGGTAATAGGAGGAAACACCTAACAAATTCAAACCATTATTCAGGAAACCGAGGATCAGTGCGCCGATCAATGTCCCAACAATGCGACCTTTACCGCCCGCAAGGCTCGTACCGCCCAGAACCACCGCCGCGATGGCATCCAGCTCGTACCCCGTCCCCGCCGTCGGCTGCGCGGAAGAGAGGCGCGCCACTTCGATGATGCCCGCCAGTGACGCCAGCAGGCCGCACAGGGAGTACACGATAATTTTGACTTTATTAACGCTGATACCGGACAGGCGCGTGGCCGCTTCGTTACCGCCCAGGGCATAGATATAACGTCCCAGGCGGGTATGGTGCAGCATGTACCACGCCGCCAGGAAGACGATAGCCATGATCCAGACCGGGGTCGGGACACCCAGCGGGCGACCGATACCGAACCAGCCAAACAGATCCGCGTTATCCGTAAACCCGGTATTCACCGGGCTACCGTTGGTGTAAACCATGGTCACACCGCGCAGCAGCAGCATCATTACCAGTGTGGCGATAAACGCCTGAACGCGGCCTTTTGCCACAATCACACCGGTAACGGCACCAATCGCCGCGCCAGCCGCCAGTGCAGCCGCAACGGCCACCAGCGCGTTGACCTCAATTCCCACAATTGAAGCGGCGATCGCACCGGTGAGCGCCAGCAGGGAACCGACGGACAGATCGATACCCGAGGTCAAAATCACCAGCGTCATGCCGACCGCCATAATGGCGTTCACCGACGTCTGCTGCAGAATGTTGAACAGATTATTGACGGTAAAAAAGTTCGGGCTCATGGTCGAAACAATCGCGATCAGCACCAGCAGGGCAATCAGCGATTTTTGTTCCATCAGCCATGCCTTTGTGAAATAGCGGCGACCAGAAACAGCCTGGGTAGTCATCTTCTTACTCCTGATTCACGCGATTAAGCTTGCCCACAGCGGCAGCCATCAGAACTTCCTGGGTGGCCTGCTCGCGAGTGAATTCACCGCCGAGATGCCCTTCATGCATGACGATAATGCGATCGCTCATGCCTAATACCTCTGGCATCTCGGAAGAGACCAGAATGATGCTCAGACCGTCGGCCTTAAACTGGTTAATCAGCTGATAGATCTCTTTCTTCGCCCCCACGTCTACGCCGCGGGTTGGCTCATCGAGGATCAACACTTTCGGGCGCGTCATCAGCCCGCGCGCAATCGCCACTTTCTGCTGATTCCCGCCGGACAACAGGCCAATCGCCTGCTCCATCGACGGCGTTTTAACATTAAAGAGACGGATAAAATCGCTGACCGCCTGCTGTTCATCTTTGTGTTTCAGGCTGCCGCCGCTATGGCTGAAATAGCGCAGCGCGGTGAGGGACATATTCTCTTTCACCGACATGCCCAGCACTAAGCCGTCGCGCTTGCGGTCTTCGGAGATATAGACAATGCCGTTCGCCAGCCCGTCCTGCGGCGAGCGGGTCACCACTTCATGGCCGTCAAGAGTAACGTAACCGCTGGTGCGCGGCAGTGCGCCGTACAGCACTTTCATCAGCTCGGTACGGCCCGCGCCCATCAGGCCCGCCACGCCCAGGATCTCGCCCTGACGCAGGGTAAAGGTCACATCGTTTACGCCTGGGCCGCAAAGGTTATCTACCTTCAGGCGGATCTCGCCCGGCGCTTTGTCCAGATGCGGATATTGGTCTTCGAGCTTACGTCCCACCATCATTTCGATCAGCGTATCTTCGGTCAGCGTTGCCACTTCGCGCTCGGCGATAAACTGGCCGTCGCGGAAGACGGTAACGTCGTCGCAAATTTCGAAGATCTCTTTCATGCGGTGAGAGATATAGACAATGCCGCGTCCCTGCGCTTTCAGCTCGCGGATCACGCGGAACAGGGATTCGGTTTCGGTATCGGTCAGGGCGTCGGTCGGTTCATCCATAATGATGACCTTCGACTCGAAGCTCAGCACCTTCGCGATTTCCACCATCTGCTGATCGCCGATGGAGAGGTCGCCCACCAGGCGGTCGCTCTTAAAGCGCAGGTTCAGCTTCGCCAGCAGCTTGTCCGCTTCGGCGTACATGGTTTTCCAGTCGATTTTGCCGAACCGGTTCACGAACTCGCGGCCCAGGAAGATGTTCTCCGCAATGGTCAGCTGCGGGATCAGGTTCAGCTCCTGGTGAATAATGCCGATGCCCGCTTCCTGAGAGGATTTCGGGCCGTTAAAGGTGGTTTCTTTACCCAGCCAAACGAGTGAACCGGCATCGCGCTGGTAGATCCCGGTCAGCACTTTCATCATGGTGGATTTGCCGGCACCGTTTTCGCCCACCAGCGCCATCACGCGTCCTGGGTAGACGTTAAGCGCCGCACCGGAGAGGGCTTTTACGCCCGGGAACGACTTATCGATCCCTTTGAGTTGCAGTAATGCGTCCATGATGGCCTCAGAAGGTGACGCCAGCACAGAGAATGATATTCGCATACGGGGAACACTCCCCGCTGCGAATCACCGCCTGACTGTCTGCGGTTTGTTGTTTGAACTGTTCGTGCGTTGTGTAACGAATTTCTATGGTGTTTCCCTGGTGTTGTTGCAGTTGCTCAATGTGGCTGAGCAACGTTTCGTGGAGTTGCGGATTATGTTGTTTGATTTCCGCCGCGAGAATGGCCGCCTCAACCTGCATCTCCGCCGTCACCACCTCCAGTACCTGCATAAACGAGGGCACGCCCTGCGTTAACGCCATATCGATACGGGTTGTGCTGCGCGGAACCGGTAAGCCTGCATCGCAAACCACCAGCGTATCGGTATGCCCAAGACGGGAAATAACCGATGAGATTTCTGAGTTGAGAACCGTGCCTTTCTTCATTTTCTTGCTCCACTAGCGAAACGTTTCGCTAAAAATAGTGTAGCCGCATAAATGTTCAGAAAACCATCATGACGTAACGGATTTGTGATCAACGTCGAAACGTTTCGCTAAGTGAAATGGAGGGGAGGTAAATGCAAAACGGTAACCGTCAGGTTACCGTTTTAGATGTTTGCGCCCTCTCCCTGTGGGCTGAGGAATCCCCAGTAATTTTTTTCCTGAAGCGATGAACATTGCTTCAGAGAAATGAATAACTTACAGCGATGTCCTGGTCCGGCTGTAAATCGCTGAGGCGTTTGCCTTCCGGCCGGGGCGAGGCGCATGGATGCGCCGAGAGGGCGGGCTTTACAGGGATGTTACCTCCGCCCGTCCCCGACAAGCCGGAAGGAATAAGCCGAAGGCACCGCGAAGCGGCGATTTACCGCCGGGAGCCCGGGTCGCCAGGGCGGCGGCGATTGAGCCGCCCTGGCACGTTCACCGGCCATGTCCTTACAGAGTAGCAAGGAACATAAAGTGAACGGAATGACCACTTCAGCCGTATGTTCCCCCTCACCCCAGCCCTCTCCCTCAAGGGAGAGGGGGTTGTCCGTGCAGGTATTATTTTGTGGGGATTCCTCAGCCCTGTGGGAGAGGGACGGGGTGAGGGCATCAGGCCGCACGGAGACTTAAATCTCGACCTGCGTCCCCAGCTCAATGACGCGGTTAGGCGGGATCTCAAACTGGTCAGGCGCGCGCAGGGCGTTACGCTGCAGAATCAGATACAGCTTACCGCGCAGACGCAGGTACCAAGGGCGCTTGCCGATGATCAGCGACTCGTGCGACATAAAGAACGACGTCTCCATCATCCGGCAGCTTAACCCTTCCAGACCGCAGCGGTGGAACACCTCTTCCACGTTCGGCGTTTCGCGCCAGCCGTAGCTCGCCACCACGCGCCAGAAGGTCGGGGACAGCTGCTCAATCTGTACGCGGCGCACGTTGTGAACGTACGGCGCATCTTCGGTGCGCAGCGTCAGCAGGATCACGCGCTCGTGCAGCACTTTGTTGTGCTTAAGGTTATGCATCAGCGCAAACGGGATTACATTCAGGGCACGAGACATGTAAACCGCGGTACCCGGCACGCGCACCGGCGGGGATTTCTCAAGCGACGCGATCATCGCCTCCAGAGAATTACCGTGCTCATGCATGCGGCGCAGCAGGCGGAAGCGCTCGCTTTTCCATGTGGTCATGACAATGAACATCAACAGGCCCAGCGTCAGCGGCAGCCAGCCACCGGAGACAATTTTGTCGAGGTTCGCAGAGAACAGCGGAACGTCAATACACAGGAAGCCCACCAGAATCATCCCCACGAGGAACTTATTCCAGTGCCAGTTGCGGTACGCCACCGTGGTGGAGAGAAGCGATGTCAGCACCATCGTACCGGTCACGGCAATACCGTAGGCCGCCGCCAGATTACTGGAGTGTTCGAAGCTAACAATCACGATCACAACAGCGAAGTAGAGCAGCCAGTTAACGAACGGGATGTAGATCTGGCCCGACTCCATCTCTGAGGTATGGATGATGCGCATTGGCGAGAGATATCCCAGACGAACGGCCTGACGGGTCAGAGAGAACACCCCGGAAATCACCGCCTGAGAGGCAATCACGGTCGCCAGCGTTGCGAGGATCAGCATAGGCACCAGCGCCCAGTCAGGTGCCAGCAGGAAGAATGGGTTCTTAATCGCTTCCGGGTTCTTGAGCAACAGCGCGCCCTGACCGAAGTAGTTCAGCACCAGCGACGGGAGCACCACAATAAACCATGCCACGCGGATAGGCAGCTTCCCGAAATGCCCCATGTCAGCATAGAGCGCCTCCACACCGGTGATGGAGAGCACGACCGCACCCAGCGCCACGAAGGAAACCACTTTGTATTCAAGGAAGAAATGCACCGCCCAGTAAGGGTTCAGCGCATGCAGCACGTCCGGGTTCGCAATAATGCTGCGCAAACCGAGCGCCGCCAGGATCAGGAACCAGGCCAGCATAATCGGCGCAAACAGTTTGCCCACCAGCCCGGTACCGTGTTTCTGGATCATGAACAGCAGCGTCAACACGATGATTGCCAGCGGGACAACCCAGGCATCAAGCTGCGGGGCAATAATCTCCAGCCCTTCAATCGCCGAGAGCACCGAGATAGCCGGTGTTATCACCACTTCCCCGTAGAAGAAGCTGCCACCTATCAGGCCGATAATCACCAGCACAGACGTCATTCTGGCCGAGGTATTACGACCGGCAAGGGACATCAGGGTCAGGATCCCGCCTTCGCCCGCATTGTCTGCACGCATAACGAAGGAGAGGTATTTAACGGAAACGACCAGGATCAGCAGCCAGAAGATGAGGGACAGGAAGCCAAACACGGCATCGCGCTCAACACCAAAGCCAAACTGGCCGGACAAACATTCACGAAGCGTATAAAGTGGGCTGGTGCCGATATCACCGTAGACAACCCCGATCGCCGCAAGCGTTATTGCGGGTAATGATTGCTTATTATCAGTGCTCATAGACTAGTCTTTTCGTTTAAATAACAAATGTGTTCCTGTCCCTTGGTCCACAAAAAGCGCACAGTATGCACGATTCATTGCAAAATCGTACCCCTAAATGCAACCGCATTAATGTAGCGCAAAGAAAATTGCGCCGCACTTCAGCCTATTACCAGCCCTGACTGAAACGTCTATACTCGCTTCAATTGGCCGCCACAACGGCGAAAGGATGCAAAACTATTATGGCTCACTCACATTTATTAGCAGAAAGAATTTCCCGCCTCAGCAGCGCGCTGGAGAAAGGCCTTTACGAGCGTAGCCACGCCATTCGCCTTTGCCTGCTGGCGGCATTGAGCGGTGAAAGCGTATTTCTGCTGGGACCGCCGGGCATTGCCAAAAGTTTGATTGCACGCCGCCTAAAGTTCGCTTTCCAGAACGCTCGCGCATTTGAATATTTGATGACGCGCTTCTCCACGCCAGAAGAAGTTTTCGGCCCGCTTTCTATTCAGGCCCTGAAAGATGAAGGGCGCTATGAGCGTCTGACGGCGGGCTATCTCCCGGAAGCGGAAATCGTCTTTCTTGATGAGATCTGGAAAGCCGGCCCGGCCATTCTGAATACCCTGCTGACGGCAATCAACGAACGCCGCTTCCGCAACGGCGCGAGCGAAGAGAAGATCCCCATGCGCCTGCTGGTGGCCGCGTCAAACGAACTGCCCGAAGCCGACAGCAGCCTGGAAGCGCTGTATGACCGCATGCTGATCCGCCTGTGGCTGGATAAAGTCCAGGATAAATCAAACTTCCGTTCAATGCTGGTGAGCCAGCAGGACGAAAACGAAAACCCGGTGGCACCTTCACTGCAGGTGACGGACGAGGAGTACCATCAGTGGCAGGACGAGATCGGCAAAATTAAGCTGCCCGACGCCGTCTTTGAGCTGATCTTCATGCTGCGCCAGCAGCTTGATTCCCTGCCTTCCGCCCCGTACGTCTCGGATCGTCGCTGGAAAAAAGCGATCCGTCTGCTCCAGGCCAGCGCGTTGTTCAGCGGTCGCGACGCGGTCGCCCCTATCGATCTGATCCTGCTAAAAGACTGCCTCTGGCACGACGCAGAAGGCATGAACCTGATGCAGCAGCAGCTGGACGTTTTGATGACCGGGCACGCCTGGGGGCAGCAGGCGATGCTCAACCAGCTGGGGGCGATTGCCCAACGGCGCATTCAGCTCCAGCAGCAGCAAAGCGATAAAACCGCGCTAAAAGTGAACCGACTGGGCGGCATGTTCGCCCGCAAACCGCATTACGAGCTACCCGCCGATCTGACCGGCACGACGCTGACACTGCTGCTCCAGCAGCCCCTCAAGCTGCATGATATGCAGGTGGTGCACATTACGATTGAGCGCGAGCCGCTGGCGCAGTGGCTGGATAAGGGCGGGGAGATCCGCGGAAAGCTCAACGGCATCGGTTTCGCGCAGCCGCTGAATATGGAAGTGGACAGCAGTCAGCACCTTGTGATCCGCGACGTGAGCCTTCAGGGATCGCGTCTTGCGCTTCCCGGCACCGCCTCGGACAGCGTGCCGGAAGAGATTAAACAGCAGCTGGAAGCGCTGGATACCGAATGGCATCAGCAGCACACCCGCTTCAGCGAGCAGCAAAAATGCCTCTTTATTCATAGCGACTGGCTAGGTCGCATTGAAGCCAGCCTGCAGGACGTCAGCGCGCAGATCAAACAGGCGCGTCAATGCTAACGCTGGACACGCTCAATATGATGCTGGCCGTCAGCGAGGAAGGGTTGATCGAGGAGGTGGTGATTACCCTTCTGGCATCGCCGCAGCTGGCGGCCTTCTTTGAAAAATTCCCGAAACTCAAAAAAGCGATGACGGACGATCTCCCGCGCTGGCGCGACAATCTGCGGCAGCGGTTTAAGGAGACAGAAGTCCCGCCCGAACTGACGGAGGAAGTCGCGGCCTATCAGCAGTGTCAGCGGCTATCGACGCCACAGTTTATCGTCCAGATCCCGCAAACCCTTACCCTGCTCGATAAAGTCCACTCTCCGTTTGCCAGCCAGGCCAGAACGCTGGTCACAGAAAACGCCACCTTTACCCCGGCGCTGCACACGCTCTTTTTACAGCGCTGGCGCCTGAGCCTGGTCGTCCAGGCTACCACGCTGAACCAACAGCTTCTGGATGAAGAGCGGGAACAGCTGCTCAGCGAAGTCCAGGAACGCATGACGCTGAGTGGCCAGCTCGAAGAGGTGCTGGTAGAAAATGAAAACGCCGCTGGTCGCCTCTGGGATATGAGCGCCGGGCAGCTGCGGCGCGGGGATTATCAGCTGATCGTGAAGTACGGCGACTTTCTTACCCAGCAGCCGGAGCTGATGAAGCTCGCGGAACAGCTCGGCCGCTCGCGAGAGGCCAAATCGGTCCCAAAGAAAGATGCCCCGATGGAAACCTTCCGCACCCTTGTACGCGAACCGGCTACCGTGCCGGAGCAGGTCGACGGACTCCAGCAAAGCGATGACATCCTGCGCCTGCTGCCGACCGAGCTAAGCACGCTGGGAATGACCGAACTGGAGTATGAGTTTTACCGTCGGCTGGTGGAAAAACAGCTTCTCACCTATCGGCTGCACGGCGAAGCCTGGCGAGAGAAGCTCAGCCAGCGCCCGGTCGTGCATCAGGACTTTGATGAGCAGCCGCGCGGGCCGTTTATTGTCTGCGTGGATACGTCTGGCTCAATGGGCGGCTTTAACGAGCAGTGTGCGAAGGCGTTCTGTCTGGCGCTGATGCGCGTGGCGCTCGCTGACCGCCGTCGCTGCTTTATCATGCTCTTCTCCAGCGAAGTCGTGGGCTACGAGCTGACGAACCAGCAGGGCATTGAGCAGGCCATCCGCTTTTTAAGCCAGCGTTTTCGCGGCGGCACCGATCTGGCCAGCTGTTTTCGCAGCATTGTAGAACGGATGCAGGGCGGCGACTGGTACGACGCTGACGCGGTGGTGATTTCCGATTTCATTGCCCAGCGGCTGCCGGAAGATGTGGTAAATAAAGTGAAGGAGCTGCAGCGCGTGCACCAGCATCGTTTTCATGCCGTGGCGATGTCCGCACATGGAAAACCCGGCATCATGCGCATCTTCGATCATATCTGGCGCTTTGATACCGGGTTGCGTAGCCGTCTGCTCAGACGCTGGCGGCGTTAATTAAAGAAGAGAATCGACGCTTTCACGTACCTGCTGCGGCCAGACCCCACACTGCACCTGACCAATGTGAGACAGTTGCAGCAGCAGCATGGTCAGACGGGACTGCCCGATACCGCCGCCGATGGTCTGCGGCATTTCACCGCGCAACAGCGCCTGATGCCACTCTAATTTAAGGCGATCTTCGTCACCGGTCACCGCCAGCTGGCGCTTCAGCGCCTCTGCATCCACGCGGATCCCCATCGAAGAGAGCTCAAACGCATCTTCCAGAACCGGGTTCCAGACCAGAATATCGCCGTTCAGACCGGCATATTCGCTTTCGCCCGCGGTGCTCCAGTCATCATAATCCGGCGCACGAACGTCGTGACGTTTGCCATCAGACAGTTTGCCGCCGATGCCAATCAGAAATACCGCGCCCAGCTCTTTGGCGATCGCCCGCTCGCGGCCTTTGGCATCCAGATCCGGGAAGCGGCTCAGCAGTTCCTGGCTGTGGACAAAGTGGATCGTATCCGGCAGGAACGGTACCAGACCAAACTCTTTGCTCACGGCCGCTTCGGTCGCTTTGATTCCGGCGTAGATCGCCTCAACGGTGGATTTCAGCGTACCGACATGACGCTCGCCGTCACCCATTACGCGCTCCCAGTCCCACTGGTCAACGTAGACAGAGTGAATCGGGGAGAGGCGGTCTTCATCGGGGCGAAGGGCTTTCATGTGCGTGTAGAGCCCTTCGCCCGCGCTGAAGTCGTGTTGTCCCAGGGTTTGACGCTTCCACTTCGCCAGGGAATGCACCACTTCGAACTGTGCATCTGGCAGTGTTTTCACTTTCACCTGTACCGCTTTTTCGCATCCAGACAGGTTATCCTGCGTCCCGTCACCCACGCGGCTCAGAATCGGCGCCTGAACTTCAATAAGACCAAGCTTCTCTTCCAGTTGGCGGGAAAAATGGGATTTTACGAAACTGATCTGGCGTTGTTTTGCGATGTAAGCGGTTTTCATTATTTTTACTCCTGCGTCCTGTTGATAATGATTAAGCAACAGAACCGACACTTAATTCAATAACCCATCAACAAAAAGCCACCTTCACTTTTGATTCGTTAAAATAAGACGCTAGAATAGACGTATTCATTAATCTTCATAAGAAAAAGCTATGGAAAATTATCAGATCGACAATCTGGACCGCGGCATCCTTGAGGCCTTAATGGCCAATGCCCGTACAGCCTATGCCGAACTGGCGAAACAGTTTGGCGTCAGCCCGGGAACCATTCACGTTCGCGTAGAGAAGATGAAGCAGGCAGGGATCATTACCGGTGCGCGCATCGACGTCAGCCCGAAGCAGCTGGGTTATGACGTCTGCTGCTTCATCGGCATTATTCTTAAAAGCGCAAAAGACTACCCCTCCGCGCTGGCAAAGCTGAACGCGCTCGATGAAGTCACTGAGGCGTACTACACCACCGGGCATTACAGCATCTTTATTAAAGTAATGTGCCGCTCCATCGATGCCCTCCAGCAGGTACTTATCAACAAGATCCAAACAATCGATGAAATTCAGTCCACCGAGACACTGATCTCCCTGCAAAACCCGATCATGCGTACCATCCGCCCGTGATCGGGCAAATTCATTCCCACATTTTCCACAGGTAGATCCCAGCTCGTTCACAGCGTACAATGATCCCCTCTTTATCTGAGCGAGCGATCAATGGCGGACATTACCCTTATCAGCGGCAGCACTCTTGGCGGTGCGGAATACGTAGCGGAACATCTGGCTGAAAAGCTGGAAGATGCAGGCTTTTCTACACAAACGCTGCACGGGCCGCTGCTTGAAGATCTCCCGGCTGACGGGGTCTGGCTGCTGATCACCTCCACGCACGGCGCGGGCGATCTGCCGGATAACCTGCAACCTTTATATGACGAACTGCTGGAACAGCAGCCCGACCTGTCAAACGTCCGTTTTGGCGCAGTGGGGATCGGCAGTCGTGAATATGACACCTTTTGCGGGGCAATAGAGAAGGTCGAAGCCGCTGTTACCGCTTGCGGAGCAAAACAGCTGGGTGAAACGCTCAAGATCAACATCCTCGATCATGACATTCCGGAAGATCCAGCCGAGATCTGGCTCGCGGAATGGAAAAATTTACTCAAAAACGATTAAAGATCGCGCGAACAGATGTGGATAACTCTGGTTAAAAGCTCGTATTAACCCGTAGTTATCCAAAGAACAACCGTAGCGTCGTTTTTGGCCTGTGTATAAAGTCGCGATCTGATCCCAGCTTATACGGTCCTGGATCACCGATCATTCACAGCAAACGATCCTTCCTAACTGCATGATCTTATTTGCAGGATCGGACTTATCCACACGTGTCCGCGATCCTAATAAGAGATCACAATAGAACAGATCTCTAAATAAAAAGATCTTCTTTTTAATAGCCCAGGATCCCAATGCTTTCTCGAAAGACTAAAGTTGAGTAGAATCCACGGCCCGGGCTTCAATCCATTTTCATACCGCTTTACGCGAGGCAGACCACCATGTTTTATCAGGATCCTTTTGACGTCATCATCATTGGCGGGGGTCATGCAGGCACTGAGGCCGCAATGGCCGCAGCGCGAATGGGTCAGCAGACCCTGCTTTTGACACACAATATCGACACGCTGGGACAAATGTCCTGTAATCCGGCGATTGGCGGCATTGGGAAAGGACACCTGGTAAAAGAAGTGGATGCACTTGGCGGCCTGATGGCGAAAGCGATCGATCATGCGGGCATTCAGTTTAGGATACTAAACGCGAGTAAAGGCCCTGCTGTTCGCGCCACTCGTGCGCAGGCAGACCGCGTGCTTTACCGCCAGGCCGTGCGCACCGCGCTGGAGAACCAGCCGAACCTGATGATCTTCCAGCAGGCGGTAGAAGATCTTATCGTTGAGAACGATCGCGTCGTGGGCGCCGTGACCCAGATGGGCCTCAAGTTCCGCGCCAAAGCCGTGGTGCTGACGGTTGGGACATTCCTGGACGGCAAAATCCATATAGGTCTGGACAACTACAGCGGTGGCCGTGCTGGCGATCCGCCGTCCATTCCGCTGTCTCGTCGTCTGCGTGAACTGCCGCTGCGCGTCAGCCGTCTGAAAACCGGCACGCCGCCGCGTATCGATGCGCGCACCATTGATTTCAGCGTACTGGCCCAACAGCACGGCGATAACCCGATGCCGGTTTTCTCGTTCATGGGCAACGCGGCGCAACACCCGCAGCAGGTACCGTGCTACATCACGCATACCAACGAAAAAACCCATGACGTGATCCGCAATAACCTCGATCGCAGCCCAATGTACGCTGGCGTGATCGAAGGGATCGGCCCACGTTACTGCCCGTCGATCGAAGACAAAGTGATGCGCTTTGCCGATCGTAACCAGCACCAGATCTTCCTGGAGCCGGAAGGACTGACCTCGAACGAAATTTACCCGAACGGCATCTCCACCAGCCTGCCATTCGACGTGCAGATGCAAATTGTTCGCTCAATGCAGGGGATGGAGAATGCGAAAATCGTTCGCCCTGGCTACGCTATTGAGTACGATTTCTTCGACCCACGTGACCTGAAGCCGACGCTGGAGAGCAAATTCATCCACGGCCTGTTCTTCGCGGGGCAGATTAACGGCACCACCGGCTACGAAGAAGCCGCAGCGCAGGGGTTGCTTGCCGGTCTGAACGCTGCCCGCTTCTCTACCGAGAAAGAGGGCTGGGCACCGGCGCGTTCTCAGGCCTATCTGGGCGTTTTGGTCGACGATCTCTGCACGCTGGGCACCAAAGAACCGTACCGTATGTTTACCTCTCGCGCGGAATATCGTCTGATGCTGCGCGAGGACAACGCCGACCTGCGTCTGACCGAGATAGGCCGCGAGCTGGGTCTGGTGGATGACGAACGCTGGGCGCGCTTCAACGAGAAGCTGGAACGTATTGAACAGGAACGTCAGCGCCTGAAAACTACGTGGGTAAACCCACAGGCGGAAACCGCTGCCGAAGTGAACGCTCACTTAACAGCGCCGCTGTCGCGTGAAGCCAGCGGCGAAGATCTGCTGCGTCGTCCTGAAGTCACCTACGAGAATCTGGTCAAACTGACCGCGTTCGCACCGGGCCTTGAAGACGCTGAAGCTGCCGAGCAGGTCGAAATTCAGGTGAAGTACGAAGGCTACATCGCGCGTCAGCAGGATGAGATCGAAAAACAGCAGCGCAACGAAAACACGCTGCTGCCGGAAATGCTGGATTACCGTCAGGTGACGGGCCTTTCCAACGAAGTGATCGCTAAGCTGAACGATCACAAACCGGTATCGATTGGCCAGGCCTCCCGTATCTCGGGCGTTACGCCGGCAGCGATTTCGATCCTGCTGGTGTGGCTGAAAAAGCAAGGCATGCTGCGCCGTAGCGCGTAATTGACATTGCTTTTGGCGGGTGGCGCTTCGCTGACCCGCCCTACTTATTCGTAGGCCCGGTAAGCGGCAGAGCCACCGGGCAAAAAAACTCTCAACAGGTATTCACCGTGCTCAACAAACTCTCTCATCTGCTGGATCAGGCAGGTATTTCGCTCACCGATCACCAGAAAAACCAGCTGGTGGCGTATGTCGATATGCTGAACAAATGGAATAAAGCGTACAACCTGACGTCTGTGCGCGATCCCAACGAGATGCTGGTTCGCCATATTCTCGATAGTATCGTGGTGGCGCCGTACCTGAAAGGTGGACGTTTTATCGACGTGGGGACGGGGCCGGGTTTGCCGGGCGTTCCGCTGTCGATTGTCCGACCCGAGAGCCATTTCACGCTGCTGGACAGCCTGGGCAAGCGCGTGCGCTTTTTACGCCAGGTTCAGCATGAACTGAAGCTCGATAACATCACGCCCGTACAGAGCAGGGTAGAAGAGTTTCCGGCAGAGCCGCCGTTTGACGGCGTTATCAGCCGTGCGTTTGCTTCGCTCAATGACATGGTGAGCTGGTGTAAGCATCTGCCAGCAGAAGATGGCCGTTTTTATGCGCTGAAAGGACAGTTGCCCGGTGATGAAATTGAACAGCTTCCGGACGGTTTTAGCGTTGAAACCATCGAGAAATTAAACGTTCCGCAGCTCGACGGTGAACGTCATCTGGTGATAATTAAGCCAAACAATTTTTAAAAAAATAATAAAAAATATGGAATTTGTGCTGTTCTGAGTATGTTAAAAAACAGCACAACTACCCGGGATTTACCAGAGAGCGTTTAACCGCTTTTTTACCAGGGATTTTCTTGCGGTTAACCTCACGTCGATTATTCACCGCGAAGATAGTCAACAATGAAAATATCAGCCTGCTAAAAGTGGAAGGCTGTAACCAGAACGCAATGTTAATTATTTATTAAGAATGTCAATAAAAGGTTTTTATTGTGTACGGGGCTGTTTTGAAAATAGTTGCGATATTTTGTGTTTAATTTCAGAAGGATAATCTTGGGCGATTTACGGCTTTGATAAATACAACCTTATCGCAAATGTGTGTTTTGTGATCTCGTGCACGCTTTGTAGTCAACGTTTTCGCGCTGTTTGCAGTTTTGCTCGAAGGTCGGTGCTTTCTACGAAAGTTAAAAAATAGCGCTGGGGAAAAATATTTAAACATTTATTCACCTTTTCGCTACTTAATGTTTGAAATCACGGGTACGCACCGTATAATTTGTCCGCTTTTTGATGCTTGACTCTGAGCCTTAAAGGACGTTTTATACGACACGCGGCATACCTCGAAGGGAGCAGGAGTAAAAACGTGATGTCTGTGTCGCTCTTGAGTAGAAACGTTGCTCGTAAGCTTCTGTTCATTCAGTTTCTGGCTGTGATAGCAAGTGGACTGCTGTTTAGCCTCAAAGACCCCTTCTGGGGCATCTCCGCCGTGTGCGGGGGTTTGGCGGTCGTGCTGCCAAACGTGTTGTTTATGATTTTTGCCTGGCGTCATCAGGCGCATACACCCGCCAAAGGCCGCGTGGCCTGGTCCTTCGCCCTCGGCGAAGTGTGTAAGGTGTTGCTGACCTTTGCTCTACTGGTGATGGCGCTGGCGGTTTTGAAAGTGGTATTCATGCCGCTGATAGCAACGTGGGTTTTGGTGCTGGTGGTACAAGTTCTGGCTCCAGCTGTAATCAATAACAAAGGGTAAAAGGCATCATGGCTTCAGAAAATATGACGCCGCAGGATTACATAGGTCACCATCTGAATAACCTTCAGCTGGACCTGCGTACATTCTCGCTGGTGGATCCACATAACCCCCCGGCCACCTTCTGGACGATCAACATCGACTCCATGTTCTTCTCGGTGGTTTTGGGTCTTCTGTTCCTGGCCATGTTCCGCAGCGTTGCTAAAAAAGCGACCAGCGGTGTTCCAGGGAAATTCCAGACGTTCGTTGAGATGATCATCGGCTTCGTCCATGGCAGCGTGAAAGACATGTACCATGGTAAGAGCAAGCTGATTGCTCCGCTGGCCCTGACCGTGTTCGTTTGGGTCTTCCTGATGAACCTGATGGACCTGCTGCCAATTGACCTGCTGCCGTTCATCGGCGAGCACATCTTCGGCCTGCCTGCGCTGCGTGTTGTACCGTCTGCGGACGTGAACATCACCCTGTCTATGGCGCTGGGCGTGTTTATCCTGATTCTTTTCTACAGCATCAAAATGAAAGGCGTAAGCGGCTTTGTGAAAGAGCTTACCTTGCAGCCGTTCAACCACTGGGCGTTTATTCCGGTCAACCTGATCCTGGAAGGCGTTAGCCTGCTGTCCAAACCTGTTTCACTGGGTCTGCGACTGTTCGGCAACATGTATGCGGGTGAGCTGATTTTCATTCTGATCGCGGGTCTTCTGCCGTGGTGGTCACAGTGGGTTCTGAATGTGCCATGGGCCATTTTCCACATCCTGATCATTACGCTGCAAGCCTTTATCTTCATGGTTCTGACGATCGTCTATCTGTCGATGGCGTCTGAAGAGCACTGATTTTTTACCAACACTACTACGTTTTAATTGAAACAAACTGGAGACTGTCATGGAAAACCTGAATATGGATCTGCTGTACATGGCTGCCGCTGTGATGATGGGTCTGGCGGCTATCGGTGCTGCGATCGGTATCGGCATCCTCGGAGGTAAATTCCTGGAAGGCGCAGCGCGTCAACCTGATCTGATTCCTCTGCTGCGTACTCAGTTCTTTATCGTTATGGGTCTGGTGGATGCTATCCCAATGATCGCTGTAGGTCTGGGTCTGTACGTGATGTTTGCTGTCGCGTAGTAGTTGTTTTAAAACCCCAAGCCACAGAAATTTAAGAGGTATTGTGCTGTGAACATGAACGCAACAATCCTCGGCCAGGCCATCGCGTTTATTCTCTTTGTCTGGTTCTGCATGAAGTATGTATGGCCGCCTTTAATGGCTGCCATCGAAAAACGTCAGAAAGAAATTGCTGACGGTCTGGCTTCCGCAGAACGCGCTAAGAAAGATTTGGACCTTGCACAGGCCAACGCGACAGACCAGCTGAAAAAAGCGAAAGCTGAAGCTCAGGTAATCATTGAACAGGCTAACAAGCGCCGTTCTCAGATCCTGGACGAAGCCAAAGCTGAAGCAGAACAGGAACGTACTAAGATCGTGACACAGGCTCAGGCTGAAATTGAAGCTGAGCGTAAACGTGCTCGTGAAGAACTGCGTAAGCAGGTTGCGATTCTGGCTGTTGCTGGCGCCGAGAAGATCATCGAACGTTCCGTGGATGAAGCTGCTAACAGCGACATCGTGGACAAACTTGTCGCTGAACTGTAAGGAGGGAGGGGCTGATGTCTGAATTTGTTACGGTAGCTCGCCCCTACGCCAAAGCAGCTTTTGACTTTGCTGTCGAACACCAAAATGTCGATCGCTGGCAGAATATGCTGGCGTTTGCCGCTGAGGTGACGAAAAACGAACAAATGGCCGAGTTGCTTTCCGGTGCGTTAGCGCCTGAAACCCTCGCCGCGTCGTTTATCGCCGTGTGCGGAGAGCAACTGGATGCCAACGGCCAGAACCTGATTAAGGTCATGGCAGAAAATGGTCGTCTCCGTGTGCTCCCGGATGTTCTCGAGCAGTTTGAGCACTTACGTGCCCTTAGTGAAGCAACTGCAGAAGTCGAAGTGACTTCCGCGACTGAACTGAGTGACGAACAGCTTGCGAAAATCACCGCCGCGATGGAAAAACGTCTGTCACGCAAAGTTAAGCTGAATTGCAAAATCGATAAGTCTGTAATGGCAGGCGTAATCATCCGCTCGGGTGATATGGTCATTGATGGCAGCGTACGCGGCCGTCTTGAGCGCCTTGCAGACGTCTTGCAGTCTTAAGGGGACTGGAGCATGCAACTGAATTCCACCGAAATCAGCGAACTGATCAAGCAGCGCATTGCTCAGTTCAATGTTGTGAGTGAAGCTCACAACGAAGGTACTATTGTTTCTGTAAGTGACGGTGTTATCCGCATCCACGGCCTGGCCGATTGTATGCAGGGTGAGATGATTTCCCTGCCGGGTAACCGTTACGCTATCGCACTGAACCTGGAGCGCGACTCCGTAGGTGCAGTTGTGATGGGTCCATACGCTGACCTCGCCGAAGGCATGAAGGTTAAGTGTACTGGCCGTATTCTGGAAGTGCCGGTTGGCCGTGGCCTGCTGGGTCGCGTTGTTAACACCCTGGGTGCGCCAATCGACGGTAAAGGTCCGGTTGAGCACGATGGCTTCTCCCCAATCGAAGTTATCGCACCAGGCGTTATCGACCGTCAGTCCGTTGATCAGCCAGTGCAGACTGGTTATAAGTCCGTTGACGCCATGATCCCAATCGGTCGTGGTCAGCGTGAACTGATCATCGGTGACCGTCAGACCGGTAAAACCGCGATGGCAATCGACGCCATCATCAACCAGCGTGACTCCGGCATCAAATGTGTGTACGTGGCTATCGGCCAGAAAGCGTCCACCATTTCTAACGTGGTTCGTAAACTGGAAGAGCACGGCGCACTGTCTAACACCATCGTTGTGGTAGCAACCGCGTCTGAATCTGCTGCACTGCAATACCTGGCGCCATACGCCGGTTGCGCAATGGGCGAATACTTCCGTGACCGCGGTGAAGATGCGCTGATCGTATACGATGACCTGTCTAAACAGGCTGTTGCTTATCGTCAGGTTTCCCTGCTGCTCCGTCGTCCACCAGGACGTGAAGCATTCCCGGGCGACGTATTCTACCTCCACTCTCGTCTGCTGGAGCGTGCTTCCCGCGTTAACGCGGAATACGTCGAGAACTTCACCAAAGGTGAAGTGAAGGGCAAAACAGGTTCTCTGACCGCGCTGCCGATCATTGAAACCCAGGCGGGTGACGTTTCTGCGTTCGTTCCGACCAACGTAATCTCCATTACCGATGGTCAGATCTTCCTGGAAACCAACCTGTTTAACTCCGGTATTCGTCCGGCGGTTAACCCGGGTATCTCTGTATCCCGTGTGGGTGGTGCTGCTCAGACCAAGATCATCAAGAAACTGTCCGGTGGTATCCGTACCGCGCTGGCACAGTATCGTGAACTGGCTGCGTTCTCTCAGTTCGCATCCGATCTGGACGAAGCAACCCGTAAACAGCTGAGCCACGGTCAGAAAGTGACCGAGCTGCTGAAGCAGAAACAGTACGCTCCAATGTCTGTTGCTCAGCAGGGCCTGGTACTGTTCGCGGCTGAACGCGGTTACCTCGAAGATGTGGAACTGGCGAAAATCGGTAGCTTTGAAGCCGCTCTGCTGGCTTACGTCGACCGTGATCACGCTCCGCTGATGCAAGAGATCAACCAGACCGGTGGCTATAACGACGAAATCGAAGGCAAGCTGAAAGCTATCCTCGATTCCTTCAAAGCAACCCAATCCTGGTAATCGTCCGGCGGCTTGTCTCAGGGCAAGCCGCCTGGCATTGAGGAGAAGCTCATGGCCGGCGCAAAAGAGATACGTAGTAAGATCGCAAGCGTCCAGAACACGCAAAAGATCACTAAAGCGATGGAGATGGTCGCCGCTTCCAAAATGCGTAAATCGCAGGATCGCATGGCGGCCAGCCGTCCTTATGCAGAGACCATGCGCAAAGTGATTGGTCACCTTGCAAACGGTAATCTGGAATATAAGCACCCTTACCTGGAAGAACGCGACGTTAAGCGCGTGGGCTACCTGGTGGTGTCGACTGACCGTGGTCTGTGTGGCGGCTTGAACATTAACCTGTTCAAAAAACTGCTGGCGGATATGAAAGGCTGGTCTGATAAAGGCGTTCAGTGCGATCTGGCACTGATTGGCTCTAAAGGCGTCTCTTTCTTTAACTCCGTTGGTGGCAACATTGTCGCTCAGGTGACCGGTATGGGTGATAACCCGTCCCTGTCCGAACTGATCGGCCCGGTTAAAGTGATGTTGCAGGCCTACGATGAAGGCCGTCTGGACAGACTGTACGTTGTCAGCAACAAATTCATTAACACCATGTCTCAGGTTCCAACGCTCACTCAGATGCTGCCGTTACCGGCATCAGAAGATGACGAGCTGAAGCAGAAAGCCTGGGATTACCTGTATGAACCCGATCCGAAACCGCTGCTGGATACCCTGCTGCGTCGTTACGTTGAATCTCAGGTTTATCAGGGCGTTGTAGAAAACCTGGCCAGCGAGCAGGCCGCACGAATGGTGGCGATGAAAGCCGCGACCGATAATGGCGGCAGCCTGATTAAAGAGCTGCAGTTGGTTTACAACAAAGCTCGTCAGGCCAGCATTACTCAGGAACTCACCGAGATCGTCTCGGGGGCCGCCGCGGTTTAACCAGGTTTACGAATTACGTAGAGGATTCAAGATGGCTACTGGAAAGATTGTCCAGGTAATCGGCGCCGTGGTGGACGTCGAGTTCCCTCAGGACGCCGTACCACGCGTGTACGACGCGCTTGAGGTACAGAATGGTAACGAGAGCCTGGTGCTGGAAGTTCAGCAGCAGCTCGGCGGCGGTATCGTGCGTACCATCGCCATGGGTTCTTCCGACGGTCTGCGTCGTGGTCTGGAAGTCAAAGACCTTGAGCACCCGATCGAAGTCCCGGTAGGTAAAGCAACGCTGGGTCGTATCATGAACGTATTGGGTCAGCCAATCGACATGAAAGGCGACATCGGTGAAGAAGAGCGTTGGGCTATCCACCGCGCGGCACCTTCCTACGAAGAGCTGTCCAGCTCTCAGGAACTGCTGGAAACCGGCATCAAAGTTATCGACCTGATGTGTCCGTTTGCGAAGGGCGGTAAAGTTGGTCTGTTCGGTGGTGCGGGTGTAGGTAAAACCGTAAACATGATGGAGCTGATCCGTAACATCGCGATCGAGCACTCCGGTTACTCCGTGTTTGCGGGCGTAGGTGAACGTACTCGTGAGGGTAACGACTTCTACCACGAAATGACCGACTCCAACGTTCTGGACAAAGTATCCCTGGTTTACGGCCAGATGAACGAGCCACCAGGAAACCGTCTGCGCGTTGCGCTGACCGGCTTGACAATGGCTGAGAAATTCCGTGACGAAGGTCGTGACGTTCTGCTGTTCGTTGATAACATCTACCGTTACACCCTGGCCGGTACTGAAGTATCTGCACTGCTGGGTCGTATGCCTTCAGCGGTAGGTTATCAGCCTACGCTTGCGGAAGAGATGGGTGTTCTTCAGGAACGTATCACCTCTACCAAAACCGGTTCTATCACCTCCGTTCAGGCGGTATACGTACCTGCGGATGACTTGACTGACCCATCTCCAGCAACCACCTTTGCGCACTTAGACGCAACCGTGGTACTGAGCCGTCAGATCGCGTCTCTGGGTATCTACCCGGCTGTTGACCCGCTGGACTCCACCAGCCGTCAGCTGGATCCACTGGTTGTTGGTCAGGAACACTACGACACCGCGCGTGGCGTACAGTCCCTGCTGCAGCGTTACCAGGAACTGAAAGACATCATCGCCATCCTGGGTATGGATGAACTGTCTGAAGAAGACAAACTGGTGGTAGCACGTGCGCGTAAGATCCAGCGCTTCCTGTCCCAGCCGTTCTTCGTTGCGGAAGTATTCACCGGTTCTCCGGGTAAATACGTTTCCCTGAAAGACACCATCCGTGGCTTTAAAGGCATCATGGAAGGCGAATACGATCACCTGCCAGAGCAGGCGTTCTACATGGTTGGTTCCATCGAAGAAGCCGTGGAAAAAGCCAAAAAACTTTAACGCCTTAATCGGAGGGTGATATGGCAATGACTTACCACCTGGACGTCGTCAGCGCAGAGCAACAAATGTTCTCTGGTCTGGTCGAGAAAATCCAGGTAACGGGCAGTGAAGGTGAACTGGGTATTTTCCCGGGTCACGCACCGCTGCTCACCGCCATTAAGCCTGGTATGATCCGCATCGTTAAACAGTTCGGTCACGAAGAGTTTATCTATCTGTCCGGCGGCATTCTTGAAGTGCAGCCTGGCAGTGTGACCGTTCTGGCCGATACCGCTATTCGTGGCCAGGATCTCGACGAAGCGCGAGCCCTGGAATCGAAGCGTAAGGCTGAAGAGCACATTAGCAGCTCTCATGGTGACGTGGATTACGCTCAGGCGTCTGCGGAGCTGGCCAAAGCGATCGCGAAACTGCGCGTTATCGAGTTGACCAAAAAAGCGATGTAACACCGGCTTGAAAAGCACAAAAGCCAGTCTGGATACCAGGCTGGCTTTTTTTTTCATCCTTAATTCATGATGAAAAAGATGTAGAATTTTAGGCATCAAACGTTTTTACTTCTCACTCAAACTACCGTCAGGATGCGTATGTCAAACAGTGCGATGAGCGTGGTGATCCTTGCCGCTGGCAAAGGTACCCGCATGTATTCCGATCTGCCTAAAGTGCTCCACACGCTGGCAGGAAAGCCAATGGTGCAGCATGTCATTGATGCAGCGAATGAACTGGGTGCCCGTCAGGTTCACCTGGTCTACGGCCACGGCGGCGATCTGCTTAAAAAGACGCTGAGCGATGATGCGCTCAACTGGGTGCTTCAGGCTGAACAGCTGGGTACCGGTCATGCGATGCAACAGGCTGCGCCGTTCTTTGCCGATGACGAAGATATTCTGATGCTTTACGGCGACGTTCCACTGATCTCCGTTGAAACGCTGACTAGCCTGCGTGCAGCCAAGCCGCAGGGCGGCATCGGTTTATTGACCGTTGTGCTGGACGATCCAACGGGCTATGGCCGTATCACGCGTGAAAACGGCAACGTTACGGGTATCGTTGAACATAAAGATGCCAGTGATGAACAGCGCAAAATTCAGGAGATCAACACCGGCATCCTGATTGCCAATGGTGCGGACATGAAGCGCTGGCTCTCTCAGCTCGACAACAATAACGCGCAAGGTGAGTACTACATCACCGACATCATTGCGATGGCGTATCACGAAGGGCGTGAGATCGCCGCCGTTCATCCGGCGCGCATCAGCGAAACGGACGGTGTGAATAACCGCCTGCAGCTTTCCCGTCTTGAGCGTATTTATCAGTCCGAGCAGGCAGAGAAGCTGCTGCTTGCTGGCGTCATGCTGCGCGATCCGGCGCGTTTCGATTTGCGCGGCACCGTGTCTCACGGGCGCGATGTTGAGATCGATACTAACGTTATTCTTGAAGGCAACGTCACGCTGGGCAACCGCGTCAAAATTGGCGCCGGCTGCGTGATTAAAAACAGCGTCATCGGTGACGACTGCGAAATCAGCCCGTACAGCGTGGTGGAAGATGCTCATCTTGAAGCCGCGTGTACCATCGGCCCGTTTGCGCGTCTGCGCCCGGGTGCTGAGCTGCTGGAAGGCGCGCACGTGGGCAACTTCGTGGAAATGAAAAAAGCGCGTCTGGGTAAAGGCTCCAAAGCGGGTCATTTAACCTATCTGGGCGACGCGGAGATTGGCGATAACGTGAACATTGGTGCAGGAACCATTACCTGTAACTATGACGGCGCCAATAAGTTTAAAACCATCATCGGCGATGACGTGTTCGTGGGCTCGGACACGCAGCTGGTGGCACCGGTTACCGTGGGTAACGGCGTGACCATTGCCGCCGGCACGACCGTCACGCGCGACGTAGCGGATAACGAGCTGGTGTTAAGCCGCGTGCCGCAGGTACACAAGCAGGGCTGGAAACGCCCGGTGAAGAAAAAGTAACAACAAGGCGGGTGGCGCTACGCTTACCCGCCCTACGATGGAGTAGGCCTGATAAGGCGTAGCCGTCATCAGGCAAACCCGGGAGAGGAGATAAATATATATCTCCCCCCACAAGCAGTACCCATAAAAATAACCCCACTCTCTACAAGGCTCGGGGCGCCCGGAAAGGGTAAATACAGGTCAGCGACAACGCAGGCATAATGCCTAAATTCGGAATCTAAAATATGTGTGGAATTGTTGGCGCAGTTGCGCAGCGTGATATTGCTGAAATCCTTCTCGAAGGTTTACGTCGTCTGGAATACCGTGGTTACGACTCTGCCGGTCTGGCTGTCGTGGATGCAGAAGGGCATATGACCCGTCTGCGTCGTCTCGGTAAAGTGCAGATGCTGGCCCAGGCTGCGGAAGAACATCCGCTGCACGGTGGTACCGGTATCGCGCACACCCGCTGGGCGACGCACGGCGAACCGTCTGAAGGTAACGCGCACCCGCATGTGTCTGAACACATCGTGGTGGTGCATAACGGCATTATCGAAAACCACGAACCGCTGCGCGAAGAACTGAAAGCGCGCGGCTATACCTTCGTCTCTGAAACCGACACCGAAGTGATTGCTCACCTGGTGCACTGGGAGCTGGCAAAGGGCGGTACGCTGCGTGATGCGGTGCTGCGCGCTATCCCTCAGCTGCGCGGTGCGTATGGTACGGTGATCATGGACTCCCGCGATCCATCTACCCTGCTGGCCGCGCGTTCCGGTAGCCCGATGGTTATCGGTCTGGGCATGGGTGAAAATTTTATCGCCTCCGATCAGCTGGCGCTCCTGCCGGTCACCCGTCGCTTTATCTTCCTGGAAGAGGGCGATATCGCGGAAGTGACGCGCCGCAGCGTGACCGTCTTCGACACCAAAGGCGAGCAGGTGAAGCGTCAGGAGATCGAATCTAACCTGCAGTACGACGCGGGCGACAAAGGCGCTTACCGTCACTACATGCAGAAAG
This sequence comes from Enterobacter sp. 50588862, assembly GCF_001462935.1. Lineage (NCBI taxonomy): Bacteria > Pseudomonadati > Pseudomonadota > Gammaproteobacteria > Enterobacterales > Enterobacteriaceae > Enterobacter > Enterobacter sp. 50588862. Next base: position 29,095 of record NZ_LNHM01000018.1, read on the forward strand.
AGATCTACGAGCAGCCGAACGCTATCAAAAACACTCTGACCGGGCGCATCAGCCACGGCGAGGTGGATCTGAGCGAGCTGGGGGCAAACGCCAACGAACTGCTCGGCAAGGTTGAACATATTCAGATCGTAGCCTGCGGTACCTCATATAACTCCGGTATGGTCTCTCGCTACTGGTTTGAATCCCTGGCGGGTGTGCCGTGCGACGTGGAAATCGCATCTGAGTTCCGCTATCGCAAGTCTGCGGTGCGTCGTAACAGCCTGATGATCACCCTTTCCCAGTCCGGCGAAACGGCGGATACGCTGGCAGCGCTGCGTCTGTCTAAGGAATTGGGTTATCTGGGCTCGCTGGCCATCTGTAACGTCCCGGGCTCATCCCTGGTGCGTGAGTCCGATCTGGCGCTGATGACCAAAGCGGGTACCGAAATCGGCGTGGCCTCCACCAAAGCGTTTACCACTCAGCTGACCGTTCTGCTGATGCTGGTGGCGAAGCTGGCGCGTCTGAAAGGCGAAGATGCTTCCGTTGAGCACGACATCGTTCACGGTCTCCAGGCGCTGCCGAGCCGTATTGAGCAGATGCTGTCTCAGGACAAACGCATTGAAGCGCTGGCGGAAGACTTCTCTGACAAACATCACGCGCTGTTCCTGGGGCGTGGCGATCAGTATCCGATCGCGCTGGAAGGCGCACTGAAGCTGAAAGAGATCTCCTACATCCACGCTGAAGCCTACGCGGCAGGCGAGCTGAAACACGGCCCACTGGCGCTGATTGATGCGGATATGCCGGTCATCGTTGTGGCACCTAACAACGAACTGCTGGAAAAACTGAAATCCAACATCGAAGAAGTACGCGCCCGCGGCGGTGTCCTGTACGTCTTCGCCGACAAGGATGCCGGTTTTGTCAGCAACGACAACATGCACATCATTGAGATGCCACATGTGGAAGAGGTGATTGCACCGATCTTCTACACCGTTCCGCTGCAACTGCTGGCCTATCACGTGGCGCTGATCAAAGGCACCGACGTTGACCAGCCGCGTAACCTGGCGAAATCGGTTACGGTGGAATAATAGTCCGTTTATTTTCGATAAAGCCTTAGCGCCATGCTAAGGCTTTTTTATTTATATATAAATATAATCTGAAAAACAAACCCCGTTTTTTCTTCTCATACACGCTTATTGTAAACTTAAATTTATACGAAATAATATTGATTCGGGCCTGGTGTTTTATTCGTTTATTATATTATTCCTCCTTACATAATAACTCCTTTAAAAATATAATTTTATTTCTTGCTGAGTTTAATTTTATTTGTATTATATCGGCCGAACGCAGGTTCCATGATTTATTTAAATCATGAATGTAATAGATGGATTTATTAATTTAATGGCGGAGTACTATGAAACGTAATATTTTTACAGGGATTTTGGCGTTATCTTCACTGTTTTTAGCGAATCAGGTTATCGCATCTGACGGTATTGTACACTTCCGTGGCGAAGTGGTGGATACCACATGTGAAGTCACTTCAGATACGGCTGGGCAGACGGTGAATATCGGTAAGGTGGGTAAAACTGCTTTCACGGGTATTGACTCTACGGCATCGGTAAAAGATTTTCATATCCGACTGGATAAATGCCCAACCACATACACTCAGGCTGCCGTTCGCTTTGATGGTACGGAAGATAAGGACACTATCGGCAAGGGCTATCTTGCCATCGGTACGCCTGTTGCAGGTGAAACGGGGACCGACGGTACCTTCACCGGTGGGGATACCGCTGTCACAGCAACGGGGGTAGCGATTAAACTGTACAACCTGAAGGACGATACTGCTGTCCCGCTGTACGGCAATTCTGCTTATAGCCCCATCACCGCAGGCAAAGCCGATTTAGGGTTTAAAGCGAAATATGTGCAGACCCTGGCTACGGTCACGCCGGGTACGGCTAACGCTGATTCTCAATTTACTATTGAATATTTGAAATAATATCACCCCGCACACTCTGTTGAGCCTGATGGTTGCCCTTTTTCTGCCAGGCTCTTTATATAAAGGATTATTTCGTGATAAGAGTGTTATTCGGCGTACTCATGACGCTGTGGCTGGTCTTTTTTTCATGTTTTTCAACCGCGGGCATCATTATTGGTGGAACGCGTATTATATATTCCAGTGATAAATCCGATGCGACCATTTCGGTTCGTAACAATGATAATACGCTGCCCTATTTGATTCAGACATGGGTTGATCCCTTCGAAAGTCGCGATCGCTCTTCACCGCCTTTCACCGTTATTCCTCCGGTTTCCCGGCTTGAGCCACAGCAGGAAAAAATTCTGCGGATTATGAAAGTCAAAGGGGCACTGCCTGACGATCGCGAATCCGTCTTTTGGCTGAACGTAAAAAATATTCCGCCTTCGGGTAACAGCCCAAACCGGCTGGAAATCGCCATCAAAACGCGCATCAAACTCTTCTGGCGTCCGGCTGCGCTCAAGGTCACACCGGAAGCCGCCGCGCCAAAAGTCACCTGGCATACCGAAGGCGGTTTTTTGGTTGTGCATAACCCCAGCGCCATTCACATCAACGTTATGAATGTGACGGTCGACGGGAAGGATGTGCCTTTGAATATTATCCGCCCGTTTGAAACCCTGCGTCTTCCGCTGCCTGCGGGAACGTCCGGTCATAACATGGTCTGGCGCTACGTCAATGACTACGGCGGCATCAGTAACACTATTGCGCTTACCCTCTGATCATCGGGATATCCTGGCAAATGGCCTCCTCACCGCTCGTAAAACTCCTGATGATCTCAGGGATATTCTTTTCTGCTGCGAAAATGTCTGCGGCAAACGATCTGTTTAATCCCGCCTTGCTGGAGATCGATCACCCCGTTGATGTGGACATCAGCCAGTTCAACCGGGCAAACAGCCTGCCTGCCGGGGATTACAAGGTCGATATTTTTGTTAACGGTAAGCGTATTGAACAACGCGTCGTGACGTTTGTTCAGGATAATGCAAAGGCGGAAATCACCCCCTGTTTTGTGGATGCGAAAAGCGTCCTGGCCTCCTTTGGCGTAAAAGTTGAAGCGGTAAAGGCGCTGGCAGAGATCGACGAGAAGCAGTGTATCCGTCCTGCGGCGGTGATAGAGGGGGCGACCTCGACGTTTAATACGGATGAACTGGCCCTCAATCTGACCATCCCGCAGATTTATATTGATGCCGCTGCCCATGATGCGATAAGCCCTTCCCGCTGGGATGAAGGCATTAACGCATTGATGGTGAATTATGATTTTTCAGGCTCTGAAACGCTTCGCGACGATGACGGTGATGACGAGGCGTTTTACTACCTCAACCTGCGCAACGGGATAAACGTGGGGGCATGGCGCCTTCGCAACTACAGCATCCTCAATATCAGCAACGGGCAGTCAGCCTATGACACTATAAGCACCTACGCCGAGCGGAATATTGCCGCGCTTCGTAGCCAGGTGATGATTGGAGATACGTTTACCGCCAGCGATGTGTTTGACAGCACGCAGCTTCGCGGCGTGCGGCTCTACACCGATAACGACATGCTTCCCGCCAGCCAGAACGGGTTTGCTCCGGTGGTTCGCGGCGTGGCGAAAAGTAACGCCACCGTCATCGTCAGGCAGAATGGATACGTTATTTATCAATCTGCCGTTCCGCCGGGCGCCTTTTCGCTGACCGATCTTAATACTACCCACTCAGGCGGCGATCTGGATGTCACCATCAAAGAAGAGGACGGCAGCGAACAACGCTTCACGCAGCCCTATGCGTCGTTAGCCATACTGAAGCGCGAGGGACAGACCGATGTGGATATCAGCGCAGGTGAGTTGCGTGACCAACATGCCTTCACGCCGGACGTGTTTCAGGCTCAGCTGCTGCGCGGTCTGCCGTGGGGATTAACGCTGTATGGCGGCATGCAGCTGGCGCAGGATTATCGCGCCGCTGCGCTCGGGGTCGGCAAGGATATGGGGTCGCTGGGCGCACTCTCCTTTGACGTCACCCACGCAGCCGCCTGGTTCGACGAGAACGACAATGAACAGGGACAGTCCTATCGTTTCCTCTATTCAAAACGCTTTGATGATACCGACACGACGCTCCGGCTGGTGGGTTATCGGTACTCGACGGAAGGGTACTACACGCTGAATGAGTGGGCTTCACGCCAGAATAAGCAAAGCGATTTCTGGGTAACCGGTAACCGGCGCAGCAGGCTGGAAGGTACGTGGACCCAAACTTTCGGCGAAGGTATGGGCAACCTCTATCTGACGTTGAGCCGCCAGCAGTACTGGAAGACGGACGCTGTCGAACGACTGGTGCAATTCGGCTACAGCAACAGCTGGCGATCTATCTCCTGGAACCTCTCCTGGAACTATTCGGATTCTGCCACCACTTCCAGCGGCCGCCAGGATGCCGATAACGCCTCCTCTGAAAGCGAGCAGATCTTCATGTTTTCCGTATCGGTTCCGCTATCCGGCTCGCTCAGCAACAGCTACGTCTCGTATAGCGCGACGCAAAATAACCACGGTAAAGGGATGCATCAGGTTGGCGTAAACGGTACGGCGCTCGAAGGACATAACCTCTCTTATAACATTCACCAATCCTGGGATGCTGATGAACGAGAGAGCAACGGCAGTGCAGGACTTGGGTATGACGGAACATACGGCTCGGTGAATGCCAGCTATGACTATAGCCGGGAATCAGAGCGCCTTAACTATGGTGTGAAAGGTGGCATTCTGGCGCACAGCGAAGGGATCACTTTTTCTCAGGAACTGGGTGAGACCGTCGCGCTGATTAAAGCCCCCGGAGCCGCCGGTCTTGAGCTGGAAAACGCCGGTGGCATCGCCACTGACTGGCGGGGCTACACCGTCCAGACGCAGCTCAACCCCTACGATGAAAACCGTGTCGCTTTCGACAGCGATTACTTCGCCAAAGCCAACGTCGAGCTTGATAACAGCGTCCTTACCCTGGTGCCCACGCGTGGCGCCGTGGTGAAGGCTGAATTTGTTACGCACGTAGGCTATCGCATCTTGTTTAACGTTCGTCAGGCGAATGGACAACCCGTCCCCTTTGGCGCGATGGCGTCCGCGGAGCTTGAGTCCGGCAGCGTGACCGGCATTGTCGGAGATAACGGCGATGTCTACCTTTCCGGTATGCCGGAAGAAGGTACGTTTTCACTGAACTGGGGAAAGGGAAATGCCAGTCGCTGCACGGTGAATTACCACATTAACAAGCCGACAGGTGTCGAGCTGGTTCAGACAACGGCAGTTTGCCAACAGGGATAGCGCAATGAAATTCGGTTCGAAAAGGCTGTTTGTTGTAATGACGCTTTTGTTCAGTACATGGAGCAATGCTGCGCTTGCGGGGGATGGGATCTGCCATGCAGTAGGTGGAACCTATCTCTACAATCTGAATGTGAATAATCAGCAAATACCGGCTGATAAAAATAAAGCGGGTATGGAGATAAGAGATCTGGAGACCCTAACGTCCCCCACGACCTATAAAGTTGAATGTAATTGCCTGACGCGCTATACCACCGTCTTTCGAGAGATTTACTATACGGCCACTTCGCCTCTGAACGTCGATACGACGAGAAACGGTTATACCTACTACAGACTGAATGACAACTTGAGTATTGCCTCCTCGATTCATGTATTGGGACGTAACTTTATTCCCGTACCCTTTTCTGCGGAACCAAATCGCGTAACCTCCGGTATGTACTGCTATGCGGATGGCGAAGAAGGCAACCAGGCGATACTGGATACGGGATCGGAGATCAAGCTGTCATTTCTGGTTAACAAACCTTTTATCGGCAAGGTCACGGTACCCGGCACGATCGTCGCGGATCTGTACGGCGGAATAAACACACAATCCTCTTTGGCGAGTACCGAAAAGCTGGCAGAAATCCGTATTTCGGGTGATATCGTCGCACCGCAAAGCTGTGAGATTGCGTCGGGGCAGTCGCTGGAAATCGATTTTGGTAAAATTCCTTCTACGGCGTTTTCTGCGGTGCAGGGCACGCCCGTTTCCAGCCACAAGGTGACCAAAACCATCCTCGTCCAGTGCACCGGAATTAGGGATGAAAATATCGTCTACTCTTCCCTTCATGCCGATCCGGTTGACTCCAGCGCGACAATGATGAAAGTCAACGGTAATGATGATGTCGGGATTGTCATTTATGACAAGGCCGACCGCGCGGTGAATGTGAACGGCGGCAGCATGAGTATGGACAGGGGGCCGAACAATCAGGGGGCAGAAACCAACTCGCTGACGTTTTCCGCGGCGCCAGCCAGTGCGACAGGCGCTCAGCCCAGGCCGGGGACCTTTGACGCCTACGCCACCATCACGCTGGAGATCGCCAACTGAATAAACACAGGGGCGAAATGTTTCCGCCCCTGTTACATATTACAGTCATTGTCATTTTTTCCATTCTGAACCACACTTCCTTTCATCATGATGCTTTAGTGAAAAATAAAATCATGTGTTTATTCATGAGGTTAACGTGCAGGCATGCATTGTCATAAAACTGTCATATTTCGTACATTTATCTGTCACCTGTTTGTCCTATTTTGCTCATCGTAGCCACTTAAACAATGATTTACGAAATCCTTGCAGGAGACATTATGAAAGTTATGCGTACCACTGTCGCAACTGTTGTCGCCGCGACCTTATCCATGAGCGCTTTCTCTGTATTCGCAGCAGCAAGCCTGACAGGTGCCGGTGCAACCTTCCCTGCGCCGGTGTATGCCAAATGGGCGGATACCTACCAGAAGGAAACCGGCAACAAGGTTAACTATCAGGGTATCGGCTCCTCCGGTGGCGTTAAACAAATTACCGCGAATACCGTTGATTTCGGCGCATCTGACGCTCCGCTGTCAGATGAGAAACTGAATCAGGAAGGCCTGTTCCAGTTCCCGACCGTGATCGGCGGCGTTGTGCTGGCCGTTAACATCCCTGGCCTGAAATCAGGCGAGCTGGTGCTGGACGGCAAAACCCTGGGTGACATCTACCTGGGCAAAATCAAAAAATGGGATGACGAAGCCATCACCAAACTGAACCCGGGCGTTAAGCTGCCTTCGCAGAACATTGCTGTGGTTCGTCGTGCTGATGGTTCCGGTACCTCCTTCGTGTTCACCAGCTACCTGGCAAAAGTGAACGAAGAGTGGAAATCGAAAGTCGGCTCCGGCTCTACCGTTAACTGGCCAACCGGTCTGGGCGGTAAAGGTAACGACGGCATCGCTGCCTTCGTACAGCGTCTGCCTGGCTCTATCGGTTACGTAGAATACGCTTACGCTAAGCAGAACAACCTGGCTTACACCAAACTGGTTTCTGCTGACGGCAAACCGGTTAGCCCAACTGAAGAGAACTTCGCTAACGCAGCGAAAGGCGCTGACTGGAGCAAATCCTTCGCACAGGATCTGACTAACCAGAAAGGCGACAACGCGTGGCCAATCACTTCTACAACGTTCATTCTGATTCACAAAGATCAGAAGAAACCAGAGCAAGGTACTGAAGTGCTGAAGTTCTTTGACTGGGCATACAAAAACGGCGGCAAACAGGCTAACGACCTGGATTACGCCAGCCTGCCAGACAGCGTGGTTGAGCAGATTCGTGCTGCATGGAAAACCAACGTGAAAGACAGCAGCGGTAAAGCATTGTATTAATTTAGCATTCTGACGAAAATGGCGGGTGGCGCTTGCGCTTACCCGCCGATTTCGTAAACGCGTTTAACAGAAGAGTGATTTATGGCTGCAACCAAGCCTGCATTTAACCCTCCGGGTAAAAAAGGTGACATGATTTTCGGCGCGCTGGTCAAACTGGCTGCGCTGATTGTGCTATTGCTGCTGGGCGGCATTATCGTGTCTCTGATTTTCTCCTCCTGGCCGAGCATTCAGAAATTCGGTTTCTCCTTCCTGTGGACCAAAGAGTGGGACGCGCCGAACGATATCTACGGTGCGCTGGTGCCGATTTACGGTACGCTGGTGACCTCGTTCATCGCCCTGCTGATTGCGGTTCCGGTAAGCTTCGGTATTGCGCTGTTCCTGACGGAACTGGCGCCGGGCTGGCTGCGTCGCCCGCTGGGTATTGCCATTGAACTGCTGGCGGCCATCCCAAGTATCGTATACGGCATGTGGGGCCTGTTTATCTTTGCGCCGCTGTTTGCCACGTACTTCCAGGAGCCGGTAGGTAATGTTCTCTCCGCCGTTCCGTTTGTGGGAGCCCTGTTCTCTGGCCCGGCATTCGGTATCGGTATTCTGGCGGCAGGTGTGATCCTCGCCATCATGATTATTCCGTACATTGCGGCGGTAATGCGCGATGTCTTCGAACAAACCCCGGTGATGATGAAAGAGTCGGCCTACGGCATCGGCTGTACCACCTGGGAAGTTATCTGGCGCATTGTCCTTCCGTTCACCAAAAATGGGGTGATCGGCGGCGTAATGCTGGGCTTAGGTCGCGCGCTGGGTGAAACGATGGCGGTCACCTTTATCATCGGTAACACCTACCAGCTCGACAGCGCTTCACTCTATATGCCGGGTAACAGTATTACCTCCGCGCTGGCAAACGAATTTGCCGAAGCGGAATCCGGGCTTCACGTCGCAGCGCTGATGGAACTGGGTCTGATTCTGTTCGTTATCACCTTCATTGTTCTGGCGATTTCCAAGCTGATGATCTTGCGTCTCGCGAAAAATGAGGGGGCACGCTGATGGCAACTCTCGAAATGCAAAGCACCGCTCAGCTTGCCGAATCCCGCCGCAAAATGCAGGCGAAGCGTCGTTTTAAAAACCGCATTGCGCTGACGCTTTCCATGGCAACGATGGCATTCGGCCTGTTCTGGCTGATCTGGATCCTGATGTCCACCATCACCCGTGGTATTGATGGAATGTCTCTGGCGCTGTTCACCGAGATGACGCCGCCGCCAAATACGGCGGGTGGTGGTCTGGCGAACGCCCTGGCGGGCAGCGGCCTGCTGATCCTGTGGGCGACCGTTTTCGGTACGCCGCTGGGCATCATGGCCGGCATCTACCTGGCCGAGTACGGGCGTAAATCCTGGCTGGCAGAGGTGATTCGCTTCATTAACGACATCCTGCTTTCCGCTCCGTCGATTGTCGTGGGCCTGTTTGTTTACACCATTGTAGTCGCGCAAATGGAACACTTCTCCGGCTGGGCAGGCGTAATTGCGCTGGCGCTGCTGCAGGTGCCTATCGTCATTCGTACCACCGAAAACATGCTGAAACTGGTGCCGGATAGCCTGCGTGAAGCAGCTTACGCGCTGGGTACGCCGAAATGGAAAATGATTTCTGCGATCACCCTCAAAGCGTCGGTCTCCGGGATCATGACCGGTATCCTGCTGGCTATCGCCCGTATTGCCGGTGAAACGGCACCGCTGCTGTTTACTGCCCTCTCCAACCAGTTCTGGAGCACGGACATGATGCAGCCGATCGCCAACCTGCCGGTGACGATCTTTAAATTTGCGATGAGCCCATTCGCGGAATGGCAGCAGCTGGCCTGGGCCGGGGTGCTGATCATCACCCTTTGCGTACTGTTGCTGAACATTCTGGCGCGCGTCATTTTCGCGAAGAAGAAACACGGTTAATTTTTTACGGCGCGGCAGCTCGCGGCGTCGAATGAGGAAATGAGTCAATGAGTATGGTTGATACTGCCCCGGGTAAGATTCAGGTTCGTGATTTGAACTTCTACTACGGCAAATTCCATGCCCTGAAGAACATCAACCTGGATATCGCGAAGAACCAGGTCACGGCATTCATCGGTCCGTCTGGCTGTGGCAAGTCCACGCTGCTGCGTACCTTTAACAAAATGTATTCGCTCTATCCGGAGCAGCGCGCTGAAGGTGAAATTATCCTGGATGGCGAAAACATTCTGACCCAGGCCCAGGATATCGCCCTGCTGCGTGCCAAAGTGGGGATGGTGTTCCAGAAACCGACGCCGTTCCCGATGTCCATCTATGACAACATCGCGTTTGGCGTTCGCCTGTTTGAGAAGCTCTCCCGTGCGGACATGGACGAGCGCGTGCAGTGGGCATTGACCAAGGCCGCATTATGGAACGAAACCAAAGATAAACTTCATCAGAGCGGGTACTCTCTCTCCGGTGGTCAACAGCAGCGTCTGTGCATTGCGCGCGGTATCGCCATTCGCCCGGAAGTGTTGCTGCTGGATGAACCATGTTCAGCGCTGGACCCGATCTCAACCGGCCGTATTGAAGAGCTGATCACCGAGCTGAAGCAGGATTACACCGTGGTTATCGTGACCCACAACATGCAGCAGGCTGCGCGTTGCTCAGATCACACGGCGTTTATGTACCTGGGCGAGTTGATCGAGTTCAGCGATACGGACGCGCTGTTCACCCGGCCCGCGAAGAAACAAACCGAAGATTATATTACTGGCCGCTACGGTTGATTTGCCTTAGTGCATGTGGAGAAACCATGGACAACCTCAATCTTAATAAACACATTTCAGGCCAGTTCAACGCAGAGCTGGAAAGTATTCGCACGCAGGTGATGACCATGGGTGGCATGGTCGAGCAGCAGCTTTCTGATGCGATTACGGCAATGCATAACCAGGACAGCGAGCTGGCGAAGCGCGTCATCGAAGGCGACCATAACGTCAACATGATGGAAGTGGCGATCGACGAAGCCTGCGTGCGTATTATCGCCAAGCGTCAGCCGACCGCGAGCGACCTGCGTCTGGTAATGGCGATCATTAAAACCATCGCCGAGCTGGAACGTATTGGTGACGTGGCGGATAAAATCTGCCGCACCGCGCTGGAGAAGTTTTCCCAGCAGCATCAGCCGCTGCTGGTGAGCCTGGAGTCGCTGGGCCGCCACACCGTGCAGATGCTGCACGACGTGCTGGATGCCTTTGCGCGTATGGATCTGGACGAAGCGGTTCGTATCTACCGTGAAGACAAGAAAGTCGACCAGGAGTATGAAGGCATTGTGCGTCAGCTGATGACCTACATGATGGAAGATTCCCGTACCATCCCAAGCGTGTTGACGGCCCTGTTCTGCGCGCGCTCTATCGAGCGTATCGGCGACCGCTGCCAGAACATTTGCGAATATATTTTCTACTTCGTGAAGGGTCAGGACTTCCGTCACGTGGGCGGCGACGAGCTGGACAAGCTGCTGGCGGGTAAAGATCCGAAAGAGTGATGTTTGTGGCGGGTGGCGCTGGCGCTTACCCGCCCTACGTTAGCTTAACGCGTAATATCCCACCCGCGTGCCTTCCACAACTCTGGCAATTGCGCCAGATCGGTAAAGGTCGTCACTTTTGGATGATCGATCGGCTTGTTGTGCGGATCGGCACAGAAGTAAAACACCTCCATCCCCGCATCAATCCCCGACTGGGCGCCCGCAGGCGAGTCATCCACCAGAATGCAGTTCTCCACGTTGACGTTCATCGCCTTCGCCGCGTGGAACATCAGCGCCGGATCGGGCTTCCAGCGCTGGATATCGTAGCCGCTGAACAGTTTTTCCGGAAAGTGGTGCAGCATTTCAAGCTTGCCCAGTGAATGCTGCATTTTGCTGACCGGACCGTTGGAAACTACGCAGATTGGCACCGTCATCGCATCCAGCAGCGCGTTAGCCCCGGCAATAACTTCCAGTTCTGAGTCAAAGAGGCGTGCGACCTCGGCGCGGTACACCGGTTCCAGCTCCGCTTTCGCCAGATCCACCCCGTGCTCTTCGTTAATGATGTCGATGATCTCGTACAGCTTCACGCCCTTAAAGCGTTTGAACACCTCTTCGAGATCGAGCGTAATGCCAAATTCCTGGAACATGGCGACATACGCGCGGGAACAAATGACCTCACTGTCGACCAGCGTACCGTCACAGTCGAAAAATACCGCTTCAATTCCGGACATGCCCTTCCCTTTTAACAAGTTTAACGTTTACGTACGACACATTTACGAGACGCAATCGTTGCCGTATAAGCATAATCAATGAAAAAAGTATCCCGTAACCGCCACTATTGTCGCATTTTGGTATAGGATAGCGACGAATTTTCCCTCCTTGTTCGGAAATTGATGATGAGTCAACAACACACAACCCAGACATCTGGTCAGGGTCTGCTTGAGCGCGTATTCAAACTGCGCGAGCACGGCACAACGGCACGCACCGAAGTGATCGCCGGTTTCACCACCTTCCTGACGATGGTCTATATCGTTTTTGTGAACCCGCAAATTCTGGGCGTCGCTGGCATGGACACCAGCGCCGTCTTTGTTACCACCTGTCTGATCGCGGCCCTTGGCAGCATCCTGATGGGCGTTTTCGCTAACCTGCCTGTGGCGCTGGCACCCGCTATGGGCCTGAATGCGTTCTTCGCGTTCGTGGTGGTTCAGGCGATGGGCCTGCCGTGGCAGGTTGGTATGGGCGCTATCTTCTGGGGTGCGGTCGGCCTGCTGCTGCTGACCATCTTCCGCGTCCGCTACTGGATGATTGCCAATATCCCGGTGAGCCTGCGCGTGGGTATCACCAGCGGTATCGGTCTGTTCATCGGCATGATGGGTCTGAAAAACGCCGGTGTGATCGTGGCGAACCCGGAAACGCTGGTGAGCATCGGTAACCTGACCTCGCACAGTGTGCTGCTGGGCGTGCTGGGCTTCTTCATCATCGCGATCCTGGCGTCGCGCAACATCCACGCTGCGGTGCTGGTTTCTATCATTGTGACGACGCTTCTGGGCTGGATGCTTGGCGACGTTCACTACAAGGGAATCGTCTCGGCGCCACCGAGCGTCTCTACCGTTGTTGGTCACGTTGACCTGGCGGGTTCCCTGAACCTGGGCCTGGCGGGCGTGATCTTCTCCTTCATGCTGGTCAACCTGTTTGACTCCTCCGGTACGCTGATCGGCGTGACGGACAAAGCGGGTCTGGCTGACGAGAAAGGCAAATTCCCGCGCATGAAGCAGGCGCTGTATGTGGACAGCATCTCTTCCGTCGCGGGTTCTTTCATCGGCACCTCATCTGTTACCGCTTACATTGAATCCTCTTCCGGCGTTTCTGTGGGTGGCCGTACCGGCCTGACGGCGGTGGTGGTGGGTATCCTGTTCCTGCTGGTGATCTTCCTCTCTCCGCTGGCGGGTATGGTTCCACCGTATGCGGCTGCCGGCGCGCTGATTTACGTGGGCGTGCTGATGACCTCGAGCCTGGCGCGCGTGAAGTGGGAAGATTTAACCGAAGCGGTGCCGGCCTTTATTACCGCCGTGATGATGCCGTTCAGCTTCTCGATCACCGAAGGTATCGCGCTGGGCTTTATCTCTTACTGCGTAATGAAGATCGGTACCGGCCGCTTCCGCGAACTCAGCCCGTGCGTGATTATCGTTGCGCTGCTGTTTGTGTTGAAGATTGTGTTTATTGACGCCAAATAAACAGTAAGCCCTTTTCTTCGAAAAGGGCTTTAGTGTTTGTTCCCTCTCCCCGTGGGAGAGGGTCAGGGTGAGGGCATCAGGCCGCAATTATCTTACGCCTTCACCCGCTTAATATAATCCCCGAACGCGGTCAGCTGGCCAGAGAGATGGTCACGCGTGCTCTGATCCACCACTTCACCCGTCTGCGGGTCGACCTTGTTTTGAATCACACCGCCCATAAATTCCGGCTTGTTCATCACCATCGCATCCAGGAACACCAGGATCTGACGCAGGTGGTACTGGCAGCGTGCGCCACCAATCGCGCCCATTGAGCTGGTCTGGATCAGCACCGGTTTGCCAGACAGCGGCTGCTCCGGTAAACGGGATAACCAGTCAATCGCGTTCTTCAGGCCACCCGGAACCGAGTAGTTATACTCCGGCGTAACAATGACCACACCGTCGGCCTGGCGGATCTGCTCGGCTATCGCCTCCACGCTCTGCGGAAACCCTTCTTCTTGCTGAACGTCAGCATCATACAGCGGGATATCGCCAATAGATGGCAGGGCGCTAATTTCCATACCAGCCGGGGCCAGCTGCGGCAGCGTGCGGGCAACCATTCCGTTAAATGAACCTTTGCGCAGGCTTCCCAGTAACGTAACTACTTTCAACGTATCAGACATGATTACTCCTGTTTCATCATGATGACCCTGATTGGATCAGCTATGGGTAAATGCTTTTTCTGCCGGTAAACTGGTTAAACGCATCAGACGCGCGGCGGGCTCGTTGGCGCGCTCGGGCACATCAGGAAGGCTACGCCATCCCTGTTGGCTGTCAAATTCCCAGATTTTCATGCGTTCGATGGCCGGGGTGACGGCAATGGACCAGATCAACACGTCCTCAGCATCGCTGAGCGCTTCAACCAGCGTGGCTCTCGTGGCGCGCAGGCGTCCTGATCCTGGCAGCAGTTGCAACAGACTGGCATCGTCAGACGCACATCCACAGAGCTTACGAATGCTCTGACGCAGGGTAATGAGTTGGGCTCTGGCTTCAACAGGATCGTTTTGATTGCGTACCCACAGCTTTTCATTGCTGGAGAGCGGGTAGTCGTTATGCGCGTTAGCACCGTGGAAGCTCCGCGTCGCACGCTGAAGCTCCATATCCAGCCCGCAATCCCCTTCGGTGGTCAGCGCCACGCCAATGATATTGCCCGTATAGGCAATGGAAAAACGGGGGAGTTCCGGGTCAGCAAAGACCGGGCGGCCTTCTGGTTGCGTGACGATCTCCGGCAGTTCGCTGGTGCCGTACAGCATAAACAGCAGTTCTGCGAGAAGTGCTCTCGAGGCTAAAAACCGCGTCCTGCGGTGTTCGGGGAGTTTGAGCGCCTCACTGTGACAGGCTGAAGAGAGTCTGGCCGATACGAGACGTCCTTCTGTAAGTATCCCTCTTGCAAAGTGCGTTGCCATTTTTCGCTCCTTGATAATGGTCGTAATCGGTTAAACGGTTACATGATTATCGCTTAACTTGGCTCCTGTTTTAATCAGTAAATCGGAGTAAGAGAAGCCTGAAGGCCGAACTTTACATTTTCTTAGGCAAAAATTGGATCGCTGCCACCGTACAACGCCTTGATGGTCTCCCGCAGCCAGAGGATTTTCGGATTATGGCTGTTCCGTTTATGCCAGATCAGCGTGAAGGGAACGGTCAGCTTTTCAGCCTGCGCTTCGTCAATGGGAATAGGAAGCGCGATCAGCTTCCGCTGGTGGAGTTCATTGTAGTGGCGACAGTAGTGGGGAGCCGTGGCGATATAGTTATGGCCGGGCTGCGCCGCCATAAACATCGACTGCTCAAAGCCCGGCAAACACATGGCAATGTTTCTCTCCCGCCCCATCTCTTTTAGCACCTCATCCAGCGCCCAGGTGTCGCTCCGTTCCCAGAAGATACTGATATGGGGATAGCGCAGGAAGGTCTCCAGATTCCACTCCTCCTGCAAAGCGGGGTGGTCCTCACGCAAATAGACGTATGGACGGTCGCTAAACAGGATTTCGTAGTCGATAAACCACGGCATCAGCTTCAGCAGTTCACGCGAGCGCGGGTGGGTTTCGCGACCGGTGAAGCCAACGTCCACTTCCCCGCGCGTAATGGCGTCCAGCGAGTCGTAATCCCAGTGACGCATCTTCACCGTGGCCTGCGGATAACGCTGGTTCACCTGCTCAAGCAGGGCGTTAAAGCGGATGAGCATCAGCGGCGTTTCGGCGGCCAGCACAAACGTCAGCCCGCCAGGCGAATCATGGTGAGATTTATCGAGGATCTGGTTGCCGATCTGCATCCAGTCGGCCAAATCCTGCTCCAGGCTGACCGTCAGCGGCGTAGGCAGCAGCCCTAACGGCGTTTTGACAAACAGAGGGTCGTCAAACCAGTCGCGCAGCCTGGCCAGCGATTTACTCACCGCCGACGGCGTCACGTTCATCCGCTTTGCGGCTTTGGTGACGCTGCGCTCCTGCAGCAAAAGCTGCAGGCAAAGCAACAGGTTAAGATCGAGACTGCTGATGGGCTTCTTCATACTGTGCCGCGGGCTGGATGACCATAAGTAAGGTGATGCAGACTATGCTACAGCCAATCAGAATCCCGATCAGCATATTGAGCGCGTTAAGTCCGATGACTGCCGCCAGCCATATCCACAGAGACGAGCCGCAGACCTGCGCGATCCCCAGCACCGAGCTTGCCACGCCTGCCCGCAGCGAGAACGGGCCGAGCGCCTGACTCATCGCCACGCCAAAGCCAACCGAGAACCCGGCACAGATGAGCGTAATGCCCACCAGCATCAGCGCATGCGAGCTGGTGGTTGCCAGAACCACACCTGCGGCGAGAAACAGTACCTGCGAGGTCAGCATCAGCGTGCGCTGGCGGAAGAGATTCAGCGCGAAGGGGGTAGAAAATGAGACGGCCATACTGACCATAGCGGTTAATGCCATTACCGTGGAATACTCACCGCGATCGAAACCCATGGTCTCCATCAGCAACACCGGGGAAACGTTTACATACGTCAGGATCACCGCCACGCTTAACGTGGTTACGGCCAGACGGCTGAGGAAAAAGCGATTGAGAAGTTTCTCTGCCGGATGAATGGTCGCGGTATGGCTGGGATTCTGCGATCCCGGGTGGGTCTCTTTCAGTACGGCGATCGACAACACAAAGACCAGGGCGCCCATTGCAGCCATGGTCCAGAACAAGCTCTGCCACGGGAATTTCAGCATGATCAGATAGCCTACAACCGGTGCCAGCACCGGAATGATGCAGGTTATCCCGTTCAGCATGGAGAGCACTTTAGCACGGCGCTGGGCGCTTAAGGTGTCGCGCAAAATGGCAAACGCCACCACGTAACAGCCGCCGGCACCAATGCCCTGGATGAACCGTCCTGCCAGGAACAAGGTACTGTTCTGTGCCTGTGAGCAGAGAAGAGAGGCCAGGGCAAAGATGATGGCTCCGGTAATTGCGACGGGCTGACGGCCAGCCTTATCCGCGATCTTCCCGGCAAAGACCATCGACGACGCCATTCCTGCGAGGTAGGCCGAAAACGCGATATGCAGCTGCGCTTCGCTGGCACCCAGATCGCGGGCGATGTGCGGTAATCCCACCAGATACATATCAATACCCGACGGATAAAGCAGAACTAATGCGAAACTACAAAACAGAAAACGCGCCATAAACCCCCCATAAATGCAGGCATGCAGAATAGGGGGTGAAAAGGGTTAAGGCGAGTTGCCATTTGGACAATGGTGATTTCCCAGGAGGAAATCACCATGGATTAGCGGGAATTACTTACCAATACAGAAGCTCGAGAAAATCCTGCCCAACAGATCGTCCGACGTGAACTCCCCGGTGATCTCGCTCAGATTCTGCTGCGCCAGACGCAGCTCTTCCGCCAGCAGTTCACCTGCCCACGCGCCGATAAGCTGCGCTTTACCCTGGTCAAGATGGCGTGCCGCCTCTTCCAGCGCCTGCAGGTGACGGCGACGCGCCAGGAAGCCGCCTTCCATGCTGGTATCAAAGCCCATGCTCTGCTTGAGATGGTTACGCAGGGCTTCCACGCCTTCCCCTGTACGTGCCGAAAGGCGAATAAGTGAGTGACCATTCACATCACTGATGCCCAGCGTTTCGCCGGTCACGTCCGCTTTGTTACGCACCACGGTGATAGGCAGTTTGGCCGGCAGACGGGCGATAAAGTCCGGCCAGATCTCCGCCGGGTCAACGGCGTCGGTCGTGGTGCCATCTACCATAAACAGCACGCGGTCGGCCTGCTCGATTTCCTGCCAGGCGCGCTCGATACCGATGCGCTCAACCTCGTCGCTGGCATCGCGCAGACCCGCGGTATCGATAATGTGCAGCGGCATGCCGTCGATGTGGATGTGCTCGCGCAGCACGTCGCGGGTGGTACCGGCTATGTCGGTTACGATTGCCGCTTCACGGCCCGCCAGGGCGTTCAGCAGGCTCGATTTCCCGGCGTTAGGGCGACCAGCAATGACGACCTTCATCCCTTCACGCAGCAGGCTGCCCTGACGCGCTTCGGCGCGGACGGCATCCAGATCGCTCATCACCTGGTTCAGCTGGGCTTCGATTTTACCGTCAGAGAGGAAGTCGATTTCCTCGTCCGGGAAGTCGATAGCCGCTTCGACATAGATTCGCAGGTGAGTAAGTGCTTCCACAAGGTGATTCACACGTGCGGAAAACGCGCCCTGCAGCGAGTTCAGGGCGGAGCGGGCCGCCTGTTCAGAGCTGGCGTCGATCAGGTCTGCAATCGCCTCGGCCTGTGCCAGGTCGAGTTTGTCGTTCAGGAAGGCACGCTCGGAGAATTCGCCCGGCTTCGCAATGCGCAGGCCCGGCAGGGTCAGAATACGTTTTAACAGCAGGTCGAGGATAACCGGGCCGCCGTGGCCCTGAAGTTCCAGCACGTCTTCGCCGGTAAAGGAGTTCGGGCCGGGGAACCACAGCGCAATGCCCTGGTCCAGCGCCGTGCCGTCGGCATCTTTAAACGGCAGGTAATCAGCGTAGCGCGGCTTTGGCAGTTTACCCAGCACCGCTTCGGCCACCTCGCGCGCCTTCAGGCCGGAGATACGCAGAATGCCTACACCACCGCGTCCCGGTGGGGTTGCCTGGGCGACGATAGTGTCGTTATGGCTCATGGTTGCTCTCGTTCAATACAAATAAAAAAGGCGGTCAATCGACCGCCCTTATTTTAGCGTTATCTTACCGAATCAGGACTTTTTCTTTTCGCGGCTATGCAGGCCACGTTTTTCCAGACCACGGTAAATCAGCTGCTGCTGGATGATGGTCACCAGGTTGCTGACGATATAGTACAGCACCAGACCTGACGGGAACCACAGGAAGAACACGGTGAAGATGACCGGCATAAAGGTCATGATCTTCTGCTGCATCGGGTCGGTCACGGTGGTTGGCGACATCTTCTGGATGAAGAACATCGTCATGCCCATCAGGATCGGCAGGATGTAGTACGGGTCCTGTGCGGACAGGTCATGGATCCACAGAGCGAACGGCGCGTGGCGCAGCTCAACGGAACCCATCAGCATGTAGTACAGCGCAAGGAAGATTGGCATCTGAATCAGCAGCGGGAAGCAACCACCCAGTGGGTTCACTTTCTCTGCCTTATACAGGGCCATCATCTCCTGGCTCTGACGCTGTTTATCATCGCCCAGACGCTCACGCATCGCCTGAATCTTCGGCTGCAGCATGCGCATCTTCGCCATGGAGGTGTACTGCGCTTTGGTCAGCGGGTACATGATGCCACGCACGATGAAGGTGATAACGATGATGGAGAAGCCCCAGTTACCCAGGAAGCTGTGGATGAACTTCAGCAGCTTAAACAGCGGCTGAGAGATGAACCACAACCAGCCGTAATCAACGGTCAGATCCAGGTGCGGCGCAACAGCGGCCATTTTGTCCTGAATTTCCGGGCCGACCCACAGGGTGCTTGCCAGCTTACCGGTTTGACCCGGCTGAACCAGAACAGGCTGTGATTTGTAGCCGATGGCTGCAATACCGTTGCCCAGGTTCGCGGTGTAGAAGTTATTCGTACCGTCGTTATTCGGGATCCACGCGGTCGCGAAATACTGCTGCAGCATTGCTACCCAACCGCCTTTGGAGCTGACGTTCAGGTTTTCGTTATCGGCAATGGTGTCGAATTTGTATTTCTCGTACTTCGCATCAGGCGTGGAGTACGCCGCGCCACGGAAGGTATGCAGCGCAAAGTTGCTGCTTCCGGTGTCACGGTGTGACGGCAGATTGATGGACTGCTTCAGCTGACCGAAGGTAGACAGTTCCAGCGGTTTCGCACCGGCGTTCTGTACGCTGTAGCCCACGTTCACCGCATACTCACCGCGTTTCAGGGTGAAGGTTTTGGTGAAGGTGTTGCCTGCCGCGTCGGTGTAGGTCATCGGGATAACGAGTTCGTTCTGGCCATCGGCCAGTACAAAGGTGTCGTTCTCGACGTTATACAGTGGACGCGCACCGTTAGCCGGATTGTCCGGGCCATCACGACCGGTCAGGCCGCTCTGCGCCTGATACAGGAACTCCGGTGTGGTTTCCAGTAACTGGAACGGTTCGTTAGACTTCAGCTCTTTCGGGTAGGTCAACAGCAGCGCCTGCTCAACATCACCACCACGGGTGTTGATAGTCAGCTCAAGCACATCGGTCTTAACCGTAATCTGTTTCCCCTGGCCACTGGCCGGTACGCCCTGGTCGGCGGCGCTACCCGCTGCGGTGGTCGTGGTCTGCGTGGTCTGTTGCTGGGGTTGAGGATTTTTATCCTGCTCCCATGCCTGCCAGATCATGAAAGACACGAACAACAAAGCGATGATAAGAAGATTGCGTTGCGAATCCATCGTTAGTGTTCTCTGGTATCAAAAGGTCCTGGGGGGACGGGGTCGTCTCCACCGGGGTGTAAAGGGTGGCATTTTAATACGCGTTTCACCGTCAACCAACTGCCTTTTATCACTCCAAACCTGCGCAATGCCTCAATTCCGTAGCTTGAGCATGTGGGTGTGAAACGGCAGTGCGGCCCGAGTAGCGGACTAATCAGGCGTTGATAGACCCGAATGAGGGCTATCAGGACCCGTGAGCCAGGCGACAGTGGCGGCGCCATAATTTTTCCAACGCTTCCGAGAGAGCACGGTTATCGAGGTCGGCAACCCCCTTTTTAGCCACCACCACGAAATCCATAGAAGGCAGTTCGTGCTGACGTAAACGGAAGCTTTCACGCGTCAGACGTTTAATCCGGTTGCGTTCATGCGCACGCTTAACGTTTTTCTTAGCGACTGTGAGACCGATGCGGGGATGCCCCAGCGAATTTTGGCGGCCGAGGATGGTGATTTGCGGCGTGCCAGCCCGTTGTGGCTGCTGGAAGACGAAAGTGAAATGAGTGGGAGTTAACAAACGTAACTCCCTGGGAAATGCTAGCTTAACCACTCAGGGGTTAGCTTTATTACTTGGAAACGGTCAGACGAGCGCGGCCTTTAGCACGACGACGTGCCAGAACCTGACGACCATTTTTAGTAGCCATACGAGCACGGAAGCCGTGAGAACGGTTGCGCTTCAGTACAGACGGTTGAAAAGTGCGTTTCATGGCGATTTCTACCTAAACTTGAAAAAATTCATGACTTTTGCGGATGCCCGACCGAGTTTCGAATGACGGACGCCGAAGCCGTGGGTGATTAAAGAGGCCGGATTGTAATAATTGTACACTCCGGAGTCAATTCTCTTTCCTTATTTCCCGCGTATTTCCGCACGATTTCGCGTGGAAAATGAGCAACGGACGACGCAGGAAGATGAGCATCACGCGCCGGGTCGAGGATTATACGGCCTCGCCAACAAAGCGCAAGGATCGTCCCGGATCTTCGTTAGATCATTTAAGCAATAAATTGTCGCTGCTCATTAAATTTTCCAATATGCGGGCTAAATCGCGGGGCACTCGCGCCAGGATCGTTTACACTTACCCCGTTTCGGATCTTCCTGTGGATAAATCGGGAAGAATCTGTGAGAAACAGAAGATCTCTGGCTCAGTTTACGCTATGATCCGCGGTCCCGATCGGGATCCCAGGATCCTGGTCAGGATAAATTGCAGATAGCAATTCGCACGTCCCCCTTTACACAGGGTCATGTCGATGTGCGCCAACAATCATGAATATTCAATAGTTTTCTTTTATTGTTCGAGTGGAGTCCGCCGTGTCACTTTCGCTTTGGCAGCAGTGTCTTGCCCGATTGCAGGATGAGTTACCAGCCACAGAATTCAGTATGTGGATCCGCCCGTTGCAGGCGGAGCTGAGCGATAACACGCTGGCTTTGTATGCGCCAAACCGTTTTGTGCTCGATTGGGTAAGAGACAAGTACCTTAATAACATCAATGGCCTGCTGAACGATTTTTGCGGGTCAGATGTCCCACAGCTGCGTTTTGAAGTGGGCACAAAGCCGGTCACCCAAACCGTTCGTGAAACCGTAAATGTAGCCGCGCCCGCTCAGGCTGTTCCGGCTCCGGCGCCTCGCGTTGCACCTGCTCGTCAGGGCTGGGATAACGTCCCTGCCCCCGCAGAGCCAACCTACCGCTCTAACGTTAACGTGAAACACACGTTCGATAACTTCGTTGAAGGTAAGTCGAACCAACTGGCGCGCGCGGCAGCCCGTCAGGTTGCCGATAACCCCGGCGGTGCTTACAACCCGCTGTTCCTGTATGGCGGCACGGGTCTCGGTAAAACCCACCTGCTGCATGCGGTAGGTAACGGCATTATGGCGCGCAAGCCCAACGCGAAAGTGGTGTATATGCACTCCGAGCGCTTCGTTCAGGACATGGTAAAAGCCCTGCAAAACAATGCGATCGAAGAGTTTAAACGCTACTACCGTTCCGTTGACGCGCTGCTGATCGATGACATCCAGTTCTTTGCCAATAAAGAACGATCGCAGGAAGAATTTTTCCACACCTTCAACGCCCTGCTGGAAGGCAATCAGCAGATCATTTTGACCTCGGATCGTTATCCTAAAGAGATCAACGGCGTTGAAGATCGTCTGAAATCCCGCTTCGGCTGGGGCCTGACCGTGGCGATCGAGCCACCGGAGCTGGAAACCCGCGTCGCGATCCTGATGAAGAAAGCCGATGAGAACGACATCCGCCTGCCGGGTGAAGTGGCGTTCTTCATCGCCAAGCGCCTGCGCTCCAACGTGCGTGAGCTGGAAGGGGCGCTGAACCGCGTTATTGCCAATGCCAACTTCACCGGTCGTGCGATCACCATCGATTTTGTGCGTGAAGCACTGCGCGATTTATTGGCATTGCAGGAAAAACTGGTCACCATCGACAATATTCAAAAGACGGTGGCTGAGTACTACAAGATCAAAGTGGCAGATTTACTGTCTAAACGTCGTTCCCGCTCGGTGGCGCGTCCGCGTCAGATGGCGATGGCGCTGGCAAAGGAGTTAACCAACCACAGTCTGCCGGAAATCGGCGATGCGTTTGGTGGCCGTGACCATACGACCGTGCTGCACGCTTGTCGCAAGATTGAGCAGTTACGCGAAGAAAGCCACGACATAAAAGAAGATTTTTCCAATCTAATCAGAACATTATCATCGTGACGCTATGAAATTTACCGTTGAACGTGAACATTTATTAAAACCGCTGCAACAGGTGAGTGGCCCATTAGGCGGCCGCCCAACGCTGCCTATTCTCGGAAACCTGCTGCTTCAGGTCGCGGACGGTACGCTGTCGCTGACCGGTACAGATCTGGAAATGGAAATGATCGCGCGCGTTACGTTGACGCAGCCGCACGACGCGGGCGCGACCACGGTTCCGGCACGTAAATTCTTTGATATTTGCCGCGGGTTGCCGGAAGGCGCTGAAATCGCCGTGCAGCTGGAGGGCGACCGCATGCTGGTGCGCTCTGGCCGCAGCCGTTTCTCCCTTTCCACGCTACCCGCTGCGGACTTCCCGAACCTGGACGACTGGCAGAGTGAAGTTGAATTCACTCTTCCGCAGGCGACGATGAAGCGTCTGATTGAAGCCACGCAGTTCTCCATGGCGCATCAGGACGTTCGTTACTACTTAAACGGCATGCTGTTCGAAACCGAAGGTGAAGAGCTGCGTACCGTGGCGACCGACGGCCACCGTCTGGCGGTCTGTTCCATGCCGATTGGCGACTCGCTGCCGAACCATTCGGTGATCGTGCCGCGTAAAGGCGTGATTGAACTGATGCGTATGCTCGACGGCGGTGACACGCCGCTGCGGGTGCAGATTGGCAGCAATAACATCCGTGCCCACGTGGGCGATTTTGTCTTCACTTCGAAGCTGGTTGATGGCCGTTTCCCGGATTATCGCCGCGTATTGCCGAAGAACCCGGACAAAACGCTGGAAGCGGGCTGCGATAGCCTCAAGCAGGCGTTTGCCCGCGCGGCCATTCTCTCGAACGAGAAATTCCGCGGCGTACGCCTGTACGTGAGTGAAAACCAGATCAAAATCACCGCCAACAACCCGGAGCAGGAAGAGGCAGAAGAGATTCTGGACGTCACCTACGCCGGGGCTGAGATGGAAATCGGCTTCAACGTCAGCTACGTGCTGGATGTGCTCAATGCACTGAAATGCGAGAATGTGCGTATTCTGCTGACCGACTCCGTTTCGAGCGTACAGATTGAAGATGCGGCCAGCCAAAGCGCGGCTTATGTTGTCATGCCAATGAGACTGTAATGTCGCTCACCCGTCTGTTGATCCGCGACTTTCGCAATATCGAAAGCGCGGATCTCGCTTTATCCCCCGGCTTTAACTTCCTGGTTGGCGCGAACGGCAGCGGCAAAACCAGCGTGCTGGAAGCCATCTATACGCTCGGCCATGGCCGGGCGTTTCGCAGTTTGCAGATTGGTCGCGTCATTCGCCACGAGCAGGAATCCTTTGTTCTGCACGGGCGTTTGCAGGGCGCAGAGCGGGAAACCGCCATCGGCCTGACCAAAGACAAGCTGGGCGACAGCAAGGTGCGCATCGACGGCACCGATGGCCACAAGGTGGCGGAGCTGGCGCTGCTGATGCCAATGCAGCTGATTACGCCCGAGGGGTTTACTTTACTCAACGGCGGCCCCAAATACAGAAGAGCGTTCCTCGACTGGGGATGCTTTCACAATGAAGCCGGTTTCTTTAACGCCTGGAGCAACCTGAAGCGTCTGCTTAAACAGCGTAACGCCGCGTTGCGCCAGGTCACGCGCTACGCCCAGCTGCGTCCGTGGGACATGGAACTCATCCCTCTTGCGGAACAGATCAGCCGCTGGCGTGCCGAATACAGCGCGGGTATCGCCGAAGATATGGCCGACACCTGCAAACAGTTTTTACCCGAGTTCTCTCTCACCTTCTCCTTCCAGCGTGGCTGGGAGAAAGAGACGGATTATGCCGAGGTGTTAGAGAGAAGCTTCGAGCGCGATCGGATGTTGACCTACACCGCGCACGGCCCGCACAAGGCGGATTTCCGCATTCGTGCCGACGGTGCGCCGGTGGAAGACACGCTGTCGCGCGGGCAGCTCAAGCTCCTGATGTGCGCGCTACGCCTGGCGCAGGGGGAGTTCCTCACCCGCGAGAGCGGACGACGCTGCCTGTACCTGATAGATGATTTTGCCTCGGAACTTGACGACGCGCGGCGCGGGCTGCTTGCCAGCCGCTTAAAAGCCACGCAGTCGCAGGTTTTCGTCAGCGCCATTAGCGCTGAACACGTTATGGACATGTCGGACGAAAATTCGAAGATGTTTACCGTGGAAAAGGGTAAAATAACGGATTAACCCAAGTTGAAATGAGCGAGAAACGTTGATGTCGAATTCTTATGACTCCTCCAGTATCAAAGTCCTGAAAGGGCTGGATGCGGTGCGTAAGCGCCCGGGTATGTATATCGGCGACACGGATGACGGCACCGGTCTGCACCACATGGTATTCGAGGTGGTAGATAACGCTATCGACGAAGCGCTCGCGGGTCACTGTAAAGACATCGTGGTCACCATCCATGCGGACAACTCCGTCTCCGTTACCGATGACGGCCGTGGCATCCCGACCGGTATTCACCCGGAAGAGGGCGTCTCTGCTGCGGAAGTGATCATGACCGTACTGCACGCAGGCGGTAAGTTCGACGATAACTCCTATAAGGTTTCAGGCGGCCTGCACGGCGTAGGCGTTTCCGTAGTAAACGCCCTGTCGCAAAAGCTGGAGCTGGTTATTCAGCGCGAAGGCAAAATTCACCGTCAGATCTATCAGCACGGCGTGCCTGAAGCCCCGCTGGCCGTTACCGGTGATACCGATAAAACCGGTACCATGGTGCGTTTCTGGCCGAGCCTTGAAACCTTCACCAACGTCACTGAATTCGAGTACGACATCCTGGCGAAGCGCCTGCGTGAACTGTCGTTCCTGAACTCCGGCGTCTCTATTCGCCTGCGCGACAAACGCGACAATAAAGAAGACCACTTCCACTACGAAGGCGGTATCAAGGCGTTTGTTGAGTATCTGAACAAGAACAAAACGCCAATTCACCCAAATATCTTCTATTTCTCCACCGAAAAAGACGGTATCGGCGTGGAAGTGGCGCTGCAGTGGAACGACGGTTTCCAGGAAAACATCTACTGCTTTACCAACAACATTCCACAGCGCGACGGCGGTACTCACCTTGCGGGCTTCCGTGCGGCGATGACCCGTACCCTGAACGCCTACATGGACAAAGAAGGCTACAGCAAAAAAGCGAAAGTCAGCGCCACCGGTGACGACGCCCGTGAAGGCCTGATTGCCGTGGTCTCCGTGAAGGTGCCGGATCCGAAGTTCTCCTCACAGACCAAAGACAAGCTGGTTTCTTCTGAGGTGAAATCGGCAGTTGAGCAGCAGATGAACGAACTGCTGAGCGAATACCTGCTGGAAAACCCGAACGATGCGAAAATCGTGGTGGGCAAAATTATCGATGCGGCACGTGCCCGTGAAGCGGCGCGTAAAGCCCGTGAAATGACCCGTCGTAAAGGCGCGCTGGACCTGGCAGGCCTGCCGGGCAAGCTGGCTGACTGTCAGGAACGCGACCCGGCACTGTCTGAACTGTACCTTGTGGAAGGGGACTCCGCGGGCGGTTCTGCGAAGCAGGGCCGTAACCGTAAGAACCAGGCGATCCTGCCGCTGAAGGGTAAAATCCTCAACGTTGAGAAAGCGCGCTTCGACAAGATGCTCTCTTCTCAGGAAGTGGCGACGCTCATCACCGCGCTCGGCTGCGGCATTGGCCGCGACGAGTACAACCCGGACAAGCTGCGCTATCACAGCATCATCATCATGACCGATGCGGACGTCGACGGCTCGCACATCCGTACGCTGCTGTTGACCTTCTTCTATCGTCAGATGCCTGAAATCGTTGAGCGTGGCCACGTCTACATTGCGCAGCCGCCGCTGTACAAAGTGAAGAAAGGCAAGCAGGAACAGTACATTAAAGATGACGACGCGATGGATCAGTACCAAATCGCGATCGCCCTTGATGGCGCGACCCTGCACGCGAACTCCAGCGCGCCAGCGCTGGCAGGCGAGCCGCTGGAGCGTCTGGTCTCCGAGTTCAACGCCACGCAGAAAATGATTGGCCGTATGGAACGCCGCTATCCAAAAGCGCTGCTGAAGGAGCTGGTCTATCAGCCAACCCTGACCGAAGCCGATCTGAGCAACGAGCAGGCCGTGACCCGCTGGGTGAATACCCTGGTGAGCGAGCTGAACGAGAAAGAGCAGCACGGCAGCCAGTGGAAGTTCGACGTTCAACAGAATGCGGCACAGCAGTTTGAGCCGATTGTTCGCGTGCGTACTCACGGCGTCGACACCGACTACCCGCTGGAGCACGAATTCGTGACCGGCCCGGAATACCGCCGTATCTGCACCCTCGGCGAGAAGCTGCGCGGCCTGATCGAAGACGATGCCTTCATCGAACGTGGCGAGCGTCGTCAGCCGGTAGCAAGCTTCGAGCAGGCGCTGGACTGGCTGGTGAAAGAATCCCGTCGCGGTCTGTCTATCCAGCGTTATAAAGGTCTGGGCGAAATGAACCCGGATCAGCTGTGGGAAACCACCATGGATCCGGAAAGCCGTCGCATGCTGCGCGTCACCGTTAAAGACGCGATTGCTGCCGACCAGCTGTTCACGACCCTGATGGGCGATGCGGTAGAACCACGTCGTGCGTTCATTGAAGAGAACGCGCTGAAAGCGGCGAATATCGATATTTAACAGTCGCTATCCCGCATGAAAACTGGCCGCGTTTTTAGCGCGGCTTTTTTATGGGCGCAGGAATGTCCAGCGACATCGCCGCCGGTAAACGGCTCGCCAGCGCATCTATGGCCATTCTTACCCTCAGGGGCAGGTACGGCGTCTGTTGCCAGACGGCATGGACGTCAAAATGGACATCCGGCGCCTGCTTAAAGAGCGGGACAAGCTTTCCCTGATGAATTTCTTTGATGGCCATCCAGCAGGGGAGCCAGGCAATGCCGTGCCCGGTCACCGCCGCGTCGCAGATGGCCTGCAAATCATCCATATTGAGTGATGACCGCGGCGTAAACGTGCGCGGCGTTCCGTCGCTGTCCATAAGCTGCCAGGATAGCACGCGGCCTGCGCGCAGATAGTTAATGGCCGCG
The DNA here is from genome assembly GCF_001462935.1 of Enterobacter sp. 50588862. Classification (NCBI taxonomy): domain Bacteria; kingdom Pseudomonadati; phylum Pseudomonadota; class Gammaproteobacteria; order Enterobacterales; family Enterobacteriaceae; genus Enterobacter; species Enterobacter sp. 50588862. Next base: position 57,095 of record NZ_LNHM01000018.1, read on the forward strand.
TGCCGGGATAAATCATCCACAGCGTCTGGATGACCTCTTTTTTGCAGATAGTCGGGCGAGGCGCACAGGACCATGCGGTGTTCTCCCAGCTTTCTGGCCACCAGCACGCTGCTGTCCTGCAGCGTGCCGTTACGTACCGCCATATCGAAGCCTTCCTCGACCAGATCCACCACGCGGTCGCTGAACGACATTTCAAGCTCAAGCCCAGGGTGTTCCTGCGCCAGTTCAATCAGCAGCGGCGCGACGCACTGGCGTCCAAACAGCACCGGCATGGCAACACGAAGCCGACCGTTGATCTGATGTTTCCCCGTTTCCAGCAGGGATTCCGCGCTCCTGATCTCCTCCAGCGCGCGCAGGCAGCGCTCGTAGAACAGGGCGCCGTTATCGGTGAGCCTCTGGCTGCGGGTGGTGCGCTGAAACAGCCGCACTCCCAGACGTTCCTCAAGTCGAGCAATGCTTTTACCCACCGCAGAGCGCGACAGGTGCAGGCGAACTGCGGCCTGCGCAAAGCTTCCTGCCTCCACGGCAGCGACAAAAACAGGAATATCTTTCAGTGTATCGGTCACGGTTTGTATCCATTCAGGCGTCAATGAAGAGAAAACTTATCGTCACTGGTGACGAGGAGTCAACGGTAGACTGTCATTACTGAAGCTTATCTGATGGCAGGAGGAAAAAATGACAGAGACAATGCAGCGCTGGTCAATGAACGCCCTCGGGCGCGAGAATCTCAAACTCATTCATGAATCGGTTTCACAGCCAGGCCCCGGTGAGGTTTGCGTGCGGGTAAATGCCGTTGCGCTCAACTATCGCGATAAAATGGTCATCGAAGGCACGATGCCGATTCCGCTTTCCTTCCCGTTCACCCCGGCGTCTGACATGGCGGGCGTGGTGGACAGCGTAGGTGAAGGTGTCACGCGTTTCAAACCCGGCGCTCGCGTCATTTCAACCTTCTTCCCGGAGTGGATCGACGGCAAGCCGCAGGCAGACGCGCGTGATTTGCCCTACAAAACGTCCGGCGGCTATTTCCAGGGCATGCTGGCCGAATATGTGGTTGTAAATGAAAACGCGCTGGTAGCCTCTCCGGAAACTCTGAATGACGCAGAGGCCAGCACGTTACCCTGCGCAGGGCTTACCGCCTGGTTCGCGCTGGTGGAGCGGGGTCAGCTCCGCGCCGGGCAATCGGTGCTGGTACAGGGGACGGGCGGCGTGGCGATTTTCGCCCTGCAAATTGCAAAAGCGCACGGCGCAGAGGTTATTGTCACGTCCGGGAGCGATGAAAAGCTGGCGCTCGCCAAAAAACTGGGCGCCAGTCAGGGCGTCAACCGCCTGAAAAGTGACTGGGCTGAAGAAGCATTGGCGCTGACTCAGGATCGCGGCATCGACCATATTATCGAAACCGTAGGTGGGGAAAACCTGAAGCATTCCCTGCGTGCCGTTGCCGTTCACGGGCGTATCTCAGTGATTGGCGTGCTGGCCGGGACTGACATTTCACTGCCTGCTGGCGAGCTGCTGCTGAAATCCCCCGTCATTCAAGGGATTGGCGTGGGACACCGCCGGGCGCTGGAGGATTTCGTCCGCGCTGTTGACGTCACGGGACTGAAGCCGGTGATTGAGCATCGCTACCGTTTTAACGAGCTTGAACAGGCCCTTGAACATCTGGATCGCGGCGCATTCGGTAAAATCGTTCTCACCCGCGAGTAAGTCGTCGTTCCCCGGTTAAGCGTAAAAGGGGTGTTTCTGTTGCGCAATGTAGCTCTATTTTTGTGTGCTTAATCGCGTTAGCATGAGGTAGCACTCATTTATCCCGGGGAACTCATGGCTATCAAACTCATTGCAATCGATATGGACGGCACGCTGCTGCTGCCAGACCACACTATCTCTCCTGCCGTTAAAAACGCGATCGCCGCCGCACGAGCGAAGGGCGTGAATGTGGTTCTGACCACGGGGCGTCCATATGCGGGCGTACACAGCTACCTGAAAGAGCTGCACATGAATCAGCCGGGCGATTACTGCATCACCTATAACGGCGCGCTGGTGCAGAAAGCCGCAGACGGCAGCACGGTTGCGCAAACTGCGCTGAGCTATGATGACTACCTGTTCCTCGAAAAACTGTCCCGTGAAGTGGGCTCCCACTTCCACGCGCTCGATCGCAATACGCTCTACACCGCCAACCGCGATATCAGCTACTACACGGTGCATGAATCCTACGTTGCGACCATTCCGCTGGTGTTCTGTGAAGCCGAGAAAATGGATCCGGCGACGCAGTTCCTGAAGGTGATGATGATCGACGAGCCGGAGATCCTGGATAAAGCCATCGCGCGCATTCCGGCGGAGGTAAAAGAGAAGTACACCGTGCTGAAAAGCGCGCCGTACTTCCTCGAAATCCTCGATAAACGCGTCAATAAGGGCACCGGCGTGAAATCACTTGCTGATGCGTTAGGGATTAAGCAGGAAGAAATCATGGCGCTCGGCGACCAGGAAAACGACATCGCGATGATTGAATTCGCGGGCGTTGGCGTGGCAATGGATAACGCCATTCCTTCGGTGAAAGAGGTGGCTGATTTCGTCACCAAATCTAACCTGGAAGACGGCGTTGCCTACGCGATCGAGAAGTTTGTGCTGCAGTAACGCTTATTTACAATCATCAGCCCCGGTTATCAACCGGGGCTTTTTTTTGCCCTGTATTTATCAAATTGTTCTTTTTGTGATCTTGATTGTAGTACAACATTAAATGATTGTACTACATTGTCACCACGGCAAAGACGAATGTCCTCACGTTTGTACTGCAAAAGTGAGGCAAAATTCAGCGGTCGCGGTAAAGTAGTGATGGACATACAGAGCACAAGGACTCTCCATGACTCTCAATAAAACCGATCGCATCGTTATTACGCTGGGCACCCAGATTGTGGGCGGTAAATACGTTCCCGGTTCGCCGCTCCCCGCAGAGGCTGAACTGTGCGAGGAGTTTGAAACCTCGCGCAACATCATCCGGGAAGTGTTCCGCTCGCTGATGGCGAAGCGGCTGATTGAAATGAAGCGCTATCGCGGCGCGTTTGTTGCTCCGCGCAACCAGTGGAACTACCTCGATACCGACGTGCTGCAGTGGGTGCTGGAAAACGACTACGACCCGCGGCTTATCGGCGCGATGAGTGAAGTTCGAAACCTGGTGGAGCCGGCAATTGCGCGCTGGGCGGCGGAACGCGCGACCTCCGGTGATTTGGCCCAGATTGAATCGGCTTTAAACGACATGATCGCCAATAACCAGAACCGGGAGGCGTTCAACGAGGCGGACATTCGCTACCACGAAGCGGTGCTGCAGTCGGTGCATAACCCGGTATTACAGCAGCTTAGCGTGGCGATCAGCTCGCTACAGCGAGCGGTATTTGAACGTACCTGGATGGGTGATGAGGCCAACATGCCAAAAACGCTCCAGGAACATAAAGCGCTGTTCGATGCGATACGGCATCAGGACGGCGATGCGGCAGAGCAGGCGGCACTTACCATGATTGCCAGCTCGACACGAAGGCTGAAGGAAATCACATGACATCTCGCTACATCGCAATTGACTGGGGATCGACCAATCTGCGCGCCTGGCTTTATCAGGGCGAGCAGTGCCTGGAGAGCAGGCAATCAGAAGCAGGCGTGACGCGCCTGAACGGTAAATCCCCCGAGGCGGTGTTAGCAGAGGTCACACAAAACTGGCGCGACAGCGCCACGCCGGTGGTAATGGCGGGAATGGTGGGCAGTAACGTAGGCTGGAAAATTGCACCTTATCTGCCGGTTCCCGTCCATTTCTCCGCTATTGGCGAGCAGTTAACGTCCGTTGGCGACAATATTTGGATTATTCCCGGTTTGAGCGTCTCTCGCGACGATAACCACAACGTGATGCGCGGCGAAGAGACGCAGCTGCTTGGCGCGCGCGCTCTCTCTCCTTCTTCTGTCTACGTCATGCCCGGCACGCACTGTAAGTGGGTCCAGGCTGACGCTGAGCAAATCCACGATTTTCGCACCGTAATGACCGGCGAGCTGCACCATTTGCTGCTCAACCATTCGCTGGTCGGGGCCGGTTTACCTGAGCAGGAATCCTCGTCAGAGGCGTTTTCCGCCGGGCTTGAACGTGGGATCGCCTCCCCTGATGTGTTGCCGCAGCTTTTTGAGGTTCGCGCCTCGCACGTGCTGGGACTTCTCCCGCGCGAGCAGGTCAGCGAGTTTCTCTCCGGCCTGCTGATTGGCGCAGAGGTCGCCAGCATGCGTGAGTTCATCGCGCACGAGCAGGCCATTACGATTGTCGCAGGCGCATCGCTAATGTCGCGCTACGAACAGGCATTTCGCGCCGTTGGGCGTGATGTTTCGACGGTATCCGGCGACACGGCATTTCAGGCAGGAATAAGGAGCATCGCTCATGCAGTGGCAAACTGATCTTCCCCTTATCGCGATTTTGCGCGGCATCACGCCCGATGAGGCGTTAGACCACGTCGGCGCGGTTATCGACGCCGGATTCGACGCGGTAGAAATCCCGCTCAACTCGCCCGACTGGGAAAAAAGCATTCCGGCCGTGGTCGAGGTTTTCGGCGATAAGGCGCTGATTGGCGCAGGCACCGTGTTACAGCCTGAGCAGGTCGATCGGCTGGCAAAGATGGGCTGCAGGCTTATCGTCACGCCCAATATTCAGCCTGAGGTGATCCGCCGCGCGGTGGGTTACGGCATGACGGTCTGCCCGGGCTGCGCCACCGCCACGGAAGCCTTTACTGCCCTTGATGCGGGCGCGCAGTCGCTCAAAATTTTCCCGTCATCGGCTTTTGGACCGGACTACATCAAGGCGTTGAAAGCGGTATTGCCCGCCAGCGTGCCGGTCTTTGCCGTGGGCGGCGTAACGCCAGAAAACCTGGGCCAGTGGATGAGCGCTGGCTGTGTGGGCGCAGGGTTGGGTAGCGATCTTTATCGTGCTGGACAGTCCGTGGAACGTACCGCACAGCAGGCGGCAGCATTTGTGAAAGCGTATCGAGAGGCAGTGAAATGAAAATAACCAAACTCACCACGTACCGTTTACCCCCGCGCTGGATGTTCCTGAAAATCGAAACCGATGAAGGGGTTGTAGGCTGGGGCGAACCGGTGATTGAAGGGCGCGCGCGCACCGTTGAAGCGGCAGTACACGAGCTGGGCGAATACCTGATTGGTCAGGATCCGGCGCGCATTAACGACCTGTGGCAGGTGATGTACCGCGCGGGATTTTACCGTGGCGGTCCGATCCTGATGAGCGCCATCGCCGGTATCGACCAGGCGCTGTGGGATATCAAGGGCAAAGTGCTGAATGCCCCGGTCTGGCAATTAATGGGCGGCCTGGTGCGTGACAAAATCAAAGCCTACAGCTGGGTGGGCGGCGACCGCCCTGCGGAAGTGATCGACGGCATCACGCAGTTGCGCAATATCGGCTTTGACACCTTCAAGCTCAACGGCTGCGAAGAGATGGGCGTTATCGACAATTCGCGTGCGGTAGACCGGGCGGTCAATACCGTGGCGCAAATTCGTGAAGCCTTCGGCAACGAGATTGAGTTTGGCCTGGATTTCCACGGCCGCGTCAGCGCGCCGATGGCCAAAGTGCTGATTAAAGAGCTTGAGCCGTATCGCCCGCTGTTTATCGAAGAGCCGGTGCTGGCCGAGCAGGCGGAGTACTATCCGAAGTTAGCTGAACAGACCCACATTCCTATCGCGGCGGGTGAACGTATGTTCTCGCGCTTCGAGTTTAAACGCGTACTTGAAGCGGGCGGCATAGCGATCCTACAGCCGGACCTTTCTCATGCGGGCGGCATCACCGAATGCTACAAAATTGCCGGGATGGCAGAAGCTTACGATGTGGCGCTGGCGCCGCACTGCCCGCTCGGCCCAATCGCGCTGGCGGCCTGCCTGCACGTCGACTTCGTCTCCCGCAATGCGGTGTTTCAGGAACAGAGCATGGGGATTCACTATAACAAGGGCGCGGAACTGCTCGATTTTGTGAAAAATAAAGAAGACTTCTGCATGGAAGGCGGTTTCTTTAAACCGCTTACGAAGCCGGGCCTTGGCGTGGAAATTGACGAAGCTAAAGTCATTGAGCTGAGTAAGAATGCGCCGGACTGGCGAAACCCGCTGTGGCGTCATGAGGACGGCAGCGTAGCGGAATGGTAATCGCCATCCCGTAGACCCGGTAAGCCTCCGGGCAAAAATCATACATACAAAAATATAACCCTCTGTAAATTACAGGGCATGGTGAGCGGCTTCGCTATGCCCAAAATCTGGAGACAGATTGCGATGGATATTCCAGTTACCGCTACAAAAATCGGGCGTCGCCGCTACCTGACGCTGATGATGATCTTTATTACCGTGGTCATTTGCTATGTTGACCGCGCCAACCTTGCCGTGGCATCGGCCCATATTCAGGAAGAGTTTGGCATCACCAAAGCGGAAATGGGCTACGTCTTCTCGGCGTTTGCCTGGTTGTATACGCTCTGTCAGATCCCCGGCGGCTGGTTTCTTGACCGCGTGGGTTCACGTCTGACCTACTTTATCGCCATATTAGGCTGGTCCGTGGCGACCCTGTTCCAGGGCTTCGCCACCGGGCTGATGTCGCTGATTGGCCTGCGTGCCATCACCGGGGTTTTCGAAGCGCCCGCGTTTCCGACCAACAACCGTATGGTGACCAGCTGGTTCCCGGAACACGAGCGCGCGTCCGCCGTTGGTTTTTACACCTCTGGCCAGTTTGTCGGCCTGGCGTTCCTGACGCCGCTGCTGATCTGGATCCAGGAGCTGCTGAGCTGGCACTGGGTGTTCATCGTTACCGGCGGGATTGGCATTATCTGGTCGCTAATCTGGTTCAAGGTTTACCAGCCGCCGCGTCTGACCAAAAGTATCACCAGGGCCGAGCTGGACTACATCCGCGACGGTGGCGGTCTGGTGGATGGTGATGCGCCGGTGAAAAAAGAGGCGCGCCAGCCGCTGACCAAAGCGGACTGGAAGCTGGTCTTCCACCGTAAGCTGGTGGGCGTTTATCTGGGTCAGTTCGCGGTTACTTCTACGCTGTGGTTCTTCCTCACCTGGTTCCCGAACTACCTGACCCAGGAAAAGGGGATCGCGGCGCTGAAGGCGGGCTTTATGACCACCGTGCCGTTCCTCGCCGCATTTTTCGGCGTGCTGCTCTCCGGCTGGCTGGCCGATAAGCTGGTGAAAAAAGGATACTCACTGGGCGTAGCGCGTAAAACGCCGATTATCTGCGGCTTGCTGATCTCAACCTGCATCATGGGTGCCAACTACACCAACGATCCGGTGTGGATTATGGCCCTGATGGCGGTGGCGTTCTTTGGTAACGGTTTCGCCTCTATCACCTGGTCGCTGGTGTCGTCCCTTGCGCCGATGCGGCTGATTGGCCTGACCGGCGGTGTGTTCAACTTTGTCGGCGGACTGGGCGGGATCACCGTACCGCTGGTCATCGGCTACCTGGCGCAGGACTACGGCTTCGGCCCGGCGCTGGTCTACATCTCTGCCGTGGCGCTGATCGGGGCACTCTCCTACATCCTGCTGGTGGGCGATGTGAAACGAGTAGGCTAATCCCTGCGGATGTTTTACCCTGATGCACTCACCGTGCATCAGGGTATCCTCATGAAACAAATCACCTTCGCTTCCCGCAACCACCAGCTGACCAACATCAATACCTGGACGCCGGATAGCCAGTGGCTGGTCTACGACGTGCGCCCGTCAGGCGCGTCATTTACCGGCGAAACCATTGAGCAGGTCAACGTCGTTACGGGTGAGGTGGAGGTGGTCTATCGCGCCACTGACGGCGCGCATGTCGGCGTGGTGACCGTTCATCCGGCACAGGACAAATACGTCTTTATCCACGGTCCGAAAAACCCGGATGCTGGCTGGCACTACGATTTTCATCATCGTCAGGGTGTGATTGTGCATCACGGTCAGGTGAGCAACCTGGACGCGATGGATATCACCGCACCTTATACCGCAGGCGCGCTGCGCGGCGGCAGCCACGTGCACGTCTTCAGCCCGAACGGGCAGTTCGTCAGCTTCACCTATAATGACCATGTTTTACATGAGCGCGATCCGAAGCTCGATTTACGCAACGTCGGCGTGGCGGCACCGTTTGGCCCGGTGAACCCGCAGGGGAATCATCCACGTGAATATTCAGGCACGTTCTGGAGCGTGCTGGTCAGCCGCACAACACCCAACCCGCAGCCGGGCAGCGATGAAATCAACCGCGCCTACGAAGAGGGCTGGGTGGGCAACAACAGGCTGGCGTTTATCGGCGACACCCTCTCCGCGCAGGGCGAAAAAGTGCCTGAACTGTTTATTGTTAACCTGCCAGAAGGCGAGCAGGGCTGGAAACAAGCGGGCGATGCGCCGCTGCAGGGCACCCCAGACACCCTGCCAGCGCCGCCTGCCGGGGTGAAGCAGCGTCGTCTGACCTTTACCCACCAGAGGGCTTACCCGGGTCTGGTGAACGTGCCGCGTCACTGGGTGCGCAGTAACCCCCAGGGGACGCAGATCGCGTTTCTGATGCGGGATGATAACGGCATTGTGCAGCTGTGGCTGATCTCTCCTGAGGGCGGCGAGCCGCGCCAGTTGACGCGCACCGGGAGCGGTATTCAGTCTGCGTTTAACTGGCACCCTTCCGGGAACATGCTGGGATTTGTGCTTGAAAACCGAATCGCCTGCTGTGACGCGAAGACTGGAGAAGTGACGTTTTTGACGTCCGATCACGGCAATCCGCCGTCTGCTGATGCGGTCGTGTTTTCCCCGGACGGGCGATTTATTGCGTGGATGCAAGAGACGGGCGGTTTCCGTCAGCTTTGGGTAACGGAAACCGCGCAGGACTAGCGCGGCGGCATCTCAGCGGGCGGGATAACGGCGTTTGTCGCCAGATTTTCCTGCTCGCTTTTCTCTACCCGTGAGCGCACGGAATCGTCCTTACGGAATACATCCCACGGCAGCAGAAGCGTATCCGCCACTGCTGTAAAGGGCATATCTAGGATAACCAGGGATTTGGTGCCCCAGTTCGTATCGTCATCGGAGATCATCGCCGCGCTGGCGCGCGTCCCCGGATATGTTCCTTCTTTACCGCCGGTGTGAGACATCACGCTCGAACACCCGCAAAGTAAAACCACCCCGCTGAACGTCGTCAGCTTTATCAGAACATTTTTCATCATCACTCAGTCATCGTTAATGGCACTGCATAGACCTGCAACTCAGGGTTATAGCGAGCCTTATCCGAAATGAATAGCCCGATAACCCCGCACTGTGGCAGCCATCGCAATTTAACCCTTTGTGCTGTTGTCCCAGAGTCTATGCGACAACCAGCAAAGTGCAAAAAAATCTCGCCTAAATAGTCTTGAAAAGCCCGGTTCCAGACCCATTTTAAGAATGTGACCCGATAACGAACACGCCTGATGGGTGCTCGGGGGCGCAAAGGCCTGTCCATGGTGGAAGGCTACAATTTCTCGCTGATTTCAGGAGCATTATCTATGCGTAACTTCGATCTTTCTCCGCTATACCGTTCTGCAATTGGTTTTGACCGCCTGTTTAACCATTTAGAAAATAACCAAAGCCAGAGCAACGGCTACCCTCCATACAATGTTGAGCTGGTTGACGAAAACCACTACCGCATCGCCATTGCCGTCGCCGGTTTTGCAGAAAACGAGCTGGAAATCACCGCGCAGGACAACCTGCTGGTGGTGAAAGGTTCCCATACGGCCGAGCAGAAAGAACGTACCTACCTTTACCAGGGCATCGCCGAGCGCAACTTTGAACGCAAGTTCCAGTTAGCCGAGAACATTCACGTTAAAGGCGCGAACCTGGTTAACGGCCTGCTGTTTATCGAACTGGAACGCGTGATTCCGGAAGAGAAAAAACCGCGCCGTATCGAAATTAACTAATTACGCGGGTCGCGCGAGCGACCCACCCGGACTTGCTTGCCGTAACGGGAGCATATGCGAATCCATCAGGATTTGCAGGAACAACTGTGCACAAAATTAAACTGTGCCGAACTCGCTTCTCAGAAGGAGATTTAGTATGCGTAACTACGATTTATCCCCCCTGCTGCGTCAGTGGATTGGTTTTGACAAACTGGCTAATGCCCTGCAAAGCACCACCGAGCAACAGACATTTCCGCCGTACAACATTGAAAAAAGCGACGATAACCACTATCGCATCACCCTTGCGCTGGCCGGGTTCCGCCAGGAAGATCTGGATATCCAGCTTGAAGGCGCGCGCCTGACCGTGAAGGGTACGCCGGAAAAACAAGAGACCGAAACCCGGTGGCTGCATCAGGGTCTGGTTAATCAGCCGTTTAGCCTGAGCTTTACCCTGGCAGACCATATGGAAGTGTCCGGTGCGACGTTTACCAACGGGCTGCTGCATATCGATCTTATCCGTAACGTGCCGGAAGCCATCGCGCCGCAGCGTATCGCCATTAGCGAGCGGCCGGCGTTGAACAGCTAATCCGCTTTACTCACAGACTGCACAAAGCCCTGCCCCGGCAGGGCTTTTTTGTGCGCCATCGCCCATACAACCGCATCCGGCTCTGAGAAAATCCTTGTTATAACTAAGGTTATGCCAAGGATGTGGATCATGAGTGATATCGCGTTAACCGTCAGCGTGTTGGCCCTGGCCGCGGTTGTAGGGCTATGGATTGGCAATATCAAAATCCGTGGCGTCGGGTTTGGGATTGGCGGGGTGCTGTTTGGCGGCATTTTTGTCGGGCATTTTGCTGACAAGCTCGGGCTGGTTCTCAGCGCCGATATGCTCCACTTTATTCAGGAGTTCGGCCTGATCCTCTTCGTCTACACCATCGGGATTCAGGTAGGGCCGGGCTTTTTCGCTTCCCTGCGCGTCTCCGGGCTACGGCTCAATCTGTTTGCCCTCGGCATTGTGGTGATGGGCGGGCTGGTCACCGCGATCCTGCACAAAATCTTTGCTATCCCGCTGCCCGTGGTGCTGGGCATTTTCTCCGGGGCGGTCACCAACACGCCGGCGCTCGGAGCCGGGCAGCAAATCCTTCGCGATTTGGGCATTGAACCCGGCATTGTTGACCAGATGGGGATGAGCTACGCCATGGCCTATCCGTTTGGGATTTGCGGCATTCTGCTCTCCATGTGGCTGGTCCGCGTCCTGTTTCGCGTTAACGTCGACAAAGAGGCGAAGGATCACGAAACCACGCTCACCAATGGCCACATGCCGATCAAAACCATCAACATTCGCGTCGATAACCCCAACCTGAACAATATGGCGATTCAGGACGTGCCGATCCTGAACAGCGCCAATATTATCTGCTCCCGCCTTAAGCGCGACGACGTGCTGATGGTGCCTGCGCCCGGCACGATGATCCAGCAGGGTGACCTGCTGCACCTGGTCGGCCAGCCGGGGGATTTGAACAACGCGCGGCTGGTGATTGGTCAGGAAGTGGATACCTCGCTTTCGACTCGCGGCACCGATATGCGCGTGGAGCGTGTTGTGGTGACCAACGAGCACGTTCTGGGCAAGAAAATACGCGATCTGCAGGTAAAAGAGCGCTACGACGTGGTCATCTCCCGCCTCAACCGTGCGGGCGTCGAACTGGTTGCCAGCCCGGAGGCCAGCCTGCAGTTCGGGGATATCCTCAACCTGGTCGGACGCCCGTCGTCCATCGATGCCGTGGCGGATATGGTAGGCAACGCCCAGCAAAAACTGCAGCAGGTGCAGATGCTGCCGGTGTTTATCGGTATCGGGCTTGGCGTGCTGCTCGGCTCTATTCCGCTGTACGTGCCGGGCTTCCCGGTGGCGCTCAAGCTCGGCCTGGCGGGCGGGCCGCTGATTATGGCGCTGATCCTCGGGCGTATCGGCTGTATCGGGAAGCTCTACTGGTTTATGCCGCCGAGCGCTAACCTGGCGCTGCGCGAGCTGGGCATCGTGCTGTTCCTGGCGGTTGTCGGGCTGAAGTCCGGCGGGGATTTTGTCGATACCCTGGTCAAGGGCGAAGGGATGAGCTGGGTCGGCTACGGCATCTTTATCACGGCGATCCCGCTGCTGACGGTGGCAATCCTGGCGCGGATGTTCGCCAAAATGAACTACCTGACGCTGTGCGGCATGCTGGCGGGCTCCATGACCGACCCGCCAGCGCTCGCTTTTGCCAACAACCTGCACGCCACCAGCGGCGCGGCCGCGCTCTCCTATGCCACCGTATACCCGCTGGTGATGTTCCTGCGCATCATCACCCCGCAGCTACTGGCGGTGCTGTTCTGGGGGATGGGCTAACAGCTCTTCCGGGTGGATGCGCCGTAGATGGTAGTCCACCTGGTAATCGCTGGTATTTCGGAACATCACGGAATAATTGAGGAACTCGCCGCTGTCGCTGTAGGAGAGAGAGGTAATTCGCAGCAGCGGCGTCTGTTCCGGCAGATTCATATAACCGGCCAGCTGTTTATCTGCCAGCACCGGCGTCAGGCTCTCGTAGTTGCCGCTGATGGTGATCCCGCACTCCTTCTCAATGTAATCAAACTTAGACCCCTCAAGATGCGCCAGCGACAGGTTGCGGAACAGCTTCACCGGCATAAAGCTGTCTTCCAGCATCAGCGGCTTTCCGTCCACGTAGCGCACCCGCCGTGAAAAGTAGATCCGCTCATCCACCTGGATCCGCAGCTGGCTGGCGATGGCGGGCGGGGCGGGCATCACTTCGAACTGCAGCACCTTGCTCTGCACCTCTTTTCCCTGCTGACGCAGCACCTCCACCAGCCCGGTCAGGTTAGTGGTTTCGTGGTGAACGTCTTTGCGCGAGACAAACGTTCCGCTGCCGTGCCGGCGCTCAACCAGCCCCCAGCTCACCAGCAGATCCAGCGCCTTGCGGATGGTCATGCGCGCCACGCCAAACTCCTGCGCCAGCGCTTTTTCACCAGGCAGCGGGCTGCCGATGTTGTAGTCCGATGAATTCAGCCGCAGCCGCAACCTGTCAGCAATTGATTTGTAGATCACCAGTAGACCTCTCTGCCCTTATCAGGGCGTGGAATGCGTCCTGACATGTCCATATTTACCGCAAGAAGTAGACCTGACTGGTCAAAATAAAACCATGAATGCGATCACGAATCGCAGCGGCACGCCATGTTCGCGCATCAGTAAGTTCTTATGCTCACCTCAGGCCAGCACAAAACCATAAAGGCCTCTACCCCTACAGGTTGTTACGTGAGGATTTAAAAATGCTCAGTCAAATACAACGTTTTGGCGGTGCCATGTTTACCCCGGTGTTGCTGTTTCCGTTTGCCGGGATCGTGGTGGGAATCGCCATCATGCTTCGCAACCCGCTGTTTGTCGGCGAAGCCTTAACCGCCCCCGATCATCTTTTCGCGCAGATCGTTCACATCATTGAAGAGGGCGGCTGGGCGGTGTTTCGCAATATGCCGCTGATTTTTGCCGTCGGCCTGCCGATTGGGCTGGCGAAGCAGGCCCAGGGCCGCGCCTGCCTGGCGGTGCTGATTAGCTTCCTGACCTGGAACTACTTCATTAACGCGATGGGCATGACCTGGGGGCCTTTCTTTGGCGTCGACTTCTCCGCCGAACCGACGGCGGGAAGCGGGCTGGCGATGATTGCCGGGATCAAAACACTCGATACCAGCATCATCGGCGCCATCGTGATCTCAGGCATCGTCACCGCCATCCACAACCGCTATTTCGACAAGCCGCTGCCGGTCTTTCTGGGGATTTTCCAGGGCAGCTCGTTTGTCGTTATCCTCGCGTTCTTCGTGATGATCCCCTGTGCCTGGCTGACGCTGCTGGGCTGGCCGAAAGTGCAGATAGGCATCGAATCCCTGCAGGCGTTCCTGCGCTCTGCCGGTGCGCTGGGCGTGTGGGTGTATACCTTCCTGGAACGCATTCTGATCCCAACTGGCCTGCATCACTTCGTCTACGGTCCGTTCATCTTCGGCCCGGCGGCGGTGGAGGGCGGTATTCAGGTCTACTGGGCGCAGCATCTGCAGGAATTCAGCCAGAGCACCCTGCCGCTGAAGACCCTCTTCCCGGAAGGTGGCTTTGCACTGCACGGCAACTCAAAAGTGTTTGGCTCGGTCGGGATTGCCTTCGCTATCTGGTACACCGCGTCGCCAGAAAATCGCGTCAAGGTGGCGGGCCTGCTGGTTCCGGCCACGCTCACCGCCGTGCTGGTGGGCATTACCGAACCGCTTGAGTTCACCTTCCTGTTTATCTCGCCGCTGCTGTTCGCCGTGCACGCCGTGCTGGCGGCCACCATGGCGACGGTGATGTACGCCTTCGGCGTCGTGGGGAACATGGGCGGCGGCCTGCTGGACCAGTTCCTGCCGCAAAACTGGATCCCGATGTTCCATAACCACGCCTCGACGGTGTTCACCCAGATCGGCATTGGCGTCTGCTTCACCGGCATCTACTTCGTGATCTTCAAAACGCTGATTGAGCGTCTGAACCTGAAAACGCCGGGCCGGGAAGAGAGCGAAATCAAACTCTACAGCAAGGCCGACTATAAGGCGGCGCGCGGGCAAACCACCGCCCCGGCGGCGGCCAGCCAGCAGGTTGGGCAAGCCGCCGGATTCCTGCAGGCGCTCGGCGGCGCGGCCAACATCGAAAGCATCAACAACTGCGCCACCCGCCTGCGTATCGCGCTGGTGGATATGGCGAAAACCCAAAGCGACGACGTCTTCAAAGCCCTGGGCGCACACGGCGTAGTGCGACGCGGCAACGGCATTCAGGTGATTGTCGGCCTGCACGTTCCTCAGGTGCGCGACCAGCTGGAATCGCTGATGAAAACTCCTTTAACAAATGAACAAACCACCCTGACAGAGGCTATATCATGAAAAAATTCTCAGTTGTCATTGCAGGCGGCGGCAGCACCTTTACGCCTGGTATCGTCCTGATGCTGTTAGCCAACCGTGACCGTTTCCCGCTGCGCGCCCTGAAGTTCTATGACAACGATGGCGCGCGTCAGGAGACCATCGCCGAAGCGTGCAGAATCATCCTTAAGGAGCAGGCCCCGGAGATTGAATTCAGCTACACCACCGATCCTAAAGCGGCGTTTACCGATGTCGATTTCGTGATGGCGCACATCCGCGTGGGCAAATACCAGATGCGCGAAAAAGATGAAAAAATCCCGCTGCGCCACGGCGTGCTGGGCCAGGAAACCTGCGGACCGGGCGGTATCTCTTACGGCATGCGCTCTATCGGCGGCGTGCTGGAGCTGGTGGATTATATGGAGCAGTACTCCCCGAACGCGTGGATGCTGAACTACTCCAACCCGGCGGCGATTGTCGCAGAAGCCACGCGCCGCTTGCGTCCGAACGCTAAAATCCTCAACATCTGCGATATGCCGATCGGCATTGAAGGGCGCATGGCGCAGATTGTCGGCCTGAAAGACCGCAAAGAGATGCGCGTGCGCTACTACGGCCTGAACCACTTCGGCTGGTGGACGTCGATTGAAGACCTGAACGGCACCGATCTGATGCCGAAGCTGCGCGAATACGTGGCGAAAAACGGCTATGTTCCGCCTTCGGAAGATGCGCATACCGAAGCGAGCTGGAACGATACCTTTGCCAAAGCTAAAGACGTGCAGGCGCTGGATCCGGACACCATGCCGAACACCTACCTGAAGTATTACCTGTTCCCGGACTACGTGGTCGCGCATTCCAACCCGGAACGGACCCGCGCCAATGAAGTTATGGATCACCGTGAGAAGCATGTGTTTAGCGCCTGTCGGGCGATTATCGAAGCCGGCAACTCCGCCGCCGGTGAGTTGGAAATCGACGAACATGCGTCGTACATCGTCGATCTGGCGACTGCGATTGCCTTTAACACCCAGGAGCGGATGCTGCTGATAGTGCCAAACAACGGTGCCATCCATAACTTTGACGCCGACGCGATGGTGGAGATCCCGTGCCTGGTGGGCCATAACGGACCGGAGCCGCTTGCGGTGGGCGATATTCCGCACTTCCAGAAAGGGCTGATGAGCCAGCAGGTGGCGGTGGAAAAACTGGTGGTGGATGCCTGGGAGCAGCGCTCGTACCAGAAGCTCTGGCAGGCCATTACCCTGTCGAAAACCGTGCCGAGCGCCTCCGTCGCGAAAGCGATTCTGGATGACCTGATCGAGGCCAACAAAGAGTACTGGCCAGAGCTGCATTAATCGTCCTGACCGGCATCGCCCGATGCCGGTTTCCTTGTCCTTGTCGATTTACGCTATGCTGAAGCCTGCCCGTAGCACGACAAGGAATCTCCATGAAAATTTCCCGCCTCGGCGAAGCGCCGGACTACCGCTTCTCTCTGGCTAATGAACGCACGTTTTTAGCGTGGATCCGCACCGCACTGGGCTTTCTGGCCGCAGGTGTCGGCCTTGACCAGCTCGCCCCCGATTTTGCCACGCCGCTGATTCGTGAAGTGCTGGCGCTGCTGCTGTGCCTGTTCGCGGGCGTGCTGGCGATTTACGGCTACCTGCGATGGCTGCGCAATGAGAAGGCGATGCGCCTGAAGCAGGATCTGCCCTATACGCGCGGGTTGCTCATCATCAGCGTGATTCTGCTTGCGGTGGCGGGCGTGGTGATGGGGCTGGTGTTCTATGGCGGATAGCCGCAAAGCGCGACGGGAAGCGGACCCCGGCCTGCAGCCGGAGCGGACGTCGCTGGCCTGGCTGCGCACGCTGCTGGGGTATGGCGCGCTGATTGCCCTGGCGATCAAGCACAACTGGCACCGAACCGGGGTGCCATTCTGGATCTCTATTATTGTGCTGGCGCTGGTAGCCATCATTTTATGGCGCTATACCCGCAGCCGTAACCTGATGGACGTGGCGCAGAACGACTTTGTCCAGCCGAAGGCGGTGAGGGATAAGTTCCTGATCGCCCTGGCTGTGCTGTCTCTGTCTTTACTCTTCGCAGTGACTCACATTCAGCAAATTGTGAGCTTTTAAAGCCCGGTGGCGGCTACGCCTTACCGGGCCTACGATTAATGGCCTTTTGCTAAATACTTCGCCATCTCGTCTTCCGGCACCATGCCGCCACCGGTCGCCCACACCAGGTGGGTAACGCTAGCATCTGAAGGCACGCGCAGCGGTCCGGCCATCCCCGCCAGCGCGGACGGTTCCAGCCGAATGCCTTCCTCCTGCGCCAGCCAGCCGAGCATGTCGTACATGCTCTGATCGGAAAGCGTATAGAACCCGTCAAGCAGGCGCTCCATCGCGCGGCCCACGAAGCCGGACGCACGTCCTACCGCCAGCCCGTCCGCTGCCGTCACGTTATCAATGCCAAGGTCCTGTACGGCAATCTCGTCGTGCAGGCCGGTGTAGACGCCCAGAAGCATGCACGGGGAGTGCGTGGGCTCCGCGAAGAAGCAATGGACGTTGTCACCAAAGGCCAGCTTCAGGCCAAACGCCACCCCACCGGGGCCGCCGCCGACGCCGCACGGCAGGTAGACGTACAGGGGGTGCTCGGCATCCACCACGCGGCCCTGTTCGGCAAACTGCGCCTTCAGCCGCTCGCCTGCCACCGCGTAGCCCAGGAACAGGGTGCGGGAGTTTTCATCGTCAATGAAGAAACAGTTCGGATCGCTTTCTGCCGCTTTGCGTCCCTGCTCCACCGCCACGCCGTAATCCTGCTCATATTCCACGACGATGACGCCGTGGCTGCGCAGTTTGGCTTTCTTCCACTCGCGGGCGTCGGCGGACATATGCACCGTCACCTTAAAGCCGATGCGGGCGCTTATGATACCGATGGACATCCCCAGGTTGCCGGTTGAGCCCACCGCAATGCTGTACTGGCTGAAGAAGTCCTTAAAGCGCGGCTCCAGCAGAACGCTGTAGTCGTCTTCAACGCTCAGCAACCCGGCGTCCAGCGCCAGTTTTTCCGCGTGGGTCAGCACCTCGTAGATGCCGCCGCGCGCTTTAATCGAGCCGGAGATCGGCAGATGGCTGTCTTTTTTCAGCAGCAGACTGCCGGGAATGGGTTTGCCGGACTCTTTCGCCAGCCGCGCCTGCATTGCCGGAATGGCGACCAGTTCGGATTCAATAATCCCGCCCGTTGCCGCCGTTTCCGAGAAGGCTTTCGCCAGATACGGCGCAAAGCGTTTCAGGCGAGCGTGCGCGTCGTCCACGTCGGCTTTGGTCAGCCCGACATGCGGCAATCCTTCCGCCAGCGTTGTGGTACGCGGGTTAATCCATGTGGTTTCTTTCAGGGCAATCAGATCCTCAACCAGAGGAAACTGTGCGGTTAAAGTGGTGATAGTTGCGTTTTCCATAATACGTCTCTTCGCGCTCAGATAATGAAAGAAAGCAGGAATGTGCCGCCAAGTGCAAGCACCGAGGCGATAAACGTCGCCGTCGTATAGTATTTGAAGGTCTCATTCAGGGTCGCGCCGCAGTATTGCTTCACCAGCCAGAAGAGAGAATCGGTCACGATCGTGCAGCCAATGGCGCCGGAACCGATGGCAATGGTGATGATCTCCGGGCTGACGTTCGGGTAGAGCGGCAGCATCGGCGCGACGATGGCCGTGGCGCCCATCATCGCGACCGTGGCGGAGCCTACGGCGGCATGCAGCACCAGCGCCACCAGCCAGGCGAGCAGGATAGGGTGCATGTGCAGGTTCGAGAGAATTTGCGCCAGCGAGTCCGCCAGTCCGCTGGTTTTCAGGATGGCGTTGAACGCGCCGCCCGCGCCGATAATCAGCAAAATGTTGGCGATAGAGCCAAAGCCGTGCTCCGTATGGGTCAGCATTGCGCCCATGCCCATGTGCTGGCGGATGCCCAGCAGGTAGTAGGCGACAAACACGGCGATGAACATGGCGGTGATCGGGTTGCCGATAAACTCCAGCAGCGTATACAGCGTGCCCTCTTTTGCCATATTCAGCTCGGCAATGGTTTTCACCAGCATCAGGGCAATTGGCAGCAGCACCGTGAACAGGGTAGCGCCCAGCGACGGCAGGGTGTGCTCTTCCCGCACCTTCAGGTCTGAAAATTCCGCCGGAACCGGCTTAAACGGCAGACGGTTGCCCAGCAGTTTCAGGAACAGCGGGCCGCCGACCAGCGAGGCCATCAGGCCCACCAGCAGACCGTAGACAATCACCGTCCCGACGTCCGCCCCTAATTTATTGGTCACAAACAGCGCGGCCGGATGCGGAGGCACCACGCAGTGCACCGCCATCAGCGCGGTACAGAGCGGAATGGCCAGCTTGAGCAGCGACGTGTGGGTCTTTTTGGCGATGGAAAACGCCAGCGGGATCAGCAGTACCACGCCCACTTCCACGAACAACGTAATGCCGCAGATCAGGCCCACCAGCACCATAATCACGTCTGCTGACAGCCAGCGGCAGCGCTGCAGCGTAATGCCAATGCGTTCCGCCGCGCCGGAGACTTCCATCATTTTGCCGAGAATGGTGCCCAGACCAATCACCGCCGCCAGGAAGCCCAGCGTACCGCCAATCCCGCTCTCAATGGCGTTCACCATATCCAGCGGGCTCATCCCCATCATCGCGCCAACGAAAAAGCTCGCCAGCAGCAGCGCGAGGAACGGGTGAAACTTCAGTTTTACGATGGTTAAAACAATCAACACAATGCTGACCAGCAGCGTTGCCACAACCCAGACCTGAGATCCCATATCTCACCTCACCCTTATGTCATCTGTGGGTATTGGACGAAAAAACGGCGGGGGCTGACAAACGATATAAATTGGCGTTCAGGTGAGCCAGATTGGATCAACTGAGTGACTACGCTCTAAAAAGTGCACTTAATTCGTATTAGGTTCACATAAATTCACCCTTGAGCGGTATGCTGAGCGCAGAAACCCCGCGTGAGAATTGTGATGACCGATGCAAATGAAGCCAGAAACCGGCTGCTAAACGGCTGGCAGCTGTCGAAAATGTATACCTTTGAAGTGGCTGCCCGGCATGAGTCCTTCGCGCTGGCGGCGGAGGAGCTGTCGCTCAGCCCCAGCGCGGTGAGCCACCGCATGAACCTGCTCGAAGAAGAGCTCGGTATTCAGCTGTTTGTCCGTTCGCACCGTAAAGTCGAGCTGACGCAGGAGGGAAAGCGCGTTTACTGGACGCTAAAATCGTCCCTCGACACCCTGAATCAGGAGATCCTGGACATCAAAAACCAGGCGCTGTCCGGCACGCTGACGGTCTACTCCCGCCCGTCGATTGCCCAGTGCTGGCTGGTACCCATGCTGGGCGACTTTACCCGCCGCTACCCGTCGATTTCACTCACCATCCTGACCGGCAATGATTACGTCAATATGCAGCGAACGGGTGTCGATCTGGCGCTCTATTTCGACGATACGCCGCCAAACCATCTGTCTCATCACTTCCTGATGGACGAAGAGATTTTGCCCGTCTGCTCGCCGCAGTATGCCCGCGAGCATGAGCTGCTGAAAAACCCCGATAATCTCAATCACTGCGCATTACTCCACGATCGTCAGGCCTGGAGTAATGATTCTGGTACGGATGAGTGGCTGAGCTGGGCGCAGCATTTTGGGGTAAATATGCCGTCATCGTCGGGCATTGGCTTTGATCGGTCGGATTTGGCGATTATTGCGGCCATCAACCACGTCGGCATCGCGATGGGGAGAAAGCGGCTGGTGCAAAAACGGCTTGAACGGGGCGAACTGATCGCCCCGTTTGGTGACAAGACCCTGAAATGCCATCAGCACTACTATGTCTCGACGCTTTCTGGCCGTCAGTGGCCGAAAATAGACGCCTTTATCGGCTGGCTGAGAGAACTGGCAGGTTGAAGAATTATTACGCTTTCGCGCTACACCAAATGTGAAAAAGCGTGCTAAATACAGGTAATGCTTTCGATTTATCCAGGGTAAACCGTGCTAAAGCCTCTCATTGCTACCGCGTTACTGATCTCTTCCGGCTGGGCCATTGCCGCTGAGCCGCCGCTGACGGCTGCCCACTATGCGCAGCAGCTGGGCGTCGGGATGGATGTGGACTGGGCGCGCACCGAGCGCGGCATACGCGAGTTCGACCCGCTGGTGGTGCGCGATTTTCGCGCAAAAGGCATTACCCACGTGCGCATTCGCGTGGCCGATGAGCCGACGGAAGCGCGGCTGATCCACCTGCGCAAGCTGGTGGAAGCCTGTGAGCAGTATGGCGTGATCCCGATTATCGCTTATCAGGCCGATGAATATAAAAACGACCCCAAAGCCGATAACGAGAAAGAGACGATCAACTGGTGGATTGCCGTGGCGCACTATTTCGGCCAGAGCTATCCGCTGCTGGGTTTTGACCTCATTTATGAGCCAGCCGACAAGCTTAACCACAACCTCGCGTCGTTAAACCGCGTGTATGAAAAAACCATTAAAGCGATCCACGACATCGACCCGCAGCGCATGATTTTCATTGCGCCGCGCCTGCGTGCCGCGCCGGAGGATTTATCCGGCCTGAAGCTGCCTGCGCACAGTCAAAACTACCTGCTGGCGGAGTGGCATATTTTCCCGTGGGGGCCGCTGAAAAATAGCGGTAAATACCCGTGGACGTCCGGCACGGCGGCGGAGAAGGCGGCTATCCGTAACCGCATCAGCACCGCGCTGCGCTGGCAGCAAAAAACCGGGCACGTCAGTTGGGTCGGGGGCTGGGGCGTGGGGGAGTCAAACCACCTCACGCCAACCGCTTCGCAAATGGCCTTCGCCACCTTTATGGCCTGCGAGCTGCAAAAGGCGAAAATCCCGTATGCGCTTAACGCGGATTTCCAGTTTTACGACGGGGAAGAGGGGGCCTGGCGGCCTGCGCCGGAGCCGTTATTGCAGGCGATGATTACGACCGTCTGTGAAAAGCCCGGCGAGAAGCCGGGCCATCATGCGGTTAAACCGGCTGCTCGTGATGCGGAACGCGCGACGACAGCGGCAGCCAGCACAGTAAAATCAGCAGCCCCATTAGCGTCATCAGCAGGCCCAAACTAGCCTGCCCGGTCTGCGGCATCATGGCGGAGAGCCAGGCCAGCGCGCCGGAACCGATGTTCTGCAAACCGCCCACCAGCGCGCCCGCCGTGCCTGCGAGGAACGGGAACGGCTCCATCGCGCCGCTGGTGGCGAGCGGGAACAGCATTCCCGCGCCGAAGAAGAACAGCGCCGCCGGAATCAGCAGCGTCCAGACGGTCATCACGCCAAACAGCCCCGGGATCCACATCATCAGACCCGCCAGCAGGCAGCTGATCACGGCCTGCCACATCAGGGTTGAAAAGCGCTTGTTCTGACGCCCGGCAAACCACGCGCCAAAGAACGCCGCCGGGATCGGCAGAATAAACAGAATGCTCACCACCATGCTGCTCAGGCCCAGACCCGCGCCCAGCAGCACGCCGGAGCAGGCTTCGAACACTGCAATACCCGCCAGGCCGCCGATCAGCATCAGCAGGTAGCAGGTAAACGCGCCGTTGCCGAACAGCGTCTTATAGCTTGTGAGAAGCTTCGTGCGCGGCGCGTCTTTTGGACGGGTTTCCGGCATCCAGCGCGCCATGCTGAAGGTGACAATTACGCAGAGCACCAGCAGAAAGGCGTAACAGGCGCGCCAGGACCACATTGTGTCCAGCAGGCCGCCAATCAGCGGAGCGAGAAGCGGGCTGACCAGAATGCCCATATTTAACAGGCTGTTGGCGTGGCGGAGCTGGGTGCCCTGATACATATCGCGCGGTAAGGTTCGCGCCATCACCCCGCCGACACCCGTCCCAACGCCCTGCAGTGCGCTGGCGGCAATCAGAACGGTCAGGCTGTGGGTGGTAATGGCAATCACCGTCGCTACCATGAAAATGCTCATGCCCACCAGGATCACCGGGCGACGCCCGACGCGGTCGGAGAGCGGGCCGTAGAAGAGCTGTGAAACGCCATAGGTCAGCAGGTAGGCTGCCATCACGCTCTGCACCGCGCCTTCGCGGACGTTCAGTTCCTTTGCCATGTCGGCAATCGCCGGAATGTAGATGGTTTGCGCCATCTGACCGACGGCCACCAGTAACACCAGCATCAACAATAAGTTAACGTTCCTTTGCTTTTTCATGTCGCTGAATACTTTTGCCAAAAGAGAGAAATGAAGAATAAGTGACTACGCATTCCCATAAATGCGCGAGGAATCTACCACAGACAGATGACAATTTAAGCATTGTTGCGGTGAATGAAAAAACCGGGAAAGGCAGGATTTGTAAACAAGAACGGCAACTAATGTTGCCAGCGATTTACGCCAGACGCAGCAGAATTGCGCCGACAGCAATACCCAGCGCTGCCGCGATGCGCAGGCCCGCAACCTTCTCTTTTAAAAGGACAAAGGCGATCAGCGCCCCGAAAAGAATCGAGGTTTCACGCAGCGCGGCGACCACCGCCAGCGGCGCCTGCGTCATCGCCCAGAGGGCCAGACCGTAAGAGCCCATGGTCCCCACGCCGCCGAGCAGCCCTTTTTTCCAGTGCAGGCGCAGGTAGCTGGACGCCTCGCGCCGACGCGCCACCATCGCCCAGCCCAGCAGGCAGAAGCCGTTCATAAAGAAGGTCCAGAGCGTGTAGCCCAGCGCGGTGTCCGACAGCCGCACGCCGGTGCCGTCCACCAGCGTATACCCGGCGATAAAACAGGCGTTCAGCAGCGCCAGCCAGATCCCCCTGCGTGACTGCATGCGGCCATTCATCGCCATCGCCAGAATCGACAGGCAAATGACTCCGATACCGGACCAGGCGAGCCAGGAGAGATGGTCGCCGAGCGCCAGCACGCTGATCAGCGCCACCAGCAGCGGGGCGGTGCCGCGCATCAGCGGATAGGTCTGGCTCATGTCCGAGACCTGATAGGTTTTCGCCACCAGCACGGTGTAGACCACCTGTAAGGCGCAGGAGACGATCAAAAACGGCCAGCTTGCCGCAGAAGGCTGTGGTGAGAAGGGCAGTAAAATCAGGGCAATAATCGCGGCTGAGCCGCTAACGCCGATCGCAGAGTAGAGTTTATCCGTTCCGGCTTTAACGATAGCGTTCCAGCTGGCATGCAGCAGTGCGGCGAAAAGCAAAATGCAGAAAACGGTGATGGTCATGGCGTATTGGGTGATGAATTGTCACTCAACTGTAACATTCACATCCTGATGCCGCCAGCCGGTTACACCGCACAAAAAAGGCGGTGCGTCACCCGTGGTTCGTCTGAGACCAGCGTAAAACCGGCTCGATTGTAAAATCCGTACGCGCTGTCCGGCGAGTGAGTATTCAGAAAATCAAACCAGATGCTGGCATCCGCCATCACTACGGTTAAAAGCTGTTTTCCAATGCCCAGCCCGCGGCATTTCTCGCTGACGTAGAGATGGCGAATGCGTCCGGCACGCGGCTGCTGGCTGAACGGATCGCGGTTGAGGCCACACACGCCCACCAGCTTGCCGTTAAGAAACGCACCCAGCAGCTTTTCACCCGGCGCGTTAAAGCGGTTCTCACCCCGCAGCCAGTTCTCTTCCAGCCTGCGCAGCATGTTGAAATTCAGCGCGATACTTTCCGCCTTCAGGGCGATATACCCCGGCTCATCCGGTGTGACAGGCTCAATTAACAGACGCGACATAGCATTCCCTCGTTATTAAAGAGGGGCGGTTGCCCGCCCCTCTCAGGTGCGACTTGAACCTGAATTACCGAACGTATTTCAGGACAGCATCAAGCAGTTGCAGTACTGCAACAATGAGTTTGAGGATAAGTATCACCATATCCACTACGCTCATACGCGTCTCCTTTTGGTTAAAAGGAGCACGATGCTGGCGTACCTTTCCGCCGCCTGTTGCCAGCACCTGGATTGACGTAACACAGTGTGCTCACTTCAGGGGTTAAGGCACTGACGGCACCACCCGTTTCAGCCAGGACTTCGTTGCGCCGGTAAACTGCGGCCCCCTCGCTCACTGCGAACACCCTCAGTATAGATAAATACTGTATGCATGAACAGTATTTTTTTGGACGAAATTTGGAAGGTGATCCATACTCAAAAACGTCAAAATCCGTGCCGGAATTGCGCGTTCGAGTTCGATCGCGTATACTTTTTCCGTTGACGTAACACAGTGTGTTCTGCGGCGACCAACCGCAAAACCCTGATAAAAACCTCGCTCCGGCGGGGTTTTTTGTTTTCAAATGTTAGTCAGAAAAACGATACGTGTTGACACATTGGCAATGCATGATATTGTTGCCATAATGGCAACGGACGCAGCAGGCATGCAGTATGCATTTAATTTCTATGAAGGCAATTATTGATGCGGTAAAACAGTTCCCGCAGCATAAGGAAGAGCTCCTTTTTTTAGGTCGCACTATCGAAAAGAGCCATTGCCCGACACCTGCTGTGCTGAAACAAATTTTTCCGACGCTGGATAACTTTAAATATCTGGATAAGCATTATGTGATTGATATTGCAAATAACAATCTCAGAGTAGTGGCTCTCATATTCTTTGAAAGCCAAAAGTTCTATGTGCGCCATGTTTTTACTCATAAGGAATATGACCGTTTTACGGAGAAACATCGCACTAAGGGGAAGAAATGATGATCGTCGCTGATGCAATGAAAGCAACGCATGCCCTTGTCGAGGCTGTCCCTTTACTGGGTGAACATCCGAATGAGAAAGATTATCAGGATGCACTTGAGCTGGTTGAGTATCTGCTCATGAATGAACCTGGTAGTCCTTTGCTGGATATCGTATGTGCAAGAATAAGTCGTTATGAAGCGAATCGACCCGAGATTGTCGCCTTGCGTCAGGAGATGGAATCTGTTCCAGTGGGAATTGCGGTTTTAAGAACCCTTATGGATCAGTACAAACTGACCATTTCAGATTTTCAGGATGAAATTGGCAGTAAATCAATGGTTTCAAGGGTATTGAATGGACAGCGTCAGCTGACGTTAAACCATATAAAAAAACTGGCGGTGCGCTTTGGGGTATCGCCTGCACTGTTTATTGAATGAAATAAAACGGTCGACAGCCCTTTATCACTCAACAAACGAAACGTGATCTCTGACGCATTTTTGCGCAGATGAAAATATTTCCATTGTCACGCCCGAAAACCTGTGTTTGTATAAATTCAATCAATGAATCCAAACACAGGTCCCCAATGACTTCATCCATCTTCACTTCGACCCTACTAAAAACTGCGCAACCAGCCGCAGTGGTCGTCGTGCGTGTGGTGGTGGTCGTCGGCAATGCGCCGTAGGGACTGGATCAACACACGAATCCAAAACCCCGCCGGCGCAAACCGGGCGGGGTTTTTCGTTTAGGACCCTCCCCGGAAAGTCGGCCCAGAAGAAAAGGACTGGAGCATGGCAAGTTCGGGCACAACATCCACAAAGACGCGTTTTACAGGCGCGCAGCTGATTGTTCATTTACTGGAACGACAGGGCATCACCACGGTTGCGGGTATCCCGGGTGGAACCGTGCTGCCGCTGTACGATGCGTTGAGCCAAAGCACGCAGATCCGCCACGTGCTGGCGCGTCACGAGCAGGGGGCAGGTTTTATTGCACAGGGCATGGCGCGTACCCAGGGTAAACCGGCGGTCTGTATGGCCTGCAGCGGCCCCGGCGCAACCAACCTGGTGACCGCCATCGCCGACGCGCGCCTCGACTCCATTCCGCTGATCTGCATTACCGGCCAGGTGCCGTCCTCGATGATCGGCACCGATGCGTTCCAGGAAGTGGACACCTACGGCATCTCTATCCCCATCACCAAACATAACTATTTAGTTCGCGATATCAGCGAGCTGCCTCAGGTTATCAGCGATGCGTTCCGCATTGCGCAGTCTGGCCGCCCGGGCCCGGTGTGGATAGACATTCCTAAGGATGTCCAGACCGCAGAGATCGAGATCGACATGTTGCCGGAGCCGGGCGAGCGCGCCCCCGCGCCGGAATTCAGCGCTGAAAGCGTGCGCGACGCCGCCGCCATGATTAATGCAGCGAAACGCCCGGTGCTCTATCTGGGCGGCGGGGCGATTAACGCTGCGGATGAAATCCGCCAGTTTGCGGAAAAGGCCAACCTGCCGACCACCATGACCCTGATGGCGCTGGGTATGCTGCCTAAAGCGCATCCGTTGTCATTAGGTATGCTGGGCATGCACGGTGCGCGCAGCACCAACTACATCCTGCAAGAGGCGGATTTGCTGATTGTTATGGGCGCACGTTTTGATGACCGGGCGATTGGCAAAACCGAGGAGTTCTGCCCGAACGCCAAAATCATTCACGTGGATATCGACCGCGCCGAGCTGGGTAAAATCAAACAGCCGCACGTGGCGATTCAGGGCGACGTGGCCGAAGTGCTGGCGCAGCTGATCCCGCAGACGGACGCAACTGACCGGGCCGACTGGCGTCAGCTGGTGGCCGATCTGCAGCGCGAGTTCCCGGGCGCTATCCCAGCTGAGGGCGACCCACTGAGCCACTACGGGCTGATCAACGCCGTGGCCGCCTGCGTGGACGACAGCGCGATTATCACCACTGACGTGGGCCAGCACCAGATGTGGACCGCGCAGGCGTATCCGCTGAACCGTCCGCGCCAGTGGCTGACCTCCGGCGGCCTCGGCACCATGGGCTTCGGCCTGCCGGCGGCAGTAGGCGCGGCGCTCGCCAACCCGGACCGCAAGGTTATCTGCTTCTCCGGCGACGGCAGCCTGATGATGAACATTCAGGAGATGGCGACCGCGGCCGAAAACCAGTTAGACGTGAAAATTATTCTGATGAACAACGAGGCGCTGGGCCTGGTACACCAGCAGCAGAGCCTGTTCTACAAGCAGGGCGTGTTTGCGGCGACCTATCCGGGGATGATTAATTTTATGCAGATTGCCGCCGGCTTTGGCCTGCACACCTGCGATCTGAACGCGGAAGAAGACGCCCACGCGGCGCTGCAGGCGGCGATTTCTCGTCCCGGCCCGGCGCTGATCCACGTGCGTATCGACCCTGAACAAAAAGTGTATCCGATGGTGCCGCCGGGTGCGGCCAATACTGAGATGGTGGGGGAATAAACCATGCAGAAACAACATGATAACGTCATTCTGGAACTCACCGTCCGCAACCACCCTGGCGTTATGACCCACGTCTGCGGGCTGTTTGCCCGCCGGGCGTTTAACGTGGAAGGCATTCTCTGCCTGCCGATTCAGGGCAGCGAGCACAGCCGCATCTGGCTACTGGTCAACGACGATCAGCGTCTGGAGCAGATGATGGCGCAGATCGACAAGCTGGAAGACGTCACCAAAGTGGCGCGCAACCAGTCCGATCCCACCATGTTTAACAAAATTGCGGTGTTTTTCGAGTAAATCGCTTAAGGTAAGCGTCTTTCGCTCTTGTAGGCCGGATAAGCGCAGCGTCATCCGGCTTTTTCAGATCGCAGGAACACACATGACCACCATCGCTCTCATCGACGACCACCTTATCGTCCGCTCCGGCTTTGCCCAGCTTCTTAACCTCGAACCGGATTTTCAGGTCGTGGCCGAGTTTGGCTCCGGTCACGAGGCGCTGGCGGGCCTGCCGGGGCGCGGGGTGCAGGTCTGTATCTGTGACATCTCGATGCCGGATCTCTCCGGGCTGGAGCTGTTGAGCCAGCTGCCGAAAGGGATGGCGACGATCATGCTCTCGGTTCACGACAGCCCGGCGCTGGTCGAGCAGGCGCTCAACGCGGGGGCGCGCGGCTTCCTCTCCAAACGCTGTAGCCCGGACGAGCTGATCGCTGCCGTGCGCACCGTCTCCACCGGCGGCTGCTACCTGACGCCGGATATCGCTATCAAGCTGGCGGCCGGACGTCAGGATCCGCTCACCAGACGCGAGCGCCAGGTGGCGGAGAAGCTTGCCCAGGGCATGTCGGTGAAAGAGATTGCCGCCGAGCTGGATCTGTCGCCGAAAACCGTGCACGTCCACCGCGCCAACCTGATGGAAAAACTCAACGTCAGCAACGACGTCGAGCTGGCGCGCCGCATGTTCGACAGCTGGCAATGAGTCCCGTGTTTTCGCGGCTGATCGCCGTCGTCGCCAGCTTTTTTATCTTCTCCGCCGCGTGGTTTTGCCTGTGGAGCATCAGCCTGCACCTGGTGGAGCGCCCGGAGCTGGCGGTGCTGCTGTTTCCCTTCGGCCTGCGTCTGGGGCTAATGCTCCAGTGCCCGCGCGGCTACTGGCCCGTTTTGCTCGGCGCGGAGTGGCTGATGCTGATCTGGCTGGCGCAGGAGGTGGCCCTCGCGCATCTTCCCTTATTGATGACCGGAAGTCTGCTCACGCTTCTCCCCGTTGCCCTGATTTCCCGCTACCGCCACCAGCGCGACTGGCGCACGCTGCTGCGTCAGGGGGCGGCGCTGATTGCCGCCGCGCTGTTACAATCCCTGCCGTGGATCGGCGAG
This sequence comes from Enterobacter sp. 50588862, assembly GCF_001462935.1. Lineage (NCBI taxonomy): Bacteria > Pseudomonadati > Pseudomonadota > Gammaproteobacteria > Enterobacterales > Enterobacteriaceae > Enterobacter > Enterobacter sp. 50588862. The sequence goes on from NZ_LNHM01000018.1 coordinate 86,383, forward strand.
AAGGAGATGCTTAACGCCCTGCTTCTGACCCTGACCGGTGGTCTGACCCTCGCGCCGACCTGTCTGGTTTTCTGGCACTACCTCACCAGCACCGTCTGGCAACCGCTCGGCCCCGCGCTGGTCTCCCAGCCGGTGAACTGGCGCGCCCGGCACCTCATCTGGTATTTGCTGCTGTTTATGGTGAGCCTGTGGCTGCAGCTTGGTCTGCCCGCCGAGCTTTCGCGCTTCACGCCGTTTTGCCTGGCGCTGCCGATCATCGCTCTGGCCTGGCACTACGGCTGGCAGGGGGCGCTGATCGCCACGCTGATGAACGCCATCGCGCTGATCGCCAGCCAGACCTGGCACGATCATCCGGTGGATCTGCTGCTCTCGCTGCTGGCCCAGAGCCTGACCGGACTGCTGCTCGGCGCGGGCATTCAGCGCCTGCGCGAGCTGAACCAGTCCCTTCAAGCCGAGCTGGCGCGCAACCGTCGTCTGGCGGAGCGTCTTCTGGAGACCGAGGAGAGCGTGCGTCAGGAGGTGGCTCGCGAGCTGCACGACGATATCGGCCAGACCATTACCGCCATCCGCACGCAGGCGGGCATTGTTCAGCGCCTGGCGGCGGATAACGCGGGCGTGAAGCAGGGCGGGGCGCATATCGAACAGCTTTCGCTGGGTGTCTATGACGCCGTTCGCCGCTTGCTGGGACGGCTACGTCCGCGCCAGCTTGATGACCTGTCGCTGGAGCAGGCGATACGCTCCCTGATGCGCGAGATGGAGCTGGAAAGCCGCGGCATTGTCAGCCATCTCGACTGGCGCATTGATGAATCATTGCTCAGCGAAGGCCAGCGCGTGACGCTGTTCCGCGTCTGTCAGGAGGGGCTGAACAACATCGTTAAACATGCCAATGCCAGCGCGGTGACGATCCAGGGCTGGCAGCAGGACGAGCGCCTGATGCTGGTGATTGAAGACGACGGCTGCGGCCTGCCGCCGGGCTCCGGCCAGCAGGGCTTTGGCCTGGCGGGCATGCGCGAGCGCGTCAAGGCGCTGGGCGGCACGCTGACCCTCTCCTGCACCCACGGGACGCGCGTCAGCGTCAGTTTGCCGTTAAGGACGTATCATGTTTAAAACCCCAACCAGCGCGGCTCCGTTGCGCGACAAGGCGGAAATCGACGCCCGCTACCGCTACTGGCGTCGCCATATCCTGATCACCATCTGGCTCGGCTACGCGCTGTTCTACTTCACCCGCAAAAGCTTCAACGCCGCCGCGCCGGAAATCCTCGCCAGCGGCGTGATGACGCGCACCGATATCGGCCTGCTGGCGACGCTGTTTTACATCAGCTACGGGCTGTCGAAGTTCTTCTCCGGCATCGTCAGCGACCGCTCCAACGCGCGCTATTTCATGGGCGTTGGGCTGATCGCCACCGGCGTGGTGAACATCCTGTTTGGCTTTTCCACCTCGCTGTGGGCCTTTGCCCTGCTGTGGGCGCTGAACGCCTTTTTCCAGGGCTGGGGTGCGCCGGTCTGCGCCCGCCTGCTCACCGCCTGGTACTCGCGCAACGAGCGCGGCGGATGGTGGGCAATCTGGAACACCGCGCATAACGTCGGCGGGGCACTGATCCCGATGGTGGTGGGGGCTGCCGCGCTGCACTACGGCTGGCGCACGGGGATGATGATTGCCGGTGCCCTCGCGATTGTCGCCGGGCTGTTCCTCTGCTGGCGCTTGCGCGACAGGCCGCAAACCGTCGGCCTACCGGCGGTGGGCGACTGGCGGCACGACGAGATGGAGATCGCCCAGCAGCAGGAGGGCGCCGGGCTGTCCCGCCAGGAAATCCTCACCAAATACGTGCTGAAAAATCCGTACATCTGGCTGCTGTCCCTCTGTTACGTGCTGGTCTACGTGGTGCGCGCGGCGATCAACGACTGGGGTAACCTGTACATGTCCGAGACGCTCGGCGTGGACCTGGTGACCGCTAACTCTGCGGTGACGATGTTTGAGCTGGGCGGGTTTATCGGCGCGCTGGTGGCGGGCTGGGGCTCGGACAAGCTGTTCAACGGCAACCGCGGCCCGATGAATCTGATTTTTGCCGCCGGGATTTTACTCTCCGTCGGCTCGCTGTGGCTGATGCCGTTCGCCAGCTACGTGATGCAGGCGGCGTGCTTCTTCACCATCGGCTTTTTTGTCTTTGGCCCGCAGATGCTGATCGGCATGGCGGCGGCGGAGTGCTCGCACAAGGAGGCGGCCGGTGCGGCGACAGGGTTTGTCGGGTTGTTTGCCTACCTCGGCGCGTCGCTCTCCGGCTGGCCGCTGGCGCGGGTCATCGACGTCTGGCACTGGAGCGGGTTCTTCGCGGCGATCGCCATCGCGGCGGGCATCTCGGCCTTGCTGCTGCTGCCGTTTTTGCACGCCCAGGCGCCGCGCGAAGCGTGACGTGCCTCACCTTTTGTTGCCGAATGGCGCAAAACTAGGAAATTTTCCCGGTTTCACCTGGACGCTGTCTCAGGCATCTCTCCCGGCTGATTTTTACAATGCTGCAAAAATCAGCTCAGGAGTAAACCAACCATGCTGGCCTTCTTAAACCAGGTGCGCAAGCCGACCCTGGATCTGCCGCTCGACGTGCGGCGCAAGATGTGGTTCAAACCGTTCATGCAGTCTTATCTGGTGGTCTTCATCGGCTACCTGACCATGTACCTGATCCGCAAAAACTTTAACATCGCGCAGAACGACATGATCTCCACCTACGGGCTGAGCATGACGCAGCTGGGGATGATTGGCCTGGGCTTCTCCATCACCTACGGGGTGGGGAAAACGGTTGTGTCCTACTACGCGGACGGTAAAAACACCAAGCAGTTCCTGCCGTTTATGCTGATCCTCTCCGCCATCTGTATGCTCGGCTTCAGCGCCAGCATGGGCGCGGGCTCCGTCAGCCTGTTCCTGATGATCGCCTTCTACGCCCTGAGCGGTTTCTTCCAGAGCACCGGCGGGTCGTGCAGCTACTCCACCATCACCAAATGGACGCCGCGCCGCAAGCGGGGTTCGTACCTCGGCATGTGGAACATCTCCCACAACCTCGGCGGGGCGGGTGCGGCAGGCGTGGCGCTGTTTGGCGCGAACTATCTGTTCGACGGCCACGTGATCGGCATGTTTATCTTCCCGTCGATTATCGCCCTGATCGTCGGCTTTATCGGCCTGCGTTTCGGCAGCGACTCCCCGGAATCGTACGGCCTCGGCAAAGCCGAAGAGCTGTTCGGGGAGGAGATCAGCGAAGAGGACAAAGAGACCGAAGGGAACGAGATGTCCAAATGGCAGATCTTTGTTGAGTATGTGCTGAAAAACAAAGTGATCTGGCTGCTGTGCTTCTCAAACATCTTCCTGTACGTGGTGCGCATCGGCATCGACCAGTGGTCAACGGTGTACGCCTTCCAGGAGTTGAAGCTGTCGAAAGAGGTGGCGATTCAGGGCTTCACCCTGTTCGAAGTGGGCGCGCTGGTCGGCACGCTGCTGTGGGGCTGGCTCTCGGATCTCGCCAACGGCCGTCGCGCGCTGGTGGCCTGCGTCGCGCTGGCGCTGATTATCGCCACGCTCGGCATCTACCAGCACGCCAGCAACCAGTACGTTTACCTGGCGTCCCTGTTCGCGCTCGGCTTCCTGGTGTTTGGCCCTCAGCTGCTGATTGGCGTGGCGGCCGTAGGGTTCGTGCCGAAAAAAGCGATCGGCGCCGCCGATGGGATTAAAGGCACCTTCGCCTACCTGATCGGCGACAGCTTTGCCAAGCTTGGCCTGGGGATGATCGCCGACGGTACGCCGATTTTCGGCCTCACCGGTTGGGCGGGCACCTTCGCGGCGCTGGATGCGGCAGCGATCGGCTGTATCGTCCTGATGGCGATGGTCGCGGTGCTGGAAGAGCGTAAGATTCGCCGCGAAAGGCGAGTGCAGAAATTAAAAGCGGCCTGAGTGTGCAGGTAACTTCTTTGCCCGGTGTGTGATGCCGGGCTTTTTTTATTTGCGCGTCCTACCTTTACCCCGCTTTACACACCCGCTCCTCTCCATGCTCTACAGTGTTTTTGCTGCCGCCTTTCGCGCAGCCTTAGCCCCTTTGCTAATGGAGAGCTTGCATGTTGACCCGACGATTGTCCTGCCTGGCGCTGCTGATGGCGCTGGCCTCCCCCGCAATGGCCGCGGATGCCCCCACTTACGGCGAGAAGCTGGAAGGTTTTGACTACGGCTGGCCGGTAAAACACTTTACCTTTACCTCGCAAAACCAGTCTCTGGATATGGCTTACCTGGACGTGAAGCCGGAACAACCCAATGGCCGCACCGCGGTGCTGATGCACGGTAAAAACTTCTGCGCCGGCACCTGGGACGGCACGATCCGCGCGCTGTCGGCCAGCGGGTATCGCGTGATCGCACCCGACCAGATCGGCTTCTGTAAATCCACCAAGCCAGAGCATTATCAGTACACCTTCCAGCAGCTGGCGGATAACACCCACGCGCTGCTGAAAACGCTGGGCGTCGATCGCGTCACGGTTATTGGCCATTCGACCGGCGGCATGCTGGCGACCCGCTACGCGCTGATGTGGCCGCAGCAGGTCGAGCAGCTGGTGATGGTGAACCCAATAGGGCTTGAAGACTGGAAAGCGCGCGGCGTGCCGCATATTACCGTCGACCAGTGGTACCAGCGCGAGCTGAAGGTCAGCGCCGACGGCATTCGCCAGTACGAGAAAAACACCTACTACGCCGGGGAGTGGAAGCCGGAATACGAGCGCTGGGTGACCATGCTTGCCGGGCTGAACAACGGGCCGGGCAAAGCGCGCGTGGCGTGGAACTCGGCGCTGCTCTACGACATGATCTACACCCAGCCGGTCATCTATGAATTTAGCGACCTGAAGATGCCGGTATTATTGATGATCGGCACGAAGGACAACACCGCCATCGGGAAAGACCTCGCCCCGCCGGAGGTCCGCAAGACGCTCGGCAACTATGCGGTGCTGGGCAAAGAGACGGCGAAGCGCATCCCGCACGCGACGCTGGTGGAGTTTAACGACATGGGCCACGCGCCGCAGATGCAGGATCCCGCACGCTTTCACGAGGCGCTGTTGAAGGGGCTTCAGGCGCGCTGACGGGTCTCCAGCAACAGCCCGCGCAGCCACGCCTGCGCGGGATTGCTTTCATCGCATTTATCCAGCTTTTTTCGGTTCACTATTCTGGCCGTACCCGCTGTCGACACGCTGCGTTTCCCGCTATGATGAGCGGCTAGTCTAAGGAGAACGCATGGTCTGGATAATGCTGGCAACGCTTGCCGTGGTGTTTGTGGTGGGATTTCGTGTCCTGACCTCAGACTCCCGCCGCGCCATCAAACGTTTAAGCGAACGGCTGGGGATTACCCCGATGCCGATCGAGTCGATGATTGACCAGTTCGGTAAAACACCGGGCAATGAATTTATCCGCTACCTTGAGCGGCCTGACGAGGCGCATCTGCAAAACGCCGCGCAGGTGCTGCTCATCTGGCAGGTCTGTATTGTCGACGGTAGCGAAGAGAATCTGCATACCTGGCACCGTATGCTGCGTAAAGCCCGCCTTGCCGCACCCATTACCGATGCGCAAATTCGTCTGGCACTTGGCTTTATGCGCGAAATGGAGCCCGATCCGCAGGAGCTGAACGCCTTTCAGCTGCGCTATAACCAATTCTTCCTGCCGGAAGAGGGTGTGTTTTATCTGCATTAAGCCTTTTTGCCGCACAAGATATTCTGAGCGTTCAGGATCTCCTCTCTGTTTTCATTGAGGCGGGTTGCGGCATAGATATCAATATTTAATCTCTTTGCCTCATCGTCCGTTAGTTCGCGATAGCATAGCCCCTCCTGATTGAAGGTGCATTTTGACTGAGGCAGCAGCGCAAACCCTTTCCCTCTTGCGATACGGCTTAGCATCACGAGGGAATCATCCGGCTCTTTAATACGCTTCAGCGGCGTTTTAAGCGTGTCAAAGTAGCTTTCGCATTTGTCATAGAATGACGGATTAGCGCTTCTCGAAAACCAAAAAAGTGGAAGATCGCTAATGTCTTCCAGCGAGACTTTCTCTTTCAGACTGGCAGGATGTAAAGAAGGCATTGCGATGAGCAACGGTTCCTGGCAGACCCAGCGGTATTGAACAATGTCTTCATGACCCGTTCCTTTTTCCCCGGTCAGCACCAGATCCAGCATATTTTTAGACAAGCTTTGCAGCAGCTGTGCTGACGTCAGGTCGGGCGTTTCAACGTCATCTCCGGCGTTCATTTTTTGAAGCTGGGTATTTACAGGTTCAATATATTCAAAATTAAGCGTGCGCGTGAGACCGATGCGCAGATTCGTTTCTGAAGAGTGAGGGTCTTCTTTTAAGCTGCTGATGTCTTTGAGTATTTTTTCTGCCTGAACGACCAGCGCTCGGCCTGCTTCAGTGAGGCTAACGTCATGCGTACTGCGACTGAACAACTGACGTTTCAACACCGCTTCAAGGCATTTTATCTGACGCGTCAGAGGCGGTTGAGTCATGCGTAGACGTTCGGCAGCCTTACGAAAGTTCAGTTCATGTGCAACAGCGAGAAAGCATTGTAATTGTTTGATACTGGGCAGGTTATTGCTGATTAAATGTTCTGCTGTAGCCATACGTGGGTCCTAAATGCGAAAAGGTATTTCGTCTTTTTTCCATTTCGATATTACACGCTAAATGCTGGCAGCAAAACCCGTTTTAACAGTAATACAAAAAATATATTACAAATTTAACAATTCCAATAGTTTCCTGTATTGATAAATTTCTATCCGAATCCTCACTTAATCAATACTCGGAGTAATTATGTCGTCTAAATATGTACTGGTATCACGCTTCCCATTAAAAAACACTTTTTCTGAAAAAGAATTTACTTCCTTAAAAAGCAATGAAAACGTTCGCTACTATACCTGTGAAGAAAACGGCGTTAATGAATTGCTGGAATTACGCGCATTCAACGATATTAAAGAAATTTCATGGGTTGAAAGTGAAATGGAATCCATGTTCCATCGTTTCTCTGAGGTTCTTTCTGCCGATATCCGTCGCGAACTGCTTAAGTTTGTTGAATCCCCAATTGATAATAAAAATAGCTTGCCACAATCAAATTATATTCAACTCCGACACGTCGAAGTGCCTGCGCATAACTATCAGCAGTACCGTCAGTGGCGCGATGAAACCATTTTTAATGTTGTAAGAGATAACAAAGATAAGATTGAAAGTTTCGAAGCATTTCATTCACTGATCAGTGGCGTTCCGGGTGTAATGTTTATCTCCTCATTCAACGGCGATAAAGCAGCATATAAAGAAGCATTTACCAATGCGCGTTATCAGGAAATTATTCAACAGGCCGGCGATAACTTTATTACTGGCGGTAATGACGGCCTTTATACACGTATCTATCGTGCTTGCTGTTGTTGAGGGACAATGAATGAACTGTAAAAAGTTGGTAGTTGTTGGCGATAAATTTAATGAATTTGCCAATGGTAAAGATGTACTGACGATATCTCAGCTAGAATTATTGACTCAAATCCCTGCGAATATCATTGATAAAGAACATGAAATTATTGTTGGGCAGGGCGTGCGCAAGGATTTTGCCGGAAAGGTAATTTCAAACCAGGCAAGAAATGCGATTCATGGTAATAAGTTAAAAATGTGCTCTCTGGAAAAACTGGTTAGCGACAAAAAAAATGCTTATTGCCATAAAAGACTGGAACAGAATGTACTTATAGGACCTGCGGAACAAGCTGAGCATAACCACGACCTTTATGCGATGCCGCTGTTAATCGATGAGCGTTGCGAATTGATGGCGGATCATCAGACGGGGCAGCATATTCAGGGAATGCTCCTGGTTGAAGCCAGCCGACAGGCCTTTATCGGTGTCACCGAAGAATTTATTTACCAGCAGGAAAGTGGACGCTATTACGTCATTAATAGCATGGCAATCAATTTCGCCAGTTTCCTGTTCCCTTTACCGGCGCTGGTCCACTTTGAATTTCTTGAAAAAGATATTAACGACCGCCGGGGGCGTTTCAAGGCTCAGGTTCGCGTCACTCAGCACCAAACGCTTTGCGCGACAATGGATGTCTCGTTCACCGTCTATCCTTCCGCCCTGATTACAGAGAAAGAGAAATCTCTGGCTGAGGTTGCCATGCAGGCGACCATTGTTGAGCAGCAAGGGGTGACTCAGGGGGTAACGCATGCCTGAATTACGTAGCCAGAAATACCGTCTGGCTGCGACCACGCAGGGGCCGCTTTACCCCCCTGCGGAGGTCATGGACGGGAAGGGTAATTTTGTCGTGGTTGGCATGGTACCAGGGGATAACGGACTACAGTGGCGAAGCGTCATTGTCTCTCCGGACAGCCCGCTTCCGGCATTTGGGGAAGTCGCACCCTATAACATTCTGTGCGATCTGGACAAGATGCCTCAGGACGCGTTGAAGGACATCATTCTTCATACTCTTCCTTTACCCATTCCGATGAACAACTATCGGATGGTTTTCGCACCAGAACAGCGGCCGCAGGCCAATAATGAAATAAGGCCTGGCCTGCCACTTCATGAAGGCTATATCGCGGATTATCGCAGCAGCGATGGAAAGCGAGAGATCGAGCCAGTGACCCTCGCTGCCTGGCTCGAGGCAGAGGGCACCTTTGAGGTCACATTGTCCGAAGATAAGAAACGAGCCCGGTTCACGTTTTCGTTCCGGAGCCTTGTTCCGGATAGCGTTTACACCGTGATGAGTCTCAGGGAAAACGATCTAGCCTCGGAGGATCCGAGCAGGCCAGGTCCGCTGGGAATACCCAACGTATTTATAACCGATAGCGAAGGTAATGCCGAATATTGGGCAGAGTTAACCGATCCTTTCCCGGCTCCGGCGAGGAAAGGAAACAGAATTATTAACGTAGTCGTACTTTATATGAGCTCGCGTCAGAGCTATGGCGGTGCAATTGGCTTTTATGGTCTTGGAGGCGATATCCATGCCCATTTAAAACTCAAAGGCCGTTCCTTCGATGAATTTACAACTATAGAGTGAGAAAAATATGCCATTTGTTCATGTTATGACCTGGCCTGCGAAAGATGAAAATCAAATCATCAGACTCCAGGAAGATATTACATTTGCCGTTCACAAAAACACGGGTGCGCCGCTGGATAAAATTTCCGTGGTGGTTTCTGAAATTGCGCCTTCCCGCTGGGCGGATGCAGGCGTGTCTGGTACGGATAGAGATTTTCCGGTTAAGAGTCGAAGAAAAAACTACGAGGAATAAAATTTGCGTAAACATGCCGCTTTTTTTGATGTTGATGAAACGCTTATAAATATTAAAAGCATGTTTGATTTCTATGATTTCTGGTGCAGGGAAAATAATCAAAACGATCGTCTTCAACGCTATATGTCTCGTTTTCGCACCGACGTGAAAAACGGCGTGCCAAGGGAAGCCCTGAACAGAGATTATTATCGTCAGTTTAAAGGTGTGTCTTGTCGTTATCTGGAAGAAATGGGTGAGAAGTGGTTCAGGCGTAAGCTGGAAAGCGAGTTTTTTATTGAGAGTGCTGTTTCAGCCCTTAAAAAACATCAGAACCAGAACATGTATACCGTATTTATATCGGGCTCTATGCTTCCGATTCTTTCACCCATTGCAAAATATCTTGGAGTAACGGAAGTACTCTGTGCGCCGGTGATAATAAATGACGCAGGTGAGTTGACGGGTGAAATCGGCCTGCCTCAAACAATTGGAACAGGTAAAAAAGACGCGCTTATCGCCTTTTGCGATGATAAAGAGATTAACCCCGTGGATTGTTATGCCTACGGCGACGATCTTTCGGATATTCCAATGCTGGAAGCCACTGGCCATCCCGTCTGTGTGGGAGAGCATTCCGCGCTTACCAGATATGCAACTGAAAAAAATTGGCACATTATTTAAATCCTTATTGAGGTAAGTAGTATGACTTCAGAACTCACTTCGCAGAATATGACGTTAAGGTCATGGCTTGCTTTATTCATTCTGGCAATTTCAACCTTTACTATTGTCACCACCGAACTGGCGCCAGTCGGATTATTAACGCCAATCGCAGAGGGGCTACAGTCTTCGGAATCTGCGGTGGGCATGACCGTGTCGCTTTATGCCTGGGTGGGGGCGTTGAGTGCGCTGTTTGCCTCCGTCTTTTTAGGGAATGTGGCCAAGAAGCGGCTTTTACTTGTGCTTTCCGTGGTACTTCTTGTCTCTAACGTTATGGCTGCGACGGTAAACGTCTATAGCATGCTGCTTAGCGCCCGCGTACTGGGAGCGCTTGCTCACGGCGCATTCTGGGCGATGATCGGCGCAACGGCGGTGGCTATGGTCCCTGCCAGATATATAGGGGCGGCGACGTCAATCGTATTTGGTGGTGTTTCCGCAGCAAGCGTTTTTGGCGTACCGGTATCCAACTATATTGGTATTCACTTCGGCTGGCGGCAGGCATTTTGGCTGATGGCCGCGCTGAGCGTAATTGCCTTTGTGGGTATTAGCGTTCTTGTTCCCAGGATTACCAGCAAAAGCGCGCTCGGGCTGGATGCGCTTAAAGGCGTGCTGAAATCGTCAACATTATGGAAAATTTACTCAGCAACCTTGCTGGCTGTGACGGCTCACTTTGCTGCCTTTACGTACATTGAACCCTGGCTACACACGCAGAGTTTACTGTCCACCACCATTATTCCTGCTGTGCTTTTTGTTTACGGCATCGCGGGTCTGGCAGGTAATTTCCTGACCGGCGTGTTGATTGATAAGTATCTCAAGCTGACGGTCTCTTTGTCTGTACTGCTGATCTGTGCAGTGCTGCTGTTCCTGGGCCTGTCTGGTTCCTCGCTCTCTGCTGCGTTGATATTTACCAGTATGGTTGTCTGGGGTGTCGCCGTATCAGGAATATTTGTCGGTTTCCAGACGTGGGTTTTACGTATGGCAGAGGATAAAGCCTTCCCGGCCTCCGCAATCTACGTTTCATTTTTCAATACCGCCATTGGTATCGGTGCGTCAGTCGGTGCCTGGATGGTTTCATCATTTTCAATGCCGCTCCTGTATATCGTCGCCGGTACGGCCATCGGTCTGTCCGTTCTGCTTGTCGCGGTTATTCCGGCAACGTTAACCGCAAAACAATCCCGTATGGAGAAATCTTATGAGTCAAATTAATGACCGCACGCGCTATGGCAGAGAGATTATGGACCGTCTTGAAGCGGGGCTCGCGGATAAAGTCACCCGCCGCCTGAGCGAGCTGGACCCGGGGCTGCCCGCCCTGATTACCGACTATGCGTTCGGGGATGTGGTGGGTCGTCCGGGACTGGATCTCAAAACGCGCGAAATGTTGACCGTCGCCTCGCTTGTGACGCTGGGTAATGCCATGCCGCAGCTAGAACTGCATATGCGAGGCGCGCTCAATACCGGCGTGACGCCGGAAGAGCTGCTTGAAATTGTGATACAGATGGCGGTATATGCTGGCGTTCCCGCCTGCATGAATGGTCTTACTGCATACCGCGCGGCAATGGCCTCGACGGGCCATACTTTGCCAGGACTGAAGGGAAGTGACGCATGAGCGAGATTGTTATTATTGCAGCCCGCCGCACGGCGACGGGCGCATTTCAGGGCGCGCTTGCGGAGCATTCAGCCTCTGACCTGGGAAGCCGCGTTATTCAGGCGCTCCTGAAAGAATCTGGCGTAGAAGCCAGTGATATCTCTCAGGTCATTATGGGACAGGTACTTACTGCGGGGTGCGGCCAGAACCCGGCCCGACAGTCGGCACTGAATGCTGGGTTGCCCGTAGATACGCAATGTCTGACGGTAAACAAAGTGTGCGGGTCCGGGCTTAAGGCGGTCCATCTTGGCATGCAGGCGCTGCAGACGGGGGAGGCTGAGTTTGTTATCGCCGGTGGTCAGGAGAGTATGTCCAACGCGCCGCATATCGCCACGACGTCGCGTAGCGGAACGCGGCTGGGTGATATTACTCTCAAAGATAGCCTGGTTTCTGACGGGCTCTGGGATGCCTTCAACGATTATCACATGGGTATCACTGCAGAGAATGTTGCGACGGAGTTTGGTATCAGCCGCGAAATGCAGGATGAATATGCCCTTGTCTCTCACCACAATGCGCTTGAAGCGCAGGCGCGTGGCATTTTTGAGCGTGAAATTGTCCCGGTTGAGTGGCAGACGCGAAAAGGTGAAACGATCAGCGTGGCGAGGGATGAAGGACCCCGTGCAACCAGTATCGAAAAATTGACGAAACTGAAGCCTGTCTTCCGAAAAGAGGGTACGGTGACGGCGGGAAATGCTTCATCGTTGAATGACGGTGCTGCGGCGGTCCTGCTTTGTACGCGTGAGACTGCCGAAGCACGTGGTTTGCCGGTTCTGGCATCGCTGGGCGTATTTTCCAATTCCGGTATCCAGCCGGCATTAATGGGTGCAGCCCCGATTCAGGCCATTGCCGACTGTCTTTCCCGCTCGGGATGGAAGCCTGAGGATGTCGATCATCTCGAATCCAACGAAGCGTTTGCCGCCCAGGCGTTGGCCGTGATTCAGCGGGCCGGGATTTCCCCGGATCGTATCAATCCATACGGCGGGGCAATCGCGCTTGGGCATGCGATAGGTGCATCCGGCTGCCGAATTTTGGTGACGCTGGTTCATTCCCTGATCCGTAATGATGCCAGGCGTGGCGTTGCCGCACTGTGCGTTGGCGGCGGGGAAGGCGTCGCGTTGAGCGTTTATCGCTAACGGCGTATCTGTAGATATAAAAAAACCGGGGAAACCCGGTTTTTTATTTTCAAGATGCTGTATCAGGCATTCACGCCCTTCATACCCTCGGCAGAATAACGATCGCCTTTAATCGCTACCCGGCGATGAAGGTTGTTCAACGATTCGATATCGCTCTTCTCAAGCACAATATCGGCAGCGCGCGCGTTCTCGGCCAGATAGCTGACGTGCTTAGTACCCGGAATGGGAACCAGCCGATCGTATTGTGCTAACAGCCAGGCAAGTGCAATCTGACCTGCGGTACAGCCGTATTTTGTCGCCAGCGGGGTAATGGTATCGAGCAACTGGCGATTATGATCGAGACTGGACTGAACAAATCGTTCGTTATTCTTGCGGAAATCACCTTCTGCAAAATCGTTGTTGTTCAGGTATTTTCCCGTCAGGAAGCCCCTGCCAAGAGGTGAGTAGGGCACCAGGCCGATACCTAGCGCTTTCACGACCGGCAAAATGTTTTCCTCGATGTCTCGTGTCCACAGAGAATATTCTGTTTGCAATGCGGTGACCGGATGCACCGCATGCGCCCGTTGCAGCGTTGAAGCCGACACTTCGCAAAGGCCGATGTGGTTGATCTTACCCTCTTTAACAAGGGTGCGCAGGCAATCCATACTCTCTTCGATCGGGGTTGCGTTACTCACCCTGTGAAGGTAAAAGAGGTCGATTCGCTCCACGCCAAGCCGCTTAAGGGATTCGTTACAGCAGCGGATGATATAGTCCGGCGTATTGTTGATGGTGCGGGCGTAGGAGTCGTCAGGAGAGCGATCGATGCCGCACTTCGTGGCGATTTTGAACTGGTCGCGAGTGTTTTTATCCAGCCCGGCAAGAAAGTGACCGATTAGCCTTTCATTATGGCCACGGCCATATAAATTTGCGGTATCAATAAACGTCACGTTCAGATCGATGAGGTTATGCAATACCTGCAGTGAGCCTTTGTCATCAGTCTGGCCATAAAATTCACTCAGACCCATGGCACCGTAGCCGATGGCACTGACGGTAAGATTTTGAGATAAAGTACGTGTTTTCATAGTTTCTCCTTTTCAGACCCTATGATTGTTTCACCTCAATTGTGGTTACTGAATTTTCATTTTCGTTATGCTGAAAAGGTATCAGTCACCGCCGCTCTACCTTCCGAATCATTAAAAACGACAAAAGTTATCTAAACGTTAAATTCGTCACACTTTTGATGATAAACTGCGCGACTTTTCCGCACGTTTTACTCTTCAGGTGACGCCATGACAGAACATATCCAGCCCTCGACCAGACCGCAGACCAACGAGGTTTCTCGGCCCAACTGGTCGGCGGTTTTCTCCGTGGCGTTCTGCGTCGCCTGCCTGATTACCGTTGAGTTTCTACCGGTGAGCCTGCTGACGCCGATGGCGCAGGATCTGGGCATTTCCGAAGGCGTGGCGGGGCAGTCGGTCACCGTGACCGCGTTTGTGGCGATGTTCGCCAGCCTGTTTATCACCCAGGTCATTGGCACTATCGACCGCCGCAAAGTGGTCATTCTGTTCAGCGTGCTGCTGACGGCATCCTGCCTGCTGGTCTCCTTCGCGGAAAGCTTCACCCTGCTGCTGCTCGGTCGCGCCTGTTTGGGGCTGGGATTAGGCGGCTTCTGGGCGATGTCCGCCTCGCTCACCATGCGCCTTGTGCCCGCGCGCACCGTGCCAAAAGCGCTGTCCGTTATCTTCGGCGCGGTCTCTATTGCGCTGGTGATTGCCGCGCCGCTGGGCAGCTTCCTTGGTGGGATTATCGGCTGGCGTAACGTCTTTAACGCGGCGGCAGTGATGGGTGTGCTCTGCATTATCTGGGTGTGGAAGGCGCTGCCGTCCCTCCCGGGCGAAGCGGCGCACCACAAACAGAACATGTTCGCGCTGCTCAAGCGTCCGGGCGTGCTGGCGGGGATGACCGCCATCTTTATGGCCTTTGCCGGGCAGTTTGCCTTTTTCACCTACATCCGCCCGGTGTATATGACCATGGCGGGCTTTGACGTGGACGGCCTGACGCTGGTGCTGCTGAGCTTCGGTATCGCCAGCTTTATCGGCACGTCGCTGTCGTCGCAGTTCCTGAAGCGCTCCCTGAAGGTGGCGTTGGCGGGTGCGCCGTTGCTGCTGGCGGTGAGTGCCACGGTGCTGATTCTGTGGGGTAGCGACAAATGGGTTGCCTCGGCGATTGCGATTATCTGGGGCTTTGCCTTTGCGCTGGTACCGGTGGGCTGGTCGACGTGGATCACCCGAACGCTGGCCGATCAGGCGGAAAAAGCCGGGTCGATTCAGGTGGCGGTGATCCAGCTGGCGAACACCTGCGGCGCGGCCATTGGCGGCGTGGCGCTCGACCATCTGGGGCTGACGTCACCACTGGTGATTTCCGGTACGCTGATGCTGCTGACGGCACTGCTGGTGGCAGGGAAGGTGAAGGCGCGTTGATTGATAAACAGTCACTACATCGATATACTTGTACCGTAACTTGTACAGGAGGAAATATGCAGGTTGTGACGTTTACCGAAGCACGAAGCCGACTCAAAGATGTGTTGGACGACGTGAATGACAATGTGGAGACAACCATCATCAGCCGCCGAAACGGGGGGGATGCGGTGGTTATGTCTCTGCAGCACTACAACTCAATGATGGAAACCATCCATCTGATGAGTTCGCCTGCCAACGCCAGTCGACTGATGGAGTCAATCGCACAGGCAAATTCCGGAAAAACCACGCAGAGGGATCTGATAGATGACCAGGCTACTGATTTGGACTGATAACGGCTGGGATGATTACCTATGGTGGCAGGAGCAGGATAAGAAAACGCTTCGCAGAATCAATAAATTGATTGAAGATGCGAAGCGTCAACCCTTCGATGGCCTGGGTAAGCCGGAACCGCTTAAAGGTAACCTTTCCGGATACTGGTCCCGCCGAATCAATGATACTGACCGTCTGGTTTACGGGGTGTCGGATAGCGCTCTTACTATTTTAATGTGCCGCTACCACTATTATTCGTAGATCACGCCGATGTCCTCATCCGTCTTTTCGAATCCATCGAAATCAACACCACTGACGACACAATCAATAGCGTTCCCAGCCAGTCCGGCAGGGTGAAGGCCACCCCCAGCAGGATCACCGACAGTAACGCGCTGCTCAACGGCTCGGCGCAGCTCAGAATGCTCGCCTTCGGCCCGCCGATCATCTGTGCGCCTTTCAGGTACAGGCTGAACGTCAGCGCGGTGCCAATCACCACCAGATAGAAAAATGCCAGCAGCAGGCTACCGTCAATCACGAACGCGGTTCCGCGTCCGGCGTAGAACGGCGTCAGCATTAACCCGGCAATCAACATGCTCCAGCCGACAATCGGCAATGTGCCGTAGCGGGCAATCAGCGCTGACGGATAGGTTGTGTAAAACGCGGCGGCAAACGCCGAGGCGATGCCGAAGAACAGCGCGGCAGGGGAGATGGAGAGCGAGGTCGGGTCGCCGTGGGTCACCAGCAGGAAAGTGCCAACAAGCGACGTCATGATGGC
Source organism: Enterobacter sp. 50588862 (assembly GCF_001462935.1). NCBI lineage: Bacteria > Pseudomonadati > Pseudomonadota > Gammaproteobacteria > Enterobacterales > Enterobacteriaceae > Enterobacter > Enterobacter sp. 50588862. The sequence goes on from NZ_LNHM01000018.1 coordinate 102,659, forward strand.
CGACAGCACAAACACGCCGGGACGCTTTTTCCGCGCCAGCGCAAACCACGCCACAATGATGGTCGGTGACAGGAACTGCAGCACGGTAGCGGTCGCAGCGTTGGATTTTTCAATCGTCAGCAGGAAGGTGAGCTGCACGGTGAGCGCGCCGACAAGTGAAAAAATCAGCAGGCTGAGGGCGTCTTTGCGATGTTTGATGACCGAGAAAATCTTGTCGCCGTGAACGAAAGATAGCGTCAGCAGGATCACGCCGGTAAACAGCAGGCGAACCATGGTCAGGTAAGGCGAAGAAATGTGGCTTTTCTCCATGATGTACTGCGCGCAAACGCCGGAACTGCCCCATAAAACGGCGGCGATCAGGACGTTCAGCATCCCTTTACGTGTGGAACCCATTTTCTCCCCTGCTATGTTGTCGTTAATTGGCCAACAGCATAGCATGGTTGTGTGCGGCTTGATGCCCTCACCCCCGTAGGCCGGGTAAGCGTAGCGCCACCCGGCATGTTGTTGACCTTAGAACCACGCCTCCCACATCGCGCCGACGTTGAAGTCGTCGAGCGTCTCGTCTTTGGTATTGTTCACGCGCGCGGTGCGTTCATTATCCACTTTGCCGCCGGTGACGTAGAAGCGCAGCATCGGACGGAACTCAGGCCCCATGGCGATAGACATGTTCTGCGACAGGGTCAGCTTCCAGCCCTTGTTGTCGCCGCCGTTATCGTAGTCAACGTGCTGCCAGCCTGCTTCCAGCCAGGTGGAGTGAACGTCGTTCCACCAGTGCATCGGGCGCACGATGGCGTTGTAGTTCTTGCGGTTGTCGGTCTTATCGCGGCTGTTGTCGTAGTCGTGGAAGGCGAGGATGTACTCCACCTGCGTGGCCTGGGTGAATTTATACAGCCCTTCGAAGCTGGCGTAGACCGTGGTCAGATCTTCGGTTTTGTTGAACACGCTGTTGTCCGCGTTATCGGAGTAGCGGGCGATCACCTTGTTCACGCCGCTGTCGTTGGTGTGGCTCAGCACCACGCCGCCCTGCCAGGCGTTCAGACGCTCGTCGCTCTCCACCGCTTTGGAGTCAAAGCCGTAGTTGGCGTACAGCTCCATGTCGATCGGGCCGAGCTTCATGCCGTGGATTTTGGAGGTCGCGGCGTAGTTGCCCTTGTCGCCCGTGCCGGAACCGCCGGTACAGGTGATGCGCGACGGGTTCGCTTCGTCTTCCATCACTTCCGGGCTACAGGATTCGACTGCCGCCACGGCAGCCACGTCAAACTGCACGCCGCCGATGTCAAAGTTCTTCACGCCTGCGCCCTGGCCGTCGTGGTTCATCCAGAAGTAATCGTTGATGCCCTGCTGCGGACGCTGGTGGAAGTCACGACCGGCCCAGAAGTAGGCATTTGGGTTGGAGGCCATAATGTTGGTCACCCCCGCGTAGGCTTTTTTCAGGTTAACCTCGTCGCCCCAGTGGTCGATCATCACGTTGATGTCCCAGATGGCGCCGTTGTCCCCTTTGAAGGCCTTGGAGAGCTGGAATTCCCCGCCGTTACCTTCGTTACCCAGACGACCAATCGCGGACGCGCCGTTGTACGAGCCGTCCACCGCCACGTATTTCTGATCGGCGGCCTGGAAGTGCGCGCCGTAGCGGGCGTAGCCGGTGAATTTAATGCCGAACGGGATCGCCATATCCGGGGATTGCGCCGCGCTTTGCGGCTCGGTTACCACGTCCGCTTTTTTCGCAACCGCCGCATCCATTTTGGCCTGACGCTCGGCCAGAGCTTTATCTACCGCTTTCGCCACAATGGCGTCGATTTGCTCCTGGGTAAATTCTTGTGCGAGTACGGAAATTGGGCAAAGCGCGGCGATAACCGCCATGGTTAATGGAAGTTTTTTAATCGTATTCATGGTTATCTCAATATAGTTTAATTTTATTCAGACAATAACCATCCCGCTCCGATCTGACAGAGTATGTCGCTATCATCAGAACAAGTGGATCTCTATTTAGGGTACAGAGGTATTACATTAACTTTATTTCGCCATAGACTATCTCTGATATAAATGAATAATTTCTTCAGACAGTTCACGCGCTAATAAGGAATTCATTAAATGATCCTGCGCGTGCACCATGATTAACGTCATCGGCTGGCGGCCTTCGCCCGCATCCTGCTCGATCAGTTTGGTCTGCATCTTGTGCGCCTGGCGCGCGTAGCCGTCGGCTTCGTGCAGCAGGCTTTTGGCCTCGTCAAAGTTGCCCTGACGCGCCGCGTGCAGCGCTTCAAAGCACAGGCTGCGGGACTGTCCGGCGTTGACGATAATTTCCATTACGGCTTCTTCTAGTGCGATCATCATTATTACTCTTTTTCAAAACTATTATTTAAGGCGGTGGCGGCAAACCACTCTCCGCTTTTCTTAATGGTGCGCTGCTGCGTCTCTAAATCAAGCTGGATAAATCCGTAGCGGTTTTTATAGGCATTACACCACGACCAGTTATCAATAAATGTCCACATATGGTAGCCAAGGCAATTGCACCCTTCGCTAATCCCTTTATGCAGCCACGTTAAATGCTCAGAAATAAACTCGATGCGGTAGTGATCGTTAATCTGGCCATTTTCAATAAAGCGCTGTTCATTTTCGACGCCCATGCCGTTTTCAGAAATAAAGCAGCGAGGGTTGCCGTAATTGTCGCGCAGGTTAACCAGAATATCGTAAATACCCGGCGCGTAGATTTCCCAGCCGCGGTAGGGATTCATCTTGCGGCCCGGCATTTCGTAGTTATCAAAGAACCACTCCGGCATAAACGGCGCCTGCGGGTTCACCGCGCTGTCGCGACACTTCACGCGACGCGGCTGATAGTAGTTCACGCCGAGCAGGTCGATTTTCCCTTCCGCAATCAGGAAGCCGTCTTCCGGCTTGCAGGCGGGCAACTGATCGTAGGATTTCAGCAACGCCACCAGGTCGGCCGGATACTCCCCGCGCAGTACCGGGTCAAGGAAGCTGCGGTTAAACATCAGGTCCGCGATGTGTGCCGCCTTCACGTCCGCCGGGTTCTGCGAGCGCGGGTAGGACGGCGTCAGGTTCAGCACGATGCCGATCTCACCCGCGTAATGTCCGGCGCGGTAAGCCTGAACGGCCTTCGCGTGGGCCAGCACGGTGTGATACGCCACGGTGGCCGCCCGGCGGAAATCCACCACGTTAGGATAGTGGAAGTCGTACAGATAACCGCCCTCCACCGGGACGATGGGCTCGTTGAAGGTAAACCAGTGCAGCACGCGGTCGCCAAACAGCTCGAAGCAGATCTGCGCATAGCGGGCGTAAGCGTCCACCACGTCACGGTTTTCCCAGCCGCCTATCTCCTGCATCGCCATCGGCATGTCGAAATGGAACAGGGTGATAAACGGCGTGATGCCCTGTTCATTCAGCTCATCAATGACCTGATTATAAAAATCGACCGCTTCCGGGTTCACTTCACCGATACCGTCGGGGATCAGGCGCGCCCAGCTAATCGAGGTACGAAAGCTGTTGTGGTTCAGCTGCTTTAACAGCTGAATGTCCGTTTTCCAGTTTTGATAAAACGTGGAGGTGTGCTGCGGCCCCACGCCGTTGTGAAAACGGTTCGGCTCGCGGGCAAACCAGTAATCCCAAGTGGTTTCCCCCTCTCTTGCCCCTTCGGTCTGGAGAGCGGAGCTTGCGCTGCCCCACCAGAAGTTATCGGGAAATGCGTATTTCATGTCCTTTCCTCTTTGACTTAATTGCTTGCGGCTTCAGCGGTACCGACGGTTGCCTGGGCTTTCTGCTCTTCGTTTTTCATCAGCGTACGCTCATAGGCGCGCAGGAACGGCAGGTACATCAGCGCGGACATCACCATACAGACCAGGCACATTATCACCGGACTGAGCGCCCAGTTTGCCGCCCATGAGGCACCAATCGGCGCGGGGGTGGTCCACGGGGTTAATGACACCACCTGAGCCAGCCAGCCGAGCTTCGTTGCGCCGTACGCCAGGCAGGCATTGACCAGCGGAACAAACACGAATGGGATAAACAGCATCGGGTTCATGATGATCGGCGCGCCGAACAGAATCGGCTCATTGATGTTAAAGAAGCTCGGCACAATGCCCATTTTGCCGATGGTGCGCAGGTGCGTGGCGCGGCTGCGCAGCAGCAGGAACGCCAGCGGCAGCGTGGAGCCTACGCCGCCAATCAGCAGGTAGTGATCCCAGAAGCCCTGCAGGTAAACGTGCGGCAGCGCCGCGCCTGCGGCGAGCGCCGCCTGGTTTGCGGAGAGGTTCGCCATCCAGAACGGGTTCATGATGCCGGTAACAATCAGCGAGCCGTGAATACCGGCAAACCAGAAGATCTGGCACAGCAGCACGGAGAGCAGTATCGCGGGCAGGGAGTCGGATGCGGATACCAGCGGCTCCAGCAGGTGCATGATCGCCTGCGGGATGATCATTCCGGTCTGCGCTTCAATGAACAGGTTCAACGGGTGCAGCGTACCGATCACCACCATCACCGGGATCAGGATCTCAAACGAACGCGCCACGCCGGTGGGCACTTCCTTCGGCAGGCGGATGGTCACGTTGTTCTGCTTCAGCCACGCATAGACACGTGTGGCGTAAATCGCGGTGATAAGCGCGGTAAAGATGCCCTGACCGGAGAGATACTGAGTCGAGATTTTACCGTCGGCATACGGCGCGGCGACCAGCAGGAAGGCCATAAAGGCCAGCAGGCCGGACATCACCGGGTCGAGGTTAAACTGACGCCCCAGGCTCGCCCCGATCCCCACCGAAATGAAGAAGGTCATCACGCCCATGCTGAGGTTAAACGGCAGCATCAGCTGTTCGCGGTAGGTCTGGGAGAAATCCAGCCAGCCGCGGGCGAAGCTGTTGGTGGTATCCGCCGAGAACGGCGGGAAGATGAACACCAGCATAAACGAGCCGATGATCATAAACGGTAGCGCGGCGGTAAAGCCGTCGCGGATGGCAATCACATACTTTTGCTGACCCAGCTTTGCGGCCAGCGGGGTAATTGACTGCTCAATCACCGCGACCATGGATTGATATAACGAACTCATGTGAACACCTTTTAGTGTGCCGCTTCGATGAGCGACAGAGCATAGTCCAGTACTTTATCGCCACGTTGCATGCCGTAGTCCATCATGTCGATGGGCTGCACCGGAATGCCTTTCGTAGCCGCCTTGTCTGAGAGTGTCTGTAACATGTATTTCACTTGCGGTCCGAGAAGTACCACCTGATATTGCGGAAACTGCGTATCAAATTCGGAAACACCGTACGCATCAATCTTCACCGGCAAACCACGTTCTTTCGCGACATCGACCATTTTGCTGACCAGCAGGCTGGTGGACATCCCGGCAGAGCAACACAGCATAATCTTGAACATCGACAACCATCCTCTAAATGTAAATAGTTATTGCGAGGATGATTGGACATGATACGGAAACCGGTTTCCATTTATAAAAAGCAGAACTGTGATAACCATCAAGATCCAATACTTATGAGGCTAATTAACCGGATGTGTGTCACATAATTTGGCTGTTTTGACATCATTTTGAGTGGAAACGGAAAATCGGTTTCCATGAAAAACGGAAACGGATATACTCCGTTCTGGCTATAAAGTGAGCCGTAGCGGTTATGGAATTTGCAGGCGCGAGGTTAGCCTGCCAGGGGAAAGAGATGTCGACAATCAATGATGTATCACGTCTGGCCGGGGTGTCTAAAGCCACGGTATCGCGAGTGTTGAGTGGGTCACGTGGCGTTAAGGAAGCCAGCCGTCAGGCCGTGCTGAAGGCGGTGGATGAGCTGAACTACCGGCCTAACGTGATTGCCCAGTCGCTGCTGAGCCAGTCGACGGGCTGCATTGGGGTGATTTGCGCGCAGGAAAACATTAACCAGACCACCGGGTATCTTTACGCGCTGGAAAAACAGCTCAGCCAGCACCAAAAACACCTGCTGCTGCGCTTCGCACATAGCAAAGCGGAAGTGATGAATGCTCTCGAAGAACTCTCCTGCGGCCTGTGTGACGACATTCTGGTGATTGGCGCCCGTTTCCCGCTGGACGTGGATATGGACAACGTCATTCTGGTGGACTGCATGGAGGCTGATAACTCCAACAGCATCCAGTTCGATCACGCCTTTGCCGCCGAAACCGCCTGTAACTATCTGACCAGCCAGGGGCGTCGCCAGATTGCGCTGATCCACCCGCACGGCAGCGGGTTTGCCGACCAGGTGCTGCTTGGCTATAAGCACGCGCTGGAGAAAAATTTCCTGCCCTTTAATCGCAACCTCGTCTTTATGGACGCGACCTCCTCGTCCGTTGCGCTTCAGGAATTACTCAACAACGCGTCCACGCTGAACTTCAACGCGCTGCTGGTGGCGGACGAGCAGGAAGCCCAGCGGGTGATCCCGCAGCTGCAGGCGTTTAATAAATCCGTACCGGACGACATTATGGTCTTTAGCCTGGCCGGATCGCTGCACCTGCCGGGTATTCCGGTGATCCCGGCGATTGAATATTCAATGGATGCCATGGCGTCACGCATTGTGAGCTGGCTGACGGAGAAAACGCAGATGCTCGGGTCCTATGTTCTGCGCGGGGATCTCATCATTCCGGACGTGCGGAAGCGTTAAAACATTTTCCAGGCCGGGTAAGCGCAGCGCCACCCGGCGAGAACTCAATAATCTTCCAGACAATCCACCTGACCAACCGCAGCCCAGTAGGCGTCCAGGTTGTCGCGCTTCACGGCGGTGATGGCGTTTTTGATCAGCAGCTGATTGGCCGCGGACGACAAAATCATCTCCTGCCAGGCCTTATCGCTCTGCTTTTTCTGTGGCGTACAGGTTTTCTTAATATCTTTCAGGACCTGTTGCTTAATCTGCGCCTCTTTCGCCGGATCGTCCTTTTCCTGAGCATGGACAAACGCGGCGAAGAGCAGACAAACCAGCAGGCAGACCAGGTGCGCAGCTTTCATCAACAACCCCCTTTAGACGTCACAGGCTTCCCATGAAATATATCGTTACATTCAGTGTAGCGATTCCAGTCGAAAGTATGATTTTCTCTTTTCTGCGCATGAGAATCGCCCACCGATAAGGTTACTGGATCCCCCCGCCCAGCGACTGCCACAGCGTGATGCGGTTCTCCAGGTCGGTTTGCTGCAGCGCAATCAGCGATTCCTGCGCCGACCACAGCGACCGCTGCGCGGTCAGTACCGTCAGATAATCCCCCGCGCCCGCCTTATAGCTGCGCGTTGCCACATCCAGCGTTTTTTGCTCGGCCGCCACGTATTCTCGCTGGGCATCAAGCTGCTCGCTGAGCGTTTCACGGCGCGCCAGCGCGTCGGCCACGTCTTTAAACGCGCTCTGGATGGCTTTTTCATAGGTCGCAATTAACCCTTTTTTCTCGGCTTCTGCATAACGCAGCTGCGCCAGATTGTTGCCACCGCTGAACAGCGGCAGGGTGATGGACGGCGCGAATGACCAGACCTTCATCCCGTGGCTGAACAGGGAGGAGAGCGAGTCGCTGCCGACGCCCGCGCTGGCGGTCAGTGAAATGGTCGGGAAGAAGTTGGCGCGCGCCGCGCCGATATTGGCGTTGGCGCTCAGCAGGTTATGCTCGGCTTCCTGAATGTCCGGGCGACGCAGCAGCGCGCTGGAGCTGACGCCCGCCGGGATCAGCGTGATGGCGTTATCGCTCAGGCTCTCCAGCGTGCCCGGCAGCAGGTTGTCCGGCACCGTGTCGCCCGCAAGCAGATTGAGGGCGTTTTTGTCCTGCATTACCTGCGTCTGGTAGCTCGCCACGCTGGCGCGCGCCTGCTGGTAAACCGCCATCGCTTCACTGACGTCCGTAGCCGCCGCGACGCCCACTTCCTGCTGGCGCTTCACAATCTTCAGCGAGTTTGCCGCGCTCTCCATTGTGGATTTCGCCAGCGCCAGGTTGCTGTTATCCGCCGCCAGCGTCACCCAGGCCGTGGTCAGCTCGCTAACCATCGTCAGGCGCGTGTTCTGCGCGGTGAACTCGCTGGCAAGCCAGGTTTCACGCGCGGCGCGGGAGAGGCTCTGGTTGCGGCCAAACAGATCCAGCTCGAAGCTGGAGACCGCGCCGTTGGCTTCGTCGCTTGTCGCGACGCCGCTTGCCAGCGTGCGGCTGCGGGTGTGGCTCAGCTCGGCGTCCGCCGTCGGAAACAGGGACGAGCGCGTTTCACCGTACTGTGCGCGGGCGGCGTCGATATCCGCGATCGCTTTTTGCACGTCGCGGTTGCTGTTGAGCGCCATCGTCACCACGCTTTTCAACCGCGCGTCGTTCATCACCTGCTGCCACTGGCTCACCACGGCGGTGGCTTCGCCGTGCGCGCCGGGCAAGGTCGCCGGGACGGGAGCGTCCGGGCGTTGATAGGTAGGGTCTAACGACACACACCCTGCGCTCAGCAGGACTAACGCTAAAACAGTGACACGAAACATTATGACCTCCGGTTCGCGTGTTTACCGGAGAACAGACGTTTCACCAGTACAAAGAATAAAGGGACGAAGAAGATCGCCAGCAGCGTCGCGGCCAGCGTTCCGCCGATAATGCCGGTACCAATTGCCACGCGGCTGTTGGCACCGGCACCGGTTGCAACGGCCAGCGGCGTCACCCCTGCGATAAACGCCAGCGACGTCATGATGATGGGACGCAGACGCGTCTGGGCGGCACGCAGGGCGGCGCGCGTCAGGGAGTAACCTTCTGCGACTTTGGCTTCGGCAAACTCGACAATCAGGATGGCGTTCTTCGACGACAGGCCGATAGTGGTGAGTAGCGCCACCTGGAAGTAGACGTCATTACTCAGGCCGCGCAGGGAGGCGGCAAGCGCCGCACCCAGCACCCCAAGCGGGATCACCAGGATGACCGAAATCGGCACCGACCAGCTTTCATACAGCGCCGCCAGACACAGGAACACTACCAGGATCGAGAGGGCATAAAGGCTCATCGCCTGACCGCTCGCCAGTTTTTCCTGCAACGATAAACCGCTCCACGCCCAGGTGCTGCCGGACGGCAGGCTGTTTGCCAGCTGCTCCATTTTGCTCATCGCCGTGCCGGAGCTCGCGCCGCTGGCGTTTTCGCCCTGTATCTCATACGCCGCCGAGCCGTTGTAGCGCACCAGGCTTTCCGGGCCATACTCCCAGCGCGTGGTGGCGAAGGCGGAGAACGGGGTCATGGTGCTGTCGCTGCCGCGCACATACCATTTGTTGAGATCGGACGGCACGGCGCGATAGTCGCTGTCGCCCTGGATGTAGACCTTTTTCACACGGCCGCGATCGATAAAGTCGTTCACGTAGGTCCCGCCCCAGGCGCTGGAGAGGGTGTCGGTGACGTCGCTCAGGGACAGCCCCAGCGACACGGCTTTGTTGTTGTCGATATCCACCTGAAGCTGCGGCATCTGCGGCAGATCGTTGGCGCGTACGGCGTGCAGCGAGCTGTCCTGGTTGGCTTCGCCAATCAGCTGGTTACGCAGTTTCAGCAGCGCATCGCGGTCGGTGCCGCCGCTGGCCATCAGCTCAAAGGTAAAGCCGTTGCTCTGGCCCAGGCCGTCTACCGCAGGCGGCGTCATCGCAAAGATGGTCGCATCGCGGATGGTGCTCAGTTCCTGCGTGGCACGCAGGGCGATGGCCTGAGCCGTGTTTGCATCGCCTTTACGCTCTGACCAGTTCTTCAGGGAGACAAACGCCATCCCGGCGTTCTGGCCGCTGCCGCTGAAGCTGAAGCCTTCAATGGTGAAGATCACGTTGGTGTTGGCTTTCTCTTTGGTGAGGAACCACTCGCGCACCTGGCGGCTGACTTCGGCGGTACGTACCGTCGTCGCGCCGGCTGGCAGGGTGTACTGCACCATGATTTCGCCCTGGTCTTCCGTCGGCAGGAAGCTGCCCGGCAGCTTAAGCATGGCGAAGCCCATCGCGCCGCAGAGCAGGGCGTAGATGACCAGCATGCCGCCGGAACGGCGCAGAGCGCGCAGCACCTTGTTCTGATAACCGCGCTCGGTCCTGCTGTAGAAGCGGTTAAACGCGCCGAAGAAGCCTTTTTTGTGCGGCGTCGTGTGGCTCAGAATCGAGCCGCAGAGCGCGGGCGTCAGGGTCAGCGCCACCACCACGGAGAGGAACATCGCCGAAATAATGGTGACCGAGAACTGACGGTAAATCACCCCGGTGGATCCGCCGAAGAAGGCCATCGGCAGGAATACCGCAGAGAGCACCAGCGCAATGGCGACCAGCGCGCCGGAGATTTCGCCCATCGATTTCTCGGTGGCTTCCCGGGCGGGCAGCCCCTCGTCGCGCATAATACGCTCGACGTTTTCCACCACCACGATGGCGTCATCCACCAAAAGCCCTATCGCCAGCACCATCGCAAACAGCGTCAGGGTATTGATGGAGTAGCCGAACAGCGCCAGTACGCCGAAGGTACCCAGCAGAACGACAGGTACCGCCAACGCGGGGATCAGCGTCGCGCGGATGTTTTGCAGGAACAGGTACATCACCACCACCACGAGGACAATGGCTTCGAACAGGGTCTGAATCACGTCCTCAACGGAGATCTTGATGAACTCGGTGCTGTCCTTCGGGTAGGCCACGTAGTAGCCTTCCGGCATCGACTTTTTGAACTCGGCAATCTTGTCTTTCACCGCCGTCGCAGTGTTGAGCGCGTTCGCACCCGGTGAGAGCATGACTGCCATACCCGCCGCCGGGTGGCCGTTGAGCTTCGCAGTGGCGGTATAATCTTCGCTGCCCATCTCCACGCGGGCGACATCGCTGATGCGCACCACCGCGCCGTTGGACTGGCTCTTCACAATGATGTTTTTAAACTGATCCACCGTCTGCAGGCGCGACTGGGCGCGGACGGTGGCGGTCAGCTGCTGGGCGTTCGACGAGGGCAGCGCGCCGATTTTACCGGCGGAGACCTGCACGTTCTGCGCTTCAATCGCGCTCTGCACGTCGGACGGCATCAGCGAGTAGGACGCCAGCTTCGCCGGGTCGAGCCAGATGCGCATCGCGTATTCCGCCCCGAACACCTGCAGGCTCCCGACGCCTTCCACGCGCGCCAGCGGATCCTGCATATTACTCACCAGCCAGTCGGCAATATCCGAGCTGCTGGCGGTGTCGGTTTTATCGTACACGCCCATGATCAGCAGGAAGTTGCTCTGGGATTTTTCGACGGTGATCCCGGACTGCTGCACCTCGGTGGGCAGGCGCGATTCCGCCTGCTGGACTTTGTTCTGCACCTGCACCTGAGCGGTGTCCGGGTCAGTGCCCTGCTCGAAGGTGACGGTAATGCTCACCGATCCGTCCGAGCTGCTGGTGGAGGTGAAGTAGAGCAGGTTATCCAGCCCGGTCAGCTGCTGCTCGATCACCTGCGTCACGCTGTTTTCCAGCGTCTGCGCGGAGGCACCGGTATAGGTGGCGGAGATTTTGATCGACGGCGGCGCAACGTCCGGGTACTGCGCGACCGGCAGCGTGCGGATGGCCAGCATCCCGGCGAGCATGATAAGAATAGCGATAACCCAGGCAAAGACCGGGCGACGCACGAAGAAACGGGAAAACATCAGGCGTTTCCTCCGTTGGCTTTCATCTCTTCGGCCTTCACTTCCTGCCCGGCGGTGACTTTGTCAGTACCTTCCACAATCAGCCTGTCGCCCGCCTTCAGCCCGCTCAGCACCAGCCATTTGTCGCCGTAGGTGTCACCGGTTTCCAGCTGACGCTGCTCGACCTTGTTGCTGGCATTGACCACCAGAGCGGTGGCGGTGCCTTTGGCGTCACGGGTGATGCCCTGCTGCGGCGCGAGGATCGCGTCGCTCATGACGCCTTCATCCACCCTGGCGCGGACAAACATCCCCGGCAGGAGCTGATGCTGCGGGTTCGGGAAGACGGCGCGCAGCGTGACCGAGCCGGTTGATTCATCCACCGCCACTTCGGTTAACGCCAGGCGGCCTTTCTCGCTGTAGGTGCTGCCGTCTTCGAGGATTAACGACACGCTTAGCGTATCGCTATTGGTGGCAAGGGTTTGCTTGCGTAAACGCAGCAGATCGGCGCTGGAACGGGTTAAGTCGACGTACATGCTGTCCAGCCCGCGGATGGTGGCGAGCGCGGTATCCTGCTGGGCGGTGACCAGCGCGCCGGGGGTGACGGAGGAGATGCCGATGCGTCCGGCAATCGGCGCGGTGACGGTGGTCCAGTTGAGGTTAATGCGCGCGCTCTCCTGCGCGGCCTTCTTTGATTCAACGCTGGCCTTGTCCTGCGCGCAGGTGGACTTCGCGTCTTCTGCGTCCTGACGCGACACGCCGTCGTCTTTCACCAGCTGCGCATAGCGCTGGGCTTTCTGGCAGTCGGCCTGCACCAGCGCCTGGGCCTGTTTCAGCGCCGCGGCGGCTTCATCAAACGCCGCGCGGTAGCTGGAAGGGTCAATTTGATACAGCGCCTGTCCGGCCTTCACGGTATCGCCTTCGGTGAACAACCTCTTCTGAATAATGCCGCCCACCTGCGGGCGCACTTCGGCGCTCATGGCGGCGGTGGTGCGGCCCGTGAGCTCGCTGACGACGGAGACCGGCTGGCTCATGAGGGTGACAATCCCCACATCCGGAAGAGGATGCTGGGGAGCAGATGTTTGCGCATTATCGCACCCGGTCAGGAGGAGTAATGCCGCGATGGAGGTTGTTATGGTTTTCATAATCTTTTTCCAGGGTGAACGATGCCTGCCCTGTTAAAGGATCAACAGGGAGGGGGCTATTTAAAGGCACAGCGATACCGCATCTCCGGCATGGCCGGAAATGCTAAGTTGGGAAATTACTTATTCCCGCTAATTATTCACATGCGATTACTTCGCAGAGAAAAGCATATTTAAAATATTCTGATAGATAGGCTCTAATTGTTCTGACGGTACTTTTAAAGGCGCGAGTCGACGGTAAATCGTGCCTTCGATCATCACTGCGGTAATTTCCACGCAGCAGCGAATATGTTCATCGCTCAGATGGGGAAATTGTTTTTTCAGGTGCGCACAGGCGTTGGTAAACATCCGGGCATCGGCTGCGATCAGCATGGCCGCCACCTGCGGGTTACGGGTCGCCTCGGCAGACATTTCGAGCATCAACGCATCGTCGTCTTCGTTGAGCGTCTGACGCCAGGCGAGCGCCTGCGGCATCCCTTCCACCACCGTTTTGTCCTGCATCCCTTCGATGCGTGAGTCGATAATGCGGCGGATCATCTCTTCAATAATCGCGTCTTTGTTACTGAAATAACGGTAAATTTGCCCGACACTAAGCTTCGCCTCACTGGCAATTTGCGACATGCTGGCGGCGTGAAATCCGCTGGCGCGAAAGCAGCGACGCGCGGCGGTGATGATTTCGTCCTGACGTTGTTTTTGTCGTTCTTCCAGCTTTGTGCTCATCGTCGTCTACCGTGTAAAAGTGAGAATGATCGTTCTCAGTATACGTTTTGGGTGCGTATTGGAAAGGCTTTTTTTATTTAGTTATTGAATGAATGTTTCTGTATTAAAAAAATGGAGGAAATTAGGAGTTTTTATGAAGGTTAAGCTGTGAGATATTCAAATTGCGCGGAAAATAAGGAGAGAAATATGCACCTGAGCATTACTTATAATGTAACACCCGCAGAAAAAGAAGAGCTATTTGTGGGGTTAAGAGCCTATAACGGACAGTTTATCGATCTGACAAACTTTAGCGGCGACATTGGCGTTTATGTACGAGACGATAAAGGCGTCATGCTCGGCGGGCTCATTGGAGTGCGTAAAGGCGACTGGCTGAATATCGACTTTCTCTGGGTCAGCGACACCGTGCGGGGTACCGGCGTGGGCAGCCAGCTTATCAAAACGGCTGAAGAGGAAGCCAGACGCAAAGGCTGCAAGCACGCGCTGGTGGATACCGTCAGCTTCCAGGCGCGCCCGTTCTATGAAAAACAGGGGTACCAGCTGCAGATGTCTTTGCAGGATTATCCGTACCCGGGCATGCAGCGACATTACCTGGCGAAAGCCCTTTAAGCTCTGAATCCGTAGGCCGGGTAAGCGCAGCGTCACCCGGCCATACCCGCATATAACTTATCCTTCTTATTGATTCTTTTTCGGTTTTTATTTCCCCGCCTCGTTGTCGATATAGTCACTACAACATTCAGCAAAAGGAACTGTCTTGTGAAACGTCGATTAGGTGCTCTGGTACTGGCTGGCCTGCTGCTGGCCGGGTGCGATCAAAGTGGCAGCGATGCCAAACACATTAAAGTCGGCGTCATCAACGGCGCCGAACAGGACGTGGCGGAAGTCGCCAAAAAGGTGGCAAAAGAGAAATATGGCCTGGACGTGGAGCTGGTGGGCTTCAGCGGCTCGCTGTTGCCTAACGATGCCACCAACCAGGGGGAACTGGATGCCAACGTCTTCCAGCATCGCCCGTTCCTTGCAGAGGATAACAAGGCGCATGGCTACAAGCTGGTGGCCGTGGCGAACACCTTTGTCTTCCCGATGGCCGGCTATTCCCGCAAAATCAAATCCGTCTCTGACCTGAAGGACGGGGCGACTATCGCCATTCCAAACGATCCGACCAACCTTGGCCGCGCGCTGCTGCTGCTGCAAAAAGAGAAGCTCATCACCCTGAAGCCGGACACCGGGCTGCTGCCGACGGCGCTGGATATTACCGCCAACCCTAAGCAGCTGAAAATCATGGAACTGGAAGGGGCACAGCTGCCGCGCGTGCTGGACGACCCGAAAGTGGATGTCGCCATCATCAGCACCACCTATATTCAGCAAACAGGGCTATCGCCGGTGCATGACAGCGTCTTTATTGAAGATAAAAACTCGCCGTACGTGAACATCGTGGTGACGCGCGAAGACAACAAAGACGCGGAGAACGTGAAGGCGTTTATCCAGTCGTATCAGTCACCGGAAGTGGCGAAAGCGGCAGAGACGATCTTTAACGGCGGGGCGGTGCCAGGCTGGTAAAGGTGCCGGCAGAAAACGCGGTGATGAAAATGGCCCGATTCCATCGGTAATCGCCCTTTAACCCACAGCGCCAATTGTGACGGCTGGCTATCCTCCTTATCACACCAACCGGAGGATAGCCCATGAACATTACCCAAATTCGCAATGCCACCCTGCTGATTACCTACGCCGGAAAACGTCTTTTAATCGACCCGATGCTGGCCCCGAAAGGCGCTTATCCGGGCTTTCCCGGTACGGCGCATGCCGAACGCCGTAACCCGACGGTCGAACTTCCCGTCGACGTCAATACGCTGCTGGACGCTGACGCGGTGATCGTCACCCATACCCATGACGATCACTGGGATCGCACCGCGGCAGAGCTGATCGCCAAAGACAAACCGATCTACGTGCAAAACGATCGTGACGCCGCGCTGCTGCGCAGCCAGGGATTTACCAACCTGACGATCATGACCGACGAGACCACCTTCGGGGAGGTTCGGATTGCGAAAACGTACGGCGGCCAGCACGGGACCGACCGCGCTTACGCCGTGCCAGAACTGGCGGAGCGGCTGGGTGAGGCCTGTGGCGTGGTGCTGCGTCATCCTGATGAGAAGACGCTCTATCTTGCCGGGGATACCATCTGGCGCGAAGAGGTGGCAGCCGATCTGCAAAAACACCAGCCAGATGTGGTAGTACTGAACGCCGGTTATGCCCACGTCATCGGCTTTGGGCCCATTATTATGGGACAGGAAGATGTGCTTAACGTCCATTTCCTGCTGCCGCAGGCTAAAATCGTCGCGAGCCACATGGAGGCGATTAACCACTGCCTGTTGACCCGCAGCGCGCTGCGTGAGTACGTCGAAGCCAACCAGGTGAGCGATGTGGTGAGCATTCCCCAGGATGGCGAAACCGTTATATTCTGAGTGCGTTAACGGGAAAGGAGAGACAGATGTCGCTAATCAACGTCGCGATTGTCGCGGTAGACGGGTTTAGCCCGTTCCACTACTCCGTTCCCTGCATTCTGTTTGGTGATTCGGTCTCCGGCGAAAAGCGCTTTAACGTGACGATCTGCGCCGAAACGCCGGGGTTTCTTACCTCAAAAGACGGGTTTGCCCTCAACGCCACGCAGGATTACACCGCCATCGGGCAGGCCGACATTGTTGTCGTTCCCTTCTGGCAGCACGTCCTTGAACGGCCGCCTCAGGCGCTGCTCGACAGCCTGGTGTTGGCGAGAGACAACGGCGCGGAAATTGTCGGCCTGTGTCTGGGATCGTTTGTGCTGGCCTGGGCGGGGATACTCGACGGTAAACGGGCCGCCACCCACTGGGAGTTCGAACGTCAGTTTCAGTCGCTCTTCCCGAACGTTCGGCTGGATATTAATGCCCTTTACGTGGATGACGGCAATATCATCACCTCCGCCGGTACTGCCGCAGCCCTCGACTGCTGCCTGTATATCATTCGCCAGCGCTTTGGCAGCGTGGTTGCCAACCAGATTGCCCGTCGGATGATTGTCCCGCCCCATCGCGAGGGCGGGCAGGCGCAGTTCATCGCCCAGCCGGTTCCGAAAGATACCCGTGACGCACGTATTAACTGCCTGATCGACTACCTGCAGCAGCACATCACCGAACCGCATAGTCTGGACTCGCTGGCGGAGGTGGTTTCGATGAGCCGCCGCACGCTGACCCGCCATTTTATTAAAGCCACGGGGATGAGCGTCGCCGACTGGCTTACCGCCGAACGCCTGCGGCGCAGCCAGATTTTGCTTGAAGCCGGAAATATGCCCGTTGAGAGCGTGGCGGAGCTGGTGGGATTTAATTCCGCCGTCACCTGGCGACAGCAGTTTAAGGCGCGCTTTGGGGTGAGCCCAGCGGACTGGCGAAAGACGTTCCGTGTTCATCCGTCTTTATAATTCTGTCGCGATTGAATAAAAAGGCGTGGGGGACATTTTCGGGGTGACGGCTACGAACGCCCCTAACGAGCGCGCTCTAAACACCGTAATCTATTATTTTCTACTTTAGCGCCAGTGTCTTTTTAGCGTGGTCCTGTTTTTTTGCTGAAAATGCTGATGTATCAGACGGGTTACAAGACGCATCTCTTCCGGTTAAGATATTGCACGTTACTTTCCAGAAGAAAAGGTAGTGGCATGAACAATATTGAAACGCAGTTACTTGAATCAGGTTTCACCGTAAAAGAGTTAGCGTATCTGAACCGAAACATCAGTCGTTATGGTTCATCCTTGCTCGAGGTCGTGCTTGAGTTAGGTAAGCGATTTATCATGGTTCTGTGTATTACTGCGGCTGTGGCTCTGATTTTCCTGGCGCTTATTTTTTTCGCTGAACATTACAATCTTGTTTCCGGGGGCATCTCTCTTTTCATCGTGTTGGCGATTGTCTGGTTTTTTCAACCCCCGGTCATTACCTACAAAGCCTGGCGCTACAGAAAGAAATACATTAGTTCTGGCCAGACGCATTAGAAATTAAATCAAACGAGACTTTTGCAGAGACACCCCAGCCGACAATTTTCATAGTGAGCGCTGCGCGATTCATACCGTCGACCTTGCGGTAGAAATCCAGCGGGAGATAGCGAAACAGACGCCATGATTCGGGTTTTCGGATGGCGCCAAATACCGTATAGACGCTTGCTGCCAGGCTTACGCTGTTGAAGACTCCCAGTGCTGATTCACGTTTAAATCCCATAAACTGAGCGATATCCATGACGCCATCTGCCAGCATACCTTCAGAATTTGGTTGATGTTGAAGGGTTCTGTTAATTTCTTTTGAAATAGCATTTGCACCATCCATAACCAGAATCGCTCCTGCAAGCGCACCCACTGGATTCATTGTCATCATTGCACCAACGCCTGCAACAATCTGTAACCCGGAAAGTACAACCTTTATCGACGAGATAAAGTAACCGATGACTTTGTTATTTTCTTTAACCAGTTCAATCTGAGCAAAAAGCTGAGCTGTACGTGAGCGAAGCATTCTGCTTTGATCAAGAAGACTTTCGTTCTCAGCCCGGATGTTTTTCAGGCATTCCATGCACTCATCATGACTTCTGGCCGCCCGGGTAGCGCTAAACTGTTGCATTACAAATTGCCGAATATCATCCATAAATTTAATTCGTGCGAGTCCGTCGCTGAGATGTTGCCCTCCGACAATATTCGCAGTATTGATAAGCTTTCGGGCTTCAAGGTTAATCATTGTTTCAGCCCATGCACGGGTGTTCTGACCAGGGAAAAGTGCAATATCCATTTTAATTTTCTCATCTGATAACCAATGTTTACAGATTATCCAGCCAGCAGAAACTGACAACAATAAATTGGATAATGTATCGCGAGCCCTGAATTCGCTGAAGCATATACCTGCGGAAATCATCATCGTCGTTGATGGCGACCATGAGAGGGATGACTGGAGAAAAGTAATTAAGGAAACAAACACTTACCCCAGTCTCTCCACCCTGGTCTCCCCCTCCGCCATCGACAGCTGATACAGCGAAAACGATCTGTGCTTCTCAATCAACGTCGCCAGCTCCGGCGAGTGGCTGGTGAGCCAGATCTGCGAGTAGTGGCTGGCCTCGGCGATTAAGCTCGCCAGAGCGGGCAGCATCTGTGGGTGCAGGCTGTTTTCCGGTTCGTTTAACGCGATAAACGCCGGCGGGCGCGGGCTTAACAGCGCCACCGCCAGGCACAGAAAGCGCAGGGTGCCGTCGGAGAACTCCGCCGGTTCCAGCGGCCTGCTCAGCCCCTCGCGCTGCATCATCATGCGAAAACGTCCACCGCTGTTGTCGCTGTAAAACACGCAGCCGGGGAAGGCCTGGTCGAGAATGCGCATCAGCAGCAGCTCGTCGCCAATCTCCACGATAGTCTGAAACGCCGCCGCCAGGTTGGCGCCGTCGCTGGCCAGCACCGGGGAGCGGAAACCGACCTGCGGAGCGCGCATCGCCGAGCCGATTGATACAGAAAACTCATGATAAAAGCGCCAGTTACGCAGGGATTCGCGCATCTGCGACACTTCCGGGTAAAGATGCGGTTCACCGAGCTGCCCGAATACCGATTCGTTCTCATACAGCGTGCCGCTGTGGGTCACTTTCTCGTGATGCACGTTGTTCAGAAACACGGCCTGATTCCTGCGCTTCATCAGCTGTGACGAAGGACGACGGTGCTGGCCGCTCAGCCAGATGGACTCCTCTTTGATCACCGGGTCGAGCTGAAACTGTGAGGGATACGGCAGCTTCTCCACAAACCCGACCTGCAGCTCGTATTCGTAGGTCTCTGTTTCCACCGCCAGGTTCATCCGCCGCAGCTGGTCGCTGCGGGTTTTGCCTGCCCAGAACACCTTCAGAATGCCGCCCTCGTTCGCCAGCGCCTGGGAAAACTGCCCTTGCGCGGCGCTGTGCATCAGGTGTATCGCCTTGTAAATATTGGATTTTCCGGTGCCGTTCGGCCCGAAGACGATATTGAGCTGCTCCAGTTCCAGCGACATCTCGCGGATGGAGCGGTAGTTTTGTATGTGCAGGGTGTGGATCACAGGCAGGCCCCTTTTGCAGAATAAGCCTGTATATAATCACAGTCTTTAGATGAAATGCAAAAAAGAGACGACAGTGAGGATGTCGTCTAAACGGGGTACTGCTTTGGGCCTCTATGGGTCAATGGGGCCTTCGCATTTTTTTCATCACTTGACTGCCAGACGCAGACCCAAATCATCAGGATAGGGATCAAAGTAGTTTTGCGTCATCAGATACCGGTCGGGGTATTCGGCCAGGTAGTGCTTCAGCAGCGTGATCGGCGCGAGGATAGGCAACTGTCCGTTGCGATAGTGCAGGATCACATCGCGCAGCTCGCCGCGCTGGCGAGTGTTGAGCTGGTTACGAAAATAGCCCTGAATATGCATCAGCACGTTGGTGTGATTCTTCCGTGAAGCAGGTTTTTTCAGGATGGTCATCAGCTTTTCCCGGTACGCCACGAAGAAGGCGTCCAGGTCTTCCCACTCGTGCAGCGAGGCAACGAACGGGCCAATCTCACGGTAGCCCGCCTGGTGGTGCGCCAGCAGCTGAAGCTTATAGCGGCTGTGGAAGTCCAGCAGCGCGCGGCGCGTGAGGCCATTTTTACGCAGCGTGTTAAGTTCGTGCAGCGCAAAAACACGTTCGACAAAGTTTTCCCGCAGCACCGGGTCGTGCAGGCGTCCGTCCTCTTCCACGGGCAGCCACGGCAAGGTTTCAAGGAGAGCGGCGGTGAACAGCCCGACCCCCTCCTTGCGGCCCCGGTTGCCGTTTTCATCGTATAGCCGCACGCGTTCCATGCCGCAGCTTGGGGATTTTGCACAGACAACGAAGCCTGCGAGATCGCCGATTTTCGGCAAATAATCTGCCGCAAAGTCAGCCATTTTCTGCGTAACGTCTTCGTGAGGTGCGTGGCTGAAGCGCATCTGCGTTTCTCCGTCTGTCGTGACGATCAGACGCAGCGCCGGGCGAGGCGTCGGCAGGCCGATGGCCATCTCCGGGCAGACGGGCCTGAAATTCACCCACTGGGCCAGCTCATCCATGATGAAGCCCATGCGCTTATGTCCGCCGTCAAAGCGAACGGCGGATCCGGTCAAACATCCGCTAATACCGAGCACAGGTTTCGTTGTCATGGTGTAGTCCTCCCGTTCATATAACTAAAACTTACACAACATGACTAATTTGTCCAAGTATTCGCGGAACTATTTTTTATAATCCTTTAAAATCAATGCCTCTTAACTGCCCTTGTAGGTCGAGTAGCCGTACTGGCTAAGCAGAAGCGGGATGTGCAGCTTTTCGTTGGTGCGGGTCACGGTAAACAGCACCGGGATCTCCGGGAAGAAGGTGTCCAGCTTTTTGCCGTGGAAGTACTCTGCGGTTTTAAAGGTCACTTTATAGACGCCAGGCTGCATGTCCTGGTCCAGCGGATAGAGCGATTTGATACGGCCATCGTGGTCGGTTTTGCCGCTGGCAACCTGAGTCCATTTGTCCTGCTGCTGCTTCTCCAGCGTAACGGTAACGTCTGATGGCGGCATTCCGGTTTGCTGGTCAAGAATGTGGACGCTTAGCGTGCCGGCAGGGGCGCTAAAGGCGGCAGGGGCGAAGGCCATCGAGGCCAGGATCAGCAGAGGGGCAGTTTTTTTCATGGTGTTTTCCTGTTGAGTTATTCGTCACAGGAAAACGTTAGCATCTGCGGCGTGGGAAAATATTCAACTTTTCGTGAAGATTCCCGCAGGAGAAAATTATCAGAGGATAATTACTTCAAGCGATACCTGCTGCTGCCACTGCTCCACCTGCTTTTTCCGCCCGGCGGTGAGCTTGCCGCTGGTGACCAGCAGCCATTTCCGCTCCGGGAAAATCTCCGGCGCCAGCGCGTCAGGGGGAACCGGCAGAATGTCGATGCGGTGGCCCTGCCCGGTGCGCGTTAGGGCTTCGAGCCAGATCTCGCACGGGTCGTTCAGGTGCCAGCCGCTGAGCAGAATATTGTCGCCCGGCGCTTTTTTATCGCCTTCGAGGCAAAACGAGGTGTAGGCGATGATGATGCCGTCGAGGATCGCGCGCAGGGTCATGGCGGCGGCGACGTTAGCCGAGACCTGGCTGCGCAGCGGACGCAGTACGTTCGCGACCAGTTCCGGCCTTGGGTACTCGCGTCCGGCATCGTAAATCATCTGGCGCAGGGACTCGACTTTGCCGTCCTGCAGGCGTTGCAGCATGATCTGCTGCAGCGTTTGCCAGTTGTTGGTCCGCCCCGGCGTCGGGCGCTCCAGCAGCGGTTTGACCTGGCCGATCGGGACGCCTTTTTTTACCCAGTCGAGGATTTTGAGCGCCTGCTGGACGTCCTCATCGCTGTACTGGCGGTGGCCGCCTTCCGTGCGCTGTGGCTTGAGTAAACCGTAGCGACGCTGCCACGCCCGCAGGGTGGTGGCGGTGATGCCGCTGAGTCTGGCGAATTCGCCGATGGAGTAAGCCATGTCCGTGTCCAGGGTGGAGGAATACTCTCAATATACTACGAATTTTCCCGAACGGGATGAAGCGCCGAAACGGTGCACTACACTTAACTTCCAACCGTGCAAATGAAAGGAATTCTCATGAAGCTATGGCCTGTTGTGACCGGTGTTGCGATTGCCCTGACGCTGGTCGCCTGTAAATCCCCCACGCCGCCGAAAGGCGTGCAGCCTATTACCCACTTTGACGCCAGCCGCTATCTCGGCAAATGGTACGAAGTCGCCCGTCTGGAAAACCGCTTTGAACGCGGTCTGGAGCAGGTGACGGCGACCTACGGCGAGCGCAGCGACGGCGGCATCAGCGTGCTTAACCGGGGTTTTGATCCGGTGAAGAACAAGTGGAACGAGAGCGAGGGCAAAGCCTACTTTACCGGCGAGCCGACCACCGCCGCGCTGAAGGTATCGTTCTTCGGCCCGTTCTACGGCGGGTATAACGTGATCAGGCTGGACGATAAGTACCAGTACGCGCTGGTGAGCGGCCCGAACCGCGACTATCTGTGGATCCTGTCACGCACGCCGACCATCCCGGATGCGGTAAAGCAGGATTACCTGAATACCGCGCGCAGTCTGGGCTTCCGGGTTGACCAGTTGGTGTGGGTGAAGCAGTAAAAATCGTGCTTTCTTCCTGGGGCATTACTGGCTCGCCTAGATAGACTTCCGTTAAAAGCCTAACGGAGGGAAGACGACATGAACTGGCAGCCTTTTCGCGGCGATGCGCCGGAAAATATGACGATTTTCAGCGCGTCATTTCCCGACGTCAGCGACCAGTGGCCGATGAAAGACGATGCTGCCCGGGAGATCGCTGCGCTCGATCGGGCGCTGAAAGCCGAGCTAGCGCTTCGCCCTCCGCAGGTCGAATATCAGGAAGGGGGGCAGGCTGTGCTCGTCCCGCAGAACCGCTATTCCGAACAGGCCTTTCGCAACCGTCCGGCGCTTACCGCATGGCGCACCCGGCTGGTGCCCTCCGCGCTGGCGCTGTTTGTGGTGCAAAACCCGCTTGAGGATCGCCTGCCGGATGGCACAAAGATGGACAGCGACAGTCGTCAGTGGTTTATCCACGCGAACGACGCCATCGGCGTGCGCGCCCGCGCCCGGGTGCTTGCCGCGCTGGTGGAGAAGTACATTCACAATGAGAGCGAGAACAACTGGGTCAGCCTGGCAAGCGGCGCCGCCATTCCGGTGCTGGAGGCGCTGCGCGAAGCAAAGTTCGATGGCCAGCAGGTCTATCTCACCCTGGTGGATAAAGACCCCGTGGCGCTTAGCTGGGCCGAAACCATGGCGGCGCAGGAAGGCATTGTGGTGGGCGAACAGCTGACCCTGCTCAGGCGCAACCTGGTGCACACGCTGGTGCGTAACGAGGACCTGCTGCTGGAGCTGGGCGAGCATCAGGCCGAACTGGTCGACGCGCTGGGGATTTTCGAATACTTCAACGACGCCGACGCGGTGATTTTTCTCCAGCGCGCGCTGCGGCTGGTCAAGCCCGGCGGGGCGGTGATTGTCTCAAACATGCTGACCAGCAGCCCGCAGATTGACTTTGTGCTGCGCGGTATCGGCTGGGAGGATATCCACCCGAGGACGCTACAGCAGCTGCAGGATATTCACCTGGCGGCGGGCGTACCGGTGGAAAACGTCACCGTGGTCGTGCCGAAGGACGGGGTGTATGCGGTGATGGAGATTAGGGTAGGGGATGAAAAACCGCACGGTCAGTTCCCGTACGGTCCGCAAGGAGTGACTTGAATTAACTTACTTATCAGCACATGATCCCCCTATGAAAATTGAAACCGCACTCCCCATACACTTCGAACGTCTGGTCGCGATCTGGGAATCCTCCGTCCGCGCCACCCATCACTTTTTACAGGAAAGCGATATCGCGGCGCTGCGCCCGTTATTGCTTAACGCGTATTTGCCAAACCTCAGCGTTGTGATGGCCCAGGATGACGCAGGCGTTATTCACGGCTTTTTAGGCGTGGATGAAAACCGCATTGAAATGCTATTTGTTGACGACGCGAGCCGCGGGAAGGGCGTTGGGAAATTGCTGCTGCAACACGCCATCGCAGCGTTCGGCGTGAACGAAGTGGATGTGAATGAGCAGAATCCGCAGGGCGTGGGATTTTATCGCCATATGGGGTTTGAGCAGGTCGGGCGCTCGGAAGTGGACGGGCAGGGGAATCCGTTTCCGTTGCTCCATATGAGGTTGGGTGGACAGGCTTAACTCCCCGTTCCTGTGGAAGAGGGAGTCTGCGAACTAGTTGCTGGTAATTTGCCCGATGATTACGCCACGTACTTTTTCGCCATCGAAGTAATACGAGACCGTATTACTCTGGATGAATCCATCCTGCACTGGTGTCTCATGATAAAAGAGCATTGCTTTCTTTTTGGCGATCTCCTTATTACCGAACAGTTTAACTAAATTCCCGTGAGTAGCATTCAACAACGGAACATTAGCGACTGAGACTTTGACAGCTTCCGTTGTTTTTGCACACTCTTTATGAATCCCATCCCTGGCTATGGCTATTGCCGTTAACAATCCTGTACCCATTTCGTTATAAGAGATGAACCAGTAATTCGTGTCATCGTCGTCATGAAGGCAGAACCAACAAGCGGAACTGTCTTTGTTGACTGGTGTGCTGGAGATGTCTGCCAGATGAGTAACCTCCATTTGCACGGTTTTCTTACCGATGGTAATAGTGGGATAGAGGGGCACTTCTGTGGGTTCTTCCGACGTTGTTCCATCATACTGATAATACCTGGCTGCGAAGCCGGACATTTGGGCTGCTGATGTATTTTGAACCAGGAATAGAAGTGCAGCCAAAATTAACAGTACTTTCATTTTAGATACCCTAATACGTAGCTCGGTTATTCCATTCGTCAGTGTAGAGAACGTTCCCGTCGCAATGCTTCCATGTAATCTTCTCGTACCTGAGTTGAATCTCTTCTAGATGCGTGCTCGTCAAGCCGGTGGGATGCAGCAGGGGTGATATAGAGGTGATTTTCACGTTCTCCATTATCATATTGAAATACTCACTCTCAACGCCCTGGTCAATAATTCGATACATTTTCAATTCTGCTTTTTTTAATGTTCTTCCTTCACACATAGCACGATATAAAACAGGCGTTGCAGCATCAAATTCCTTATGCAAATTTAAGGGGGAATGAACTCTCGTGCCTGTCAAACGACCAGTATGCGAGCTCTCAGGGATCCATACCTGATGGATAACTGAACGGATTTCAAACGATCCTAATCTCGCTGGCAGTAAGGATGGACCAACTATGGGCGAGCCATTTTCATCAAACAACCATAGATGTGCGGGAATTGACATAATTTACTCCTGTTAAATAGTAATTATCTTTTTTTACGTAAAAGGATATTGAGGCCTACAATAACTACAACTGACCATGTTGCATTCATTGCGATTTTTTCGGGTAGCCAGGTTACGGCAAATAGTGCAAATATTACGACGAATAAAAGGGGAGTTGCGCCTCTCAGGAAAAATATGAGTTGGCCTTTTAGCCAGTCTTTAATAGCTTTAATCATCCCTTTATCATCCTTGAAATCGCGTATGCAATGTCGCTGTCTGAAGCATAGGCTTGGTTAAGTATGGGGGACCTCATTATTATGGGCTCAATCAAGAAAAACATCATTTCAAGCTCTTCCTGATAAAGGAGATTATAGTAATAAGCATTATAATTTTTTAGATGGTTGGCGCTTCTGGATGCTTGCTCAACGATGCCATAAACTTTTAAACCAAGGACAGCATAAGTAGAAAACGATGTGATCTTTTCTTTCATCCAAATGTTGGTATGAACACTACTAAAAATTGCAATAGTTGCCGAATATATAAAAGCCTGGCTGGAGAGCATCGATGATGAAATTGATAAACCTAAACGCATAAGATTTATTTGTATGTTATGTATTCTTTTTTCACTCTTGTTACTTAATAGGCTTTTAATATAAATATAAAGCATCTTATAGATAATGTCTCTGTGTTTTATTAACTGGACGATACCTGTCAAAAATCTTGAGTCTTCTTTGCGTAATCGTAAACATACATCCTGATAGTTTTCAGTAAAGCACGATAGCTGATAGCTTAATCGCGTTGCCCCATCATCTAACAGTTGCGCTTGCTTTAATACTTCATCTTTTACGCCTGTTAAGGCGTGATCTAACTTTAGTGCCAATATTTTATTCGCATCCATTGATGTTATTAATGAGTCGCTATAATACATATTGCACCTTTTAACAGTAAACATAGGTACAAGTTTCTATTAATATTATATTTCTGCTGTGATGCATATCGCAATAATTTATACGTAATGAAAAATTCAGATATTTTAATCTTCGCATTATATTTGTCGTGAATAATTGTTGGCTATTAATTTAGATATTATATGAGCGTGAGAATGAGGGCGTTAGATCCGTTGCATATTAGTTTAATAGCCGTATGGCCGCTAAAGGCGAAACTGGGAGCCATGAGCTGAGCGTAACTACGAGTGTAGCTTTGAGATTGTAGTGATCACTCAGTGGAAATCTGATGTCACCTTTCCGGGCCAACTATCCGGAATTTCCGGATAGTTGAATGCTGATCAATGTCGCCATCAGAAATTCTATTTATGAGATATTAGTTGATGGTTCGAACAGGGAGCTTAGATCGCTGCAAGCGCGTCCTCTATCTCAATGAGCGTTTATCCTGCAACCGCTTCCTGCTCGTTATACGCCACCAGAATGATACATCCTTTCATGACCTTTACAGTGACATGCTGTCCGGTATCAAACCCCGCCGCGCGCAGCTACTTGCCAGAAAGGATGATTTTCAGCGTCGATTTGTCGAAAACATTTGGGCAGTATCCCATAATCAACGAACGCTCGGTTCCGGATTGGTCGGTGTCTGGATAGAATGTGAATCAGTTATAATCAACTCATTGATAGTTGGTATGGTAGACGCCCTTTAGTGCTCCAACACTGCTGGGCGTTGTCAGGAATTTATAATCCATGTGGTAGGTACCACATGCGGAAAAACTAACCGAAGTGGTACCTACCATGCAAGAGAAAAAGAAACCAAATTTTGACCGCACAAAGAGCACGATGAAAAACATCCGGTTCGAGGATGAGCTTTTGGGGCAGATTGAGAAGGCTGCGGGGAAAGGGAATTTTAGTAAGTGGGTTAAAGAAGCTTGTAGGCTTAGGCTTATGAATAAGTAGCTATCATGGTTTTTAATTTGGTGATGGTAATAAGGGAATAAATGATAAGTTATAGAACTATAATAAAAAACTTATCATTTATGATTATCCTGAAGTTTGCGATTAAAAAATGATTAAAAAACTTTTAACCAAATCTACTCTTAAATTTTTGCGAACTAACTCGACGCTGCATTTTACCATTGCAGTTGGGGCATAGATGTTGTTTCTTTCCCTGGATTTTCCATGTGTAATATTTTTTCTTGAAATAAGTTTGGCAGATATCACACCGTCTGGGCTTGAATATGGTACAAATAATAGCCATTAGAATCACCGCACCAATAATCCATTCCATTACAGCTTCCCTTAAATATTTTTTGAATAAGTAAAAGGATAACACTCAATATTCAAATGAATAATTGATCAAGCTCACATAAGGTGGTTGCAATAAGCGGTTCTATTTACGAGTGACGTTTTTTATTATCGAGGTGAATGGCATTTTTGGCGGAAGATCACAGGAGTCGAACCTGCCCGGGAACGCTGGCGCCCCCAACTGGATTTGAAGTCCAGCCACCTCACCGGAGATGACGATCTTCCGCGCCTCGATTGCTACATGGAGGCGGGGCGCATTATAGCTACTTTCAGGCATTTACCACATACCCCACACCACTTTTTTCACCTCTCTTTTGACCTGTACCCCCCTGTTTCAGCTAATTCCTAAGAAAATCCTCAGGTTAGCCTTTTGTGCTCTCCAACATTTATCGCGATCACAAAAAACAAGAAACGTAATCTGCTAACCAGAAAACGCAATACCCGCCGTTGAAACAATGGTTTAAAACCAATGCAACCGGTCTCAGCGCCCCCTACAGCGTGAAGGATAAAAAATATGAGCGAAGCATTGTCAGTAAAAGAGAAGATTGGCTATGGCATGGGTGACGCCGCCAGCCACATCATTTTTGATAACGTCATGTTGTACATGATGTTTTTCTACACTGATATTTTCGGCATTCCCGCCGGGTTTGTCGGCACCATGTTTCTGCTAGCCCGCGCGCTGGATGCAATCTCTGACCCGTGCATGGGGCTGATTGCCGACCGCACCCGCAGCCGCTGGGGCAAGTTCCGTCCGTGGATTTTGTTCGGTTCCATCCCGTTCGGCATCGTCTGCGTGCTGGCCTACACTACACCGGACCTCAGCCTCAACGGCAAAATGATTTACGCCGCTATCACCTACACGCTGCTGACCCTGCTCTATACCGTGGTCAACATCCCGTACTGCGCGCTGGGTGGGGTAATCACCAGCGACCCGACGCAGCGTATCTCCCTTCAGTCCTGGCGCTTCGTGCTGGCGACGGCGGGTGGCATGCTCTCCACGGTGCTGATGATGCCGCTGGTGAAGCTGATTGGCGGAGAAGATAAGGCGTTCGGCTTCCAGGGCGGGATCGCCGTGCTGTCGGTGGTCGCGTTCCTGATGCTGGCGTTCTGCTTCTTCACCACCAAAGAGCGCATCCAGGTGCCGCCGAGCACCACCTCCATGCGGGAAGACCTGCGCGATATCTGGCAAAACGACCAGTGGCGCATCGTCGGCGTGCTGACCATCCTCAATATCCTCGCCGTCTGCGTGCGCGGCGGGGCGATGATGTACTACTGCACCTGGATCATGGGCTCGCCGGAGGTGTTCGTCGCATTTCTCACCACCTACTGCGTCGGCAATCTGATCGGCTCCGCGCTGGCGAAACCGCTCACCGACTGGAAGTGCAAGGTCAGCATCTTCTGGTGGACCAACGCCGCGCTGGCGGTGGTCAGCGTGGCGATGTTCTTCGTCCCGATGCACGCCACGGTGCTGATGTTCGCCTTTATCTTCGTTATCGGCGTGCTGCACCAGCTGGTGACGCCAATCCAGTGGGTAATGATGTCCGATACCGTCGACTACGGCGAATGGACCAACGGCAAACGCCTGACCGGCATCAGCTTTGCGGGCACGCTGTTCGTGCTGAAGCTCGGCCTGGCGCTGGGCGGGGCGATGATCGGCTGGATGCTGGCAGGCGGCGGCTACGACGCGGCGGCCAAAACCCAGAACAGCGCGACCATCAGTATCATTATCGGCCTGTTTACGCTGGCGCCGGCGATCTGCTACGTGCTGAGCGCCATTATCGCCAAACGCTACTACACGCTGAAAACCCCCTTCCTGACCAAAATCCTGGGCGAGCTGGCGCAGGGCGCGCGCCGCAATCAGCAGGATTTTGAAAACCTGCCGGTCAGCAAAGAATTGCAGAACTAAGAGGACGAAAGCATGAAAATCAGTGATGGAAACTGGCTTATTCAACCGGGCCTGAACGTGACCTGTCCGGTTCAGGTGTTCGACGTGGAGCAGCAGGGCAATGACCTGGTGGTGTATGTTGCGCCGCGCGACGTGCGTGAGCGCACCTGGCAGCTCGACACGTTGATGTTCACGGTGCGTCTGTTTTCCCCGCAGGAAGGGATTGTCGGGGTGCGCATCGAGCACTTCCAGGGCGCGCTGAACAACGGCCCGCACTATCCGCTGAACGTTCTGAAAGACGTGAAGGTCGAGATTGAAAACAACGCCGAATTTGCCGAGCTGAAAAGCGGCAGCGTCAGCGTGCGCGTCACCAAAGGCGAGTTCTGGGCGCTGGATTTCCTGCGCAACGGCCAGCGCATTACCGGCAGCCAGCTGAAAAACAACGGCTACGTGCAGGACAGCAATACCGACCGCAATTATGTGTTCGAACGTCTGGATCTGGGCGTGGGGGAAACGGTCTACGGCCTGGGCGAGCGCTTTACCGCGCTGGTGCGCAACGGCCAGACGGTCGAAACCTGGAACCGCGACGGCGGCACCAGCACCGAGCAGTCCTACAAAAATATCCCGTTCTACCTGACCAACCGCAGCTACGGCGTGCTGGTGAATCACCCGGAAAACGTCTCGTTTGAAGTCGGCTCCGAGAAGGTGTCCAAAGTACAGTTCAGCGTGGAAGGGGAATATCTCGAGTATTTCGTGATCGACGGCCCGACGCCAAAAGAGGTGCTGAACCGCTATACGCAGTTCACCGGGCGTCCGGCGCTGCCGCCGGCGTGGTCGTTCGGCCTGTGGCTGACCACGTCGTTCACCACCAACTACGACGAAGCGACGGTCAACAGCTTTATCGACGGCATGGCCGAGCGCGACCTGCCTCTGCACGTGTTCCACTTCGACTGCTTCTGGATGAAGGCCTTCCAGTGGTGCGACTTCGAGTGGGACCCGGTGACCTTCCCGGATCCGGAAGGGATGATCCGCCGCCTGAAAGAGAAAGGGCTGAAGGTCTGCGTGTGGATTAACCCGTACATCGGCCAGAAATCCCCGATTTTCCGCGAGCTGAAAGAGAAGGGCT
Source organism: Enterobacter sp. 50588862 (assembly GCF_001462935.1). NCBI lineage: Bacteria > Pseudomonadati > Pseudomonadota > Gammaproteobacteria > Enterobacterales > Enterobacteriaceae > Enterobacter > Enterobacter sp. 50588862. The sequence continues at coordinate 133,156 of NZ_LNHM01000018.1, forward strand.
ACCTGCTCAAGCGTCCGGACGGCTCCCTGTGGCAGTGGGACAAATGGCAGCCGGGGCTGGCGATTTACGACTTCACCAATCCGGACGCATGCCGGTGGTATGCCGACAAGCTGAAAGGCCTGGTGGATATCGGCGTTGACTGCTTCAAGACCGACTTCGGCGAGCGTATCCCGACCGACGTGCAGTGGTTCGACGGTTCCGATCCGCAGAAGATGCACAACCACTACGCCTACATTTATAACGAACTGGTGTGGAACGTGCTGAAAGAGACGGTGGGGGAAGAGGAGGCGGTGCTGTTTGCCCGCTCCGCGTCCGTCGGAGCGCAACAGTTCCCGGTACACTGGGGCGGCGACTGCTACGCCAACTACGAGTCGATGGCGGAAAGCCTGCGCGGTGGGCTGTCGATTGGCCTGTCCGGCTTCGGGTTCTGGAGCCACGATATCGGCGGGTTCGAAAACACCGCTCCGGCGCACGTCTATAAACGCTGGTGCGCGTTCGGGCTGTTCTCCAGCCACAGCCGTCTGCACGGCAGCAAATCCTACCGCGTGCCGTGGGCGTACGATGACGAGTCCTGCGACGTGGTGCGCCACTTCACGCAGCTGAAGTGTCAGCTGATGCCGTACTTGTACCGTCAGGCGGCGCTGGCCCGCGAGTTCGGCACGCCGATGCTGCGCGCGATGATGCTGGAGTTCCCGGACGATCCGGCGTGCGATTACCTCGACCGTCAGTACATGCTGGGGGATTCCATGATGGTGGCGCCGGTGTTCTCCGAGGCGGGGGATGTGCAGTTCTACCTGCCGGAAGGCCGCTGGACGCACCTGTGGCACAACGACGAAATCCATGGCAGCCGCTGGCATAAGCAGCAGCACGATTTTATGAGCCTGCCGGTCTACGTGCGCGACAACACGCTGCTGGCGCTCGGTAACAATAACCAGAAGCCGGACTACGCCTGGAACGAGGGGACGGCCTTCCAGCTGTTTAACCTGGAGGATGGCGCAGCGGCGGTGAGCGAAGTGCCTGCGCCGGACGGGTCTGTGGCATTTACGCTGAAGGCGTCACGTCGGGGCGACATTGTGACCTTTACCGGCGCGGGTGACGCGAAAAACTGGTCAGTGTGCTTGCGCAACGTGCAGAAGGTGAGTGGCGTGAAAGGCGGTTCGCACGCGGGCAGCGAGTGGGGTGTGGTGGTGAAAGCGGAGGGGGATGAGGTGGTGGTTCAGCTCTGAGGTGGAAAATGCCCGGTGGCGCTTCGCTTACCGGGCCTAAGGTAATTATGCGCTCTGATGCCCTCACCCTGACCCTCTCCCACAGGGAGAGGGAACAAACATCAAAAACTTTATTGCACAGGCGTTGAAACCACGCCGCCCGTCATCGTCTGCTCAACCTGCTGCTTATCCATATTCACCGCGCTCAGCTTCCCATTCACCGTCGGCTTCAGTGGGGCATTCGCCTGCACGCTGCCGCTGGCGGTCATCTGAATATTGCCGTCGCCCGTAATCGGTAACGCAGGCCAGCCCCACTGCTGCAGCACGTTGAGCGGTACGCCGCGCCCGTTCAGGCTCACCGTGGTCTGCCGCTGCGGGAGTTGTGAAACGGTCGCCGTGGCTTCCAGAATACCTTTCTCGGTAAAGGCACTCAGGTCGCTAATGTTCACCGTGGCGGCGTTGGCATTCAGCGCCAGCGACGGACGGCGCACGTCGACGCGGTTAAAGGTCGCCGCCGCGCCGTTTAATGTTGCGCTGCCGCCCCAGACGCCCCAGTGGCGATCTTTCGCCAGCTGCAGGTTTGCGCCGTAGCCGTCCAGGGAGGTGATCTGCCACGGGAAGGCGGGATCGATGTCGATCACCAGGTTGCGGCTCAGGCCAAATTTTTGCAGCGTGACGCTGTTCAGCCATTCCGGCAGCGGCTCCATCCACAGCGTTTTCCAGTTTTCAGGAAGGGTGTACTCCAGCCCGGCGATGGCAACATCGTCCAGAACCAGCGCTTTACCGTCGCGCAGCCAGTTGCCGGACGTGCGCACCATACCGCCCTCCCAGCGGGAGGTGAACTGACGCAGCGCTATGCCCTGCGGGGAAAACTCCGCATTCAGGATCGGGTCAAACAGATGCAGCGAGCCGAAGATAAACTCGCTGGCGTTCATGGACAGGCGACCTTCCTGGCTCTGCCAGTCGCCTTTGCTGAGAGTCAGGTTGCGCAGGCTTAAGTCGAGATCGGTCACCGCCCAGTCCGGGCCCTGCAGGCGGGCATCGGTGACCTCCAGACGGCCAATTTGCAGGGAGGGGATGGTAGCCAGCGGCGCGAAGAACGCTTTCAGCGTTTTGTCGCTCTGCAGGCGGATCTCGTTCAGGCGCATGGTGTCGATTATCCAGCTTCCGTCAGCATTACGCAGGGCGGAGCCAGTGAGCGAGCCACGGGCCATATCGGCACCAATGGTGTTCAGCACCACCTCCTTGCCGTTCAACTGGCCGTCGATTAGCACGTTGGTGGCCGGTACGCCGTTCAGGGTCAGCGAGCCGGCGCTCATCTGGATCTTCGCGTTTTTACCCAGCACGTTCCCGGCTTCTGGCTGCCATGGGCTGACGCCGCCCGTGACCTTCTGTGCGCTCAGATCCCATTCAGTATTCGGGCTGTTAAAGGCCATGTTGTTCAGCTGCAGACGATCGGCCTGGAAGGGCAGCGGCGCTGTTTGAGGCGAGAGATTCAGCGTGCCGTCGAACAGGGTGATAGTGCCCATGTGCAGCGGAGCGGTGATCTGACGGCTGCTCAGGCCAATATCGACTTTTTTGGCAACTAATGTGGCGGGTTTACCGTCCCGCCCAAAGGTGACATTTTCCAGAATGAGGTGGGAAGGCGATGAAAAGCGGTGATTCATCTTGTCGAAACTGAGTTCGTAGTCGGTATTCACCGTAATCCAGCTGCTGACCTGCGCCGCGCCCCAGCGGGTCTGGAGCAAAATATAGAGCGCCAGCAGCACAATAAGCAGGGCTACCAGAAGATAGACGAGTAGCTTTCCAATAAATTTCATGGTCTTCCATCCCGCGAAACGAACATAAGGGAGTTATGCACGATTTATGCGCAATGCTCAAGGCGGGAATGGTGTAATTAGATGTCACGGCAGGCATTGACTGCCTGCCGTGAGGGAGATCAGTTCTTCTCAGGCGGGAAAACGAGGTTCAGCACGATAGCGGTGATACCGCCCGCGGCAATGCCGGAAGAGAGCAGGTTTTTAACCCAGTCCGGCGCAAACTGCAGGATCAGCGGCTGCTGGGAAACACCCAGACCAACGGCCAGCGACAGCGCGATAATCATGATCGCGCGACGGTTCAGCGGCTCGCGGGAGACGATACGCACGCCGGAGGCCGCGATAGTCCCAAACATCACCAGCGTTGCGCCGCCCAGCACCGGCTCAGGAATGTGCTGCACAAAGCCGCTCACCGCCGGGAACAGGCCGAGGACGATCAGCATCAGCGCCACCACGAAACCAACGTAGCGGCTGGCCACGCCGGTCAGCTGGATCACACCGTTGTTCTGGCCGAAGCAGGAGTTCGGGAAGGTGTTGAATACCGCAGAGACAAACGAGTTCAGGCCGTTCGCCAGCACGCCGCCTTTCAGACGCTTCATGTACAGCGGGCCGGACACCGGCTGCTCAGAGACGTCGGAGGTAGCGGTGATATCACCGATGGTCTCCAGAGAAGTAATCATAAAGACCAGCATCAGCGGCAGGAGCAGACCCCAGTCTATGCCCAGGCCGTAATAAAGCGGCGTTGGGACGGTGATTAGCGCGCTGTTGGTCGGCGCGGTGTTCTCCGGCAGCATCCCCAGCGCCCACGCCAGCAGATAGCCCGCCGCCATGGCGATCACCAGCGAGGCCACGCGCAGGTAAGGGTTACGCTGACGGTTAAGCAGAATGATGATCGCCAGCACCACGCCCGCCAGCAGCAGGTTTTTCGGCGCGCCGAAGGTGTGGTCGCTCATTGCCGCGTAGCCGCCACCGATGGAGGTGAGGCCCACCTGAATTAGCGACAGGCCGATAATCATCACCACCACGCCGGAAACCAACGGGGTGATCACACGGCGAGCCAGGTGCAGCACGCGGGAGATGACCATCTCCGTGCAGCTTGCCAGCATCAGCGTGCCGAACAGCGCCGCCATCATCGTCGGAACATCCGCACCGCCGGTTTTCAGCGCCGTACCGCCCATGATCAGCGGCGCCACGAAGTTAAAGCTGGTGCCCTGAATCGACAGTAGCCCAGACCCCACCGGGCCCCAGGCTTTAATTTGAATAATGGAGGCCACGCCGGAGGCGAACAGAGACATACTGATAATGTGCTGCGTGTCCTGCGCCGGTAAACCGAGCGCCTGGCAAATCAGCAGCGCCGGGGTGATCACCGCAACAAACATCGCCAGAAGATGCTGGCAGGCGGCAAAAAGCGTCTGCGGCAGCGGCGGTCGGTCTTCAAGGCGGTAAATCAGTTCGCTATTTTGCTTCTGCGCAATCGGTTGCGCATCTGGCGATTCTATGGTGTTAACGGACATCGGCGGCAATCCCACGGTGGAAAAGCGGGCATTTTATCTGACCACCTGGTAAAAGCAAACGATTGCCAGCAAAAAAAAGGAAGAAAATCTGCCGCTGTGAGCAGGTTTTTTACAACCTATCGGAAAAAAAAATTACACTTTTTGCGCCGGGGGCTCATGACGAGCGCAAACCGGCCCAGGATAACGCCGCGTGTGTATGGAATACGCGCATAACAGGAGCCTTTTATGATTCATCTCGATACGTTGTCGACCCTTGTTGCCGCAACGCTGGTTCTTCTGCTTGGTCGCAAGCTGGTCCACAGCGTTTCCTTTCTGAAAAAATACACTATTCCTGAACCTGTCGCCGGCGGTCTGCTGGTGGCGCTGGCCTTGCTGATACTGAAAAAAAGCATGGGCTGGGAAATTGATTTTGATATGTCCCTGAAAGACCCGCTGATGCTGGCTTTCTTTGCCACTATCGGCCTGAACGCCAACCTGGCGAGCCTGCGCTCGGGCGGTAAGGTGCTCGGCGTATTCCTGATTGTGGTGGTGGGGCTGCTGCTGATGCAGAACGCCATTGGCATCGGTATGGCAACGCTGCTGGGGCTGGATCCGCTGATGGGGCTGCTGGCGGGGTCGATTACCCTTTCGGGCGGTCACGGCACCGGCGCGGCGTGGAGCAAGCTGTTCATCGAACGCTACGGTTTTGAAAACGCGACGGAAGTGGCGATGGCCTGCGCGACCTTTGGCCTGGTACTGGGTGGCCTGATTGGCGGCCCGGTAGCGCGTTATCTGGTGAAGCACTCCACCACGCCGAATGGCAGACCGGACGATGAAATGGTGCCGACCGCGTTTGAAAAACCGGACGTTGGCCGCAGCATCACCTCGCTGGTGATGATTGAAACCATCGCGATGATTGCCATCTGCCTGACCGTGGGCAAAGTGGTTGCGCAATGGCTGGCGGGTACCGCGTTTGAACTGCCGACGTTTGTCTGCGTGCTGTTTATCGGGGTGATCCTGAGCAACGGTCTGGCGCTGATGGGCTTCTATCGCGTGTTTGACCGTGCGGTATCGGTGCTTGGCAACGTCTGTCTGTCGCTGTTCCTGGCGATGGCGCTGATGAGCCTGAAGCTGTGGGAGCTGGCCTCGCTGGCGCTGCCGATGGTGGCGATTCTGGCGGTGCAGGCGCTGTTTATGGCGCTTTATGCCATGTTCGTGACCTGGCGCATGATGGGGAAAAACTATGATGCGGCGGTGCTGGCGGCCGGTCACTGCGGGTTTGGTCTGGGGGCTACCCCAACGGCTATCGCCAACATGCAGGCGATCACCGAACGGTTCGGGCCATCGCATATGGCGTTTCTGGTGGTCCCGATGGTCGGCGCATTCTTCATTGATATCGTCAACGCGCTGGTGATCAAGCTGTACCTGATGCTGCCGATATTTGCCTGAGATCAGGCGTTGGAATACCGTTCGGTTTCCGGCATCCAGCGCTCAATTAACGCTGCCGCCTGTTCGGGGTAGCGTTCATGAATATGGCGCGCAAGGCGCTGAACTTCGGGGATCATGGCCTGATCGCGCAGTAAATCCGCCACTTTGAATTCAGCATTTCCCGTCTGGCGCGTGCCCAGTAGTTCGCCCGGGCCGCGTATCTCCAGGTCTTTTTGCGCAATCACAAAGCCGTCGTTGCTGTCGCGCAGCACCTGCAGTCGCATCTGGGCGGTTTTTGAAAGCGGAGCTTTGTAAAGCAGCACGCAGTGAGACGCTACCGCGCCGCGGCCAACGCGCCCGCGCAGCTGGTGGAGCTGGGCAAGCCCCAGACGTTCCGGGTTTTCGATGATCATCAAACTGGAGTTGGGGACGTCAACGCCCACTTCGATGACCGTCGTCGCGACCAGCAAATGCAGTACCCCCTGTTTGAAGGATTGCATCACCGCCTGCTTCTCGGCAGGCTTCATGCGTCCGTGAACCAGGCCAACGTTCAGCTCGGGCAGTGCCAGCTTGAGCTCTTCCCACGTCGCTTCGGCGGCCTGGGCTTCCAGCAGTTCCGACTCTTCAATCAGGGTACAGACCCAGTAGGCCTGGCGCCCTTCATGGGTGCAGGCGTTGCGCACGCGGTCAATGATGTCGCTGCGGCGCGTATCCGGTATGGCGACCGTCGTCACCGGCGTTCGGCCCGGCGGCAGTTCGTCGATGGTAGAGGTATCCAGATCGGCGTAAGCCGTCATCGCCAGGGTACGCGGGATCGGCGTGGCGGTCATGATCAGCTGATGCGGGTGGAAGCCCTGCTGCAGCCCTTTTTCCCACAGCGCCAGACGCTGATGCACGCCGAAGCGGTGCTGTTCATCGATAATCACCAGCGCAAGGCCGTTGAACTGCACCTGCTCCTGGAAGATAGCGTGCGTGCCGACAATCATCTGCACCTGCCCGCTGGCGATGGCCTCCTGTTGCGCAAGACGCGCTTTGCCTTTTTGCTTTCCGGCGAGCCAGCCCACCTCAATCCCGAGCGGTGCGAACCAGGCGCGGAAATTATTGGCGTGCTGCTCGGCCAGCAGCTCTGTCGGTGCCATCAGGGCGACCTGTTTGCCGTGGGCGATGGCGCGTAACGCGGCCAGGGCGGCAACCAGCGTTTTACCTGAGCCTACGTCGCCCTGCACCAGGCGCATCATCGGCACGTCGAGCGCCATGTCGCGCTCAATCTCGGCGGTGACGCGCGCCTGCGCGCCGGTGGGCTTAAAGGGTAGCGAGGCCAGCAGCTTATCTTTGAGCACATCATTCGGGCTTAACGGCTGAGCGTGGAAACGCTGCGCGCCGGCGCGCAGCGCCAGCATGCTCAGGTTATGCGCCAGTAATTCCTCAAGGATAAGACGCCGTTGGGCGGGGTGTTTACCGCTTTCTAAATCGCTGAGCTGCAGCGTTGGCGGCGGGCGGTGCAGGGTGCGCAGCGCCTCGGGCAGGCTCATCATCCCCTGAGCCAGTTCTGGCGGCAGCAGTTCGGTAATGGCACAGGTGTCCAGCAGCTCCAGCGCCTGATCGGTGAGCTTACGCAGCGTCGCCTGCTTGATGCCTTCGGTCGTCGGGTAAACCGGGGTGAGCGTCTCCTGCAGCTCCGGCGTGCTGAGATCGCCCTGCACGCGGTACTCCGGGTGGATCATCTCTGCGCCGTATTTCCCGCGTTTGGCTTCGCCATAGGCCAGCACTCTGCGGCCTGTCGCCAGGCTGTTTTTCATTGCAGCGCTGAAGTTGAAGAAACGCATGGTGAGGATGCCGGTGCCGTCGCTGATCTGACAGGTCATCATCCGGCGTCCGCCGAAAGTGATGTTGCAGTTCAGGACTTCGCCTTCAACGGTGGCGTAAATAGCGGGAAGCAGATCGCCAATCTTGTAAAGCTGGGTGCGGTCTTCGTAACGCAGGGGGAGGTGAAGCAGGAGATCCTGTACGGTGTGCAGGCCAATTTTTGCCAGCTTATTGCTTTGCGCCGCGCCCACGCCCGTCAGGCTGTTGAGCGGGATAGCATCCAGCAGGCGGCCTTTCATCGGTTACCCGGCGTACTGCATAGTGGCCCACCACTCGGCATCGGCTTCAATTTCGCCCTGCGCGTTGACGTGGGGGTAAGGCAATTTTTTCTGCTTCGCAACGCGAGCCAGCACCGGATAGCCACCTTCAAACAGCAGGCGCTGCTGTTCTTCTTCCGGCAGCATGCTGTTGCTGCGCTCGTACATCCCGGCGTTCTGACGCTGGCGCTGCGCTTCATACAGAATGAGCGCGGACGCCACGGAGACGTTAAGGGACTGGACCATGCCGATCATCGGAATGATGATGTCCCGATCCGCCAGATCCAGCGCTTCATGGGAGATCCCGGTTTTCTCCTGACCCATCAAAATGCAGGTCGGACGGGTGTAGTCGATCTCGCGGAAATCCACGGCCTTATCGGACAGGTTTGTCGCCAGGATCTGCATCCCGCGTCCTTTCAGATGCGATACGGCATCGCCAATCGTCTGGTGAGATTTGACGGATACCCAGCTGTTACTGCCTGCCGCAGCAGAGACCATGGTTCGCATCCGGTGACCCGGCCAGACGGCGTGCACTTCATGCACGCCGACGGCATCTGCGGTACGGACGATGGCAGAGACGTTATGAGGTTTATGCACCTGCTCCATGCAGACCGTCAGGTCAGGCTGGCGTCTGGCAAGCATTTCGCAGATACGGGCATAACGTTGTGAATTCATAAACCTAGTTTCGGTTTCGGGTGACTTTAATCACGTCCGGCATGACGCGGATCTTGCGCATAATGTTCGCCAGATGCACGCGGTCGCGAGCGGTCAGACGAATAAAGGCGCTATAGACGCGGCCGTCTTTTTCTTCCGTATTCAGGCTCTGAATGTTGGACGAGGCCGTGTTGATGGCTGCCGTCAGGTTTGCCAGGGCACCCTGGTGGTTGAACATATCCACCTTAATTTCGGTGATAAATTCCTGCGCCGTCTCTTTATCCCACTCGACCGCCATAAACTTCTCGGCTTCTTTCTGGTAGCCGCGAATGTTACGACAGGATTCATGGTGGATAACCAGCCCTTTGCCCGGACTGACGTGCGCAATAATCGGGTCGCCAGGGATTGGACGGCAACATTTTGCGAAGGTGATCAGCACCCCGTCCGCGCCTTTGATCGGCAGATGAGCATGGCCGGATGCGCCTGGAGCAGATGGCGTCGCTTCGCCCTGCTGCAGGTTTTTCGCCACCACGACGCTCATCGCGTTACCCAGACCAATTTCCGCCAGCAGATCGTCCAGAGACGTGAGCTTCATACGGTCGAGTTCACGCTGAATATGCTCCGGTGGGATCTCAGCCAGCTTGCGGCTGCCGCCCAACGCGTGGTTGAGCAGACGACGCCCCAGGCTGACGGAGTCATCGCGCTTGAGGTTTTTCAACAGCTGACGAATTTTGGCACGCGCTTTGGAACTCACGACAAAGTTCAGCCAGGCCGCGTTCGGACGTGCGCCCGGCGCGGTAATAATTTCGACCGTCTGGCCACTGGAGAGCGGTTGAGACAGCGGGTAAGGCTGTCTGTCGACGCGCGCGCCCACGCAGGCGTGCCCGATATCGGTATGCACGGCGTAGGCGAAGTCGACCGGCGTTGCGCCCGCAGGCAGTTCGACAATGCGGCCTTCTGGGGTGAAAACGTAAATCTCATCCGGGAAGAGATCGGATTTAACGCTCTCGATAAATTCGAACGAGCTACCCGCACTCTGCTGAAGCTCCAGCAGGCTCTGCATCCAGCGCTGGGCGCGGATTTGCGCAGTGGTGCTGCTTTCGCCACCGTGCTCTTTGTAAGCCCAGTGTGCGGCTACACCCATCTCTGCCATCTGGTCCATGTCTTCGGTGCGGATCTGCACTTCAACAGGCACGCCGTGCGGACCGATCATCGAGGTATGCAAAGATTGATAACCGTTCGCTTTCGGAATGGCGATGTAATCTTTCATGCGCCCCGGGCGCGGTTTATAGAGGCTGTGCATCTGCCCCAGCACGCGGTAGCAGGTGTCAGAGTCGTGGACGATTACGCGGAACGCGTAGATATCCATGATCGAGTGAAAACGCTGCTCTTTGAGCACCATTTTGCAGTAGATGGAGTAAAGATGTTTTTCGCGACCGCTGACGCGGCACGGGATTCCCGCTTCCTGCAAACGCCCTTCAATTTCAGAGAGGATCTTTTGAATCATCTCTTTACGGTTACCGCGTGCGGCTTTCACCACCTCTTTAATCACGCGATAACGGTTCGGGTACAACGCTTCAAAGCCCAGCTCTTCCAGCTCGGTTTTGATGTGGTGGATACCTAAACGGTGCGCCAGCGGACTGTAAATTTCGAGGGTTTCACGGGCAATGCGGCGACGTTTATCCGGGCGAAGTGAGCCCAGCGTGCGCATGTTGTGGGTACGGTCAGCGAGTTTGATGAGAATGACGCGGATATCCTGCACCATCGCCATAATCATCTTGCGGAAGTTTTCGGCTTGCGCCTCTTTCTTGTCGCGGAATTTCAGCTTATCAAGCTTAGAGACCCCTTCCACCAGCTCGGCAACGCTTTTGCCAAACAGCTGTTCCATATCCTGGTAGGTGGCAGGGGTATCTTCGATCACGTCGTGCAGCAGGGCAGCCATCAGCGTTTCGTAGTCGAGTTTCATCTCGGCCAGAATACAGGCTACCGCAACCGGGTGCGTGATGTAGGGTTCACCGCTTGAACGTGTCTGGCCCTCGTGAGCGTCACGTGCAACGAGATACGCCTGCTGAAGACGCTTAATCTGGTCTTCAGGCAGGTAGATTTGAATCAGTTGATTCAGGCTTTCAAACAGATACAAGGGCGACCCGCAGGTTTAATTAACGACGACCTTCAGCAATGGCGGTTACGGCCTGCAGTTCTGCGGCTTCCTGCTCTTGCTGCTCCTGGCGCTCACGCACGTCGAGGATCTGGTTGTTGATCAGACCTTCTTCGATTTCGCGAAGTGCAATAACGGTGGTTTTATCGTTTTCTTCCGGTACCAGCGGATCTTTACCGCCCACCTGCATCTGACGAGCGCGACGCGCGGCGACCAGCACCAGGTCAAAACGGTTACCAATTTTCTCTACAGCGTCCTGAACAGTTACGCGTGCCATACTTAAAATGCTCCACAGGTGAAGAAATGACTGGGCATGATACTGAAAGTGGGTTCAGTCTGCCAACAGTTTGGTGATTAATGCGTCATGTCGCTGCTTCTGGCGGCTCATACGCAGTCGTTCTGCGCGAAGAATGGTTTTGAGATCGCTCAGCGCGGCATCAAAATCATCATTCACAATAAGGTAATCATATTCCGCGTAATGGCTCATTTCTGCAACTGCCTGTTCCATACGCTTTGCGATGACTTCTTCACTGTCCTGACCGCGGCCACGCAGGCGGCGATCCAGCTCATCCTTCGACGGCGGTAAAATAAAGATACTGCGCGAGTCAGGCATTTTCTTGCGAATTTGCTGTGCGCCCTGCCAGTCGATGTCGAGGAACACATTCACGCCCGTCGCCAGAACCTGCTCAATGGTTTCACGCGAGGTGCCGTAGTAGTTACCAAACACTTCTGCGTGTTCAAGAAACGCATCTCTGCCGATCATCGCTCTGAACTCGTCGTGATCCACAAAGAAATAGTGTTCACCGTGCACTTCACCCGGACGCGGCGCTCGCGTGGTGTGAGAAACAGAAACCTGTGTGTCGTACAACGGTTGGGTTTTTAACAGTGCCTGAATAAGGCTGGATTTACCCGCGCCGCTAGGGGCAGAAACAATATAAAGCGTGCCTTGAGCCATGAGAGTCTTTTGTATGTGTTAACGAAGAAGTCCTACATACGGGCTTATTATACACGTCGCCGCTGTGTGACGTAGCCTTTGTCACACTTTTTCCCCTGGATTATTGAATTTTGCGTACCGTTTTCAGGTTTTACCTGCGGTTTGCAGCAATAAAAATTAACGCTGGATAGCGCCTCGCAACGTGAAAGGTTGCTATTAGCGTCGTTTCTCACGTCAGGTTATACCTCCTGCATTGCAAAGGAGGGATAGCGATGTGGCGGTGGATAAGCGGGTTAATGCTGTTGTGGTGTGGTTACGGGGCGGCGGTGTGCCCGGTGTGGTCACAGGCAAAAGCCGAAAAAGAGATTGCGTCATTAAGTGCACAAATCAAACGCTGGGATGAAGCTTACTGGAAGCTGGGGGTGAGCGAGGTCAGTGACGAAGTGTATGACCAGCTCAACGGCCGTTTAACCCAGTGGCAGCGCTGTTTCGGCAACGATTTTGCTGAGAGCGCCCTTCCTGCGCTGGAGGGAAACGTAAAACATCCTGTTGCCCATACGGGGGTACGTAAAGCAGCCAGCAAAGAAGCGCTGGGTCACTGGATGCACGGCCGGAAAAATCTCTGGATGCAGCCAAAAGTTGATGGCGTGGCGGTGACGCTGGTGTATCGCAACGGAAAGCTAGCGCGGGCCATCAGCCGTGGTAATGGGCTAAAAGGCGAGGACTGGACGGCCCGCGTGCGTTTGATCCCGTCCGTGCCCAAGGAGGTATCCGGCACGCTTGCAAACAGCGTCTTACAGGGGGAGCTTTTCTGGCTACGCGAAAACCACGTCCAGCGGCAGATGGGCGGAATGAATGCTCGCGCAAAAGTGGCGGGCGCGATGATGCGACAAAAGGACAACGCGCTTTTGAGCCAGACAGGAATATTTATCTGGGCCTGGCCGGATGGACCGAAGGGAATGGAAAACAGGCTGTCTGAGCTGTCCAGCGCAGGCTTTTCCCTGACGGCGCGCTATACGTTGCCCGTACAAGCGGTTGATTCTGTTGAAAAACAGCGTTTGGCCTGGCAAAACACGGCATTGCCCTTTGCCACGGATGGCATAGTGGTTCGGTCTGCGGAGCCACCTACAGGGGAGAGTTGGCTGCCCGGCGAAGGCAACTGGATTATCGCGTGGAAATATTCGCCTGCGGCACAGGTGGCAGAGGTCAGGAATATTCTTTTTTCCGTGGGGCGCACGGGCAAAATTTCTGTCGTGGCGGCACTTGAGCCTGTGCAGTTGGACGATAAACGGGTGCAGCGCGTGAGTCTCGGTTCGGTTGGACGCTGGCAGAGGCTGGATATTGCCCCGGGCGATCAGATCCAGGTCAGCCTGGCAGGGCAGGGTATCCCCCGGTTTGATAAGGTGGTCTGGCGAGGGGCGGACAGACAAAAACCAGAGCCTCCGGCCTCGCGTTATCACTCCCTGAGTTGCTTTTATGCCTCGCCGGAGTGTATGGAACAGTTCTTTGCCCGGCTGACGTGGCTCAGTTCAAAGCAGGTATTCAACATTGAAGGATTAGGTGAGTCAGGCTGGCGCACACTCTGGCAGGCGCATCATTTTGAACATCTCTTTTCGTGGCTGCTATTAACGCAGGAGCAACTGCAGTCGACGCCGGGATTCTCTGCCGCACGCGGGCTGGCGCTCTGGCATCGCTTTAATCAGGTGCATGAGCAGCCTTTTATCCGCTGGATTATGGCGCTGGGTGTTCCGCTGCCACAGGCCTCGCTGAAGGCGTTGGAAGATGTGTCGTGGCAGAAGATGAGCGAACGCAGTGAAAAGGCCTGGCAGGCCTTGCCGGGTACGGGAGCGGAGAAGGCGCGGCAAATCGTTGCCTGGCTGCACGCGCCAGAGATCGATGTGCTGGTCAGGTGGCTTGCTCAGCAGCACATCAATGGGTTCTGAGATCAGTGGGCGCTGTGCTTATAGTGAAACACGGGCAATCCGAGCTTCAGACGCAGCGCCAGCATGCGGGCCGTAAAGCCAAACAGCAGCGTGGAGATGACCACCACGTCGTGGTTTGAAACGTAATGCTGCAGGGCAATGTAGAGCACCGCTGCGGCGAAGGAGATGCCGGCATACAGCTCTTTTTGAAAGACCAGAGGAATGCGCTTGCAGAACATATCGCGCAGCACGCCGCCGAATACGCCCGTGACCACGGCGGCAATGGTAGCGATAACCGGACCTTCCCCCATATCGAGCGCGATTTGCGCGCCGATGATAGAAAAGACGATCAGCCCCAGTGCATCAAGCACCAGGAACAGGCGGCGAAGGTGCGGCATAACGGGTGCCACGATGGTGGTTAATACGGCGGCCGTTGCGACGATAATCACATACTCAGGATGTTTCACCCAGCCGAGCGGGTAATGGCCAAGCAGGATATCGCGCACGGAACCGCCGCCCAGCGCGGTTGCAGTGGCAATAATGATCACGCCGAAGGTGTCCATCCGGCGACGCCCGGCGGCGAGAGCGCCAGTCATGGCTTCAGCGGTGATACCAATAAGATAAAGAATGTGAAGCAGCATATACCCTCCGGTGTGAACGCGGAAAGGTTAGCGATTTGTGCGCAAGATCACGATTGAGATTTTCTAAGGCGATTGGGTTTCACCTATAAAATTTAATCAATGCATGTTGAATATCTTTGATACTTGGCTGCTGAATTAGAAAAGAGGTGGAAATTCGGATTAGAAATAATAATGGATGGCGTCAGCCGACGCCATCCAAAAAGCGATTACTCAATATTCTGGATCTGCTCGCGCATCTGCTCAATCAGAACCTTGAGTTCAATCGCTGAGTTGGTCACTTCAGCGTTGATAGACTTAGACGCCAAAGTGTTCGACTCGCGGTTGAACTCCTGCATCATAAAGTCCAGGCGGCGGCCCACCGCTTCCTTCTTCTTCAGAATGTTGTAGGTCTCTTTAACATGCGCTTCCAGACGATCCAGCTCTTCAGCAACATCGATACGCTGCGCCATCAGCACCAGCTCTTGTTCCAGACGGGTGTTTTCCAGCTGAACTTCCGCTTCTTCCAGCTTGGCGACCAGGCGCTCGCGCTGCCACTGCAGCACTTCCGGCATGTGGGTGCGGACTTTGGCTACTTCAGCGCTGACGCCTTCAAGGCGCTGCTCAATCATCGCTTTTAGCGCCTGACCTTCAGTTTCGCGGGCAACGATAAAGTCATCCAGCGTGCCGTCGAGGGCTGCCAGAATTTCTGCTGCAATCGCGTCCAGATCCTGCTCGCCGGCGGCCATGACGCCAGGCCAGCGCAGAATATCAACGGGGTTGATTTCGCCTTCATCGCTCTGCATTTTGACCCAGTTCGCCGCATTCACGAGCTGTTTTGCCAGCTTCTCGTTGAGGATCAGTTCGCCCTGTGCGCTGGCATCGGGCTCAAAGCGCAGGTTGCATTCCACTTTCCCGCGGGTCAGACGCGTACGGATACGCTCGCGCACTACAGGTTCAAGGCTGCGGAACTGTTCCGGCATACGGAAATATGTTTCCAGATAGCGCTGGTTTACCGAACGCATTTCCCAGGTAGCGCTACCCCAGCTACCCTTGATTTCACGCCGGGCGTAGGCGGTCATACTGCGGATCATAGACATTCCCGTTTTTAAAGGAGAGATGGGGGGGATTATAGCTTTCGGGGGCTTCTCAGGATAGGAATAAGCGTCCTTTATCCGTATAATGCGCAGCCACATTCGTTTCAAGCCGGAGAATCCATCATGCGTCCATCAGGTCGTAGCGCCAATCAGGTGCGTCCCGTCACCCTGACCCGTAACTATACAAAACACGCTGAAGGCTCCGTGCTGGTTGAGTTTGGTGACACCAAAGTGCTTTGCACCGCGTCCATCGAAGAAGGTGTTCCGCGCTTTCTGAAAGGTCAGGGCCAGGGTTGGATCACCGCCGAGTACGGCATGCTGCCGCGCGCGACCCATACCCGTAACGCCCGTGAAGCGGCAAAGGGTAAGCAGGGTGGACGTACCATGGAAATCCAGCGCCTGATCGCACGTGCGCTGCGCGCCGCCGTTGACCTGAAAATCCTCGGTGAATTCACTATTACCCTGGACTGCGACGTGATTCAGGCAGATGGCGGCACGCGTACCGCGTCCATTACCGGTGCCTGTGTGGCGCTGGCCGATGCCCTGAACAAGCTGGTTGCAGCCGGTAAGCTGAAAACCAACCCTATGAAAGGGATGGTCGCGGCGGTTTCCGTGGGGATCGTTAATGGTGAAGCGCTTTGCGATCTGGAATATGTTGAAGATTCTGCCGCCGAGACCGACATGAACGTGGTGATGACCGAAGATGGTCGCATCATTGAGGTGCAGGGGACGGCGGAAGGTGAGCCGTTCACCCATGAAGAACTTCTCTCCCTGCTGGCGTTGGCCCGAGGGGGAATCGAATCCATTGTAACGACGCAAAAAGCGGCGTTAGAAAATTGATTTTAAAGGCGACCAATGAGTCGCCTTTTTTTTGCCTGTAAGACAGAAAAAACCAAAGGAGCGAATCCATGAAATCGTATCAGCGCCAGTTTATTGAGTTTGCAATTAATAAACAGGTACTTAAGTTTGGCGAATTTACGCTGAAATCCGGGCGTAAGAGCCCGTATTTCTTCAACGCCGGGCTGTTTAATACCGGGCGCGATCTGGCACTGTTAGGCCGCTTCTATGCCGAAGCGCTGGTGGATTCCGGGATTGATTTCGACCTGCTGTTTGGCCCTGCGTACAAGGGCATTCCGATTGCAACTACCACGGCGGTGGCGCTGGCGGAGCACCATGACCGTGATGTGCCGTACTGCTTTAACCGCAAAGAGGCCAAAACCCACGGTGAAGGCGGTAATCTTGTGGGCAGCGCGCTGCAGGGCCGCGTGATGCTGGTCGACGACGTGATTACCGCAGGCACCGCGATCCGTGAATCTATGGAGATTATCCAGGCCAACGGTGCGACGCTGGCTGGCGTGCTGATTTCTCTTGATCGTCAGGAGCGTGGTCGCGGCGATATCTCTGCTATCCAGGAAGTAGAGCGTGATTACAGCTGCAAAGTGACCTCTATCATCACTCTGAAAGACCTGATTGCGTATCTGGAAGAGAAGCCAGAGATGGCGGATCACCTGGCGGCGGTGCGGGCGTATCGCGAAGAGTTTGGTGTGTAATTGAATTGCCCGGCGGCGCTACGCTTACCGGGCCTGCGGTGCTACTGCAGCTGCGCTGCCACTAACGGCCAGCGGGCGTCAAAATCGTCCGTTGGTCGGTATTTGAATTCGCTGCGCACAAAGCGGGAGAGCATGCCTTCACAAAACGCCAGAATCTGGCTTGCCAGCAATGTCTCATCCGTATTGTATCCTTCGCCTTCACGCATTTTCTTCTCGCGCAGCACCTGGCGCAGCTGCGCTTCAATACGCTCAAAAAGCTGATTGATGCGGCCCTGCAGCCTGTCCTGCTCAAACATCAGCGCGTGGCCGGTCAGGATACGGGTTAAACCCGGATTGCGCTCCCCAAAGCCCAGTATTAACAGCACAATCAGACGAAGACGCGCGGTGGTATCTTTTTCATCTTTCAGAATCAGGTTAATGCGCGTGATCAGACTGTCTTCAATAAACTCGATCAGGCTGTCGAACATTTTTGTTTTGCTGGGGAAATGACGATACAGCGCCGCCTCAGACACGCCCACAGAGGCGGCCAGTTTGGCGGTGGTGATGCGTTGACTGCCATCGCTGGATTCAAGCATCAGAGCCAGAGATTGAAGTATTTCTTCGCGACGATTCCTTTTCGCGGTTTGTTTTTCTGCCATGTTACAAAATACCCCTGAAAATAAGCACTTGCCAGGCTGGCATCCACACAGCGACCGCAAACTGACGTTTGCGGTTTGTTATTGCGTTATGGCGCTGCGAGATACGTGTGTCGGGCGGTTATTTGCGCCCGGAATGGCCGAAGCCGCCTTCGCCACGGTCGGTGGCATCAAAATCTGCCACCAGGTTAAATTCTGCCTGTACCACCGGTACAAAAACCATCTGCGCGATACGCTCGCCCGGTTCAATGGTGAAGCTGTCCTGACCACGGTTCCAGACGGACACCATCAGCTGGCCCTGGTAGTCGGAGTCGATCAGGCCGACCAGGTTACCCAGCACTACGCCGTGCTTATGGCCCAGACCCGAGCGCGGCAGGATCACTGCCGCCAGAGACGGGTCTGCAATGTGGATCGCCAGGCCAGTCGGGAGCAGGGTAGTGGCACCGGGAGCCAGTTCTACGGCGTCATCGAGACAGGCGCGCAGGTCAAGTCCGGCAGAGCCGGAGGTGGCATAGGTTGGCAGCGGGAATTGCTCGCCAACACGCGGGTCCAGAATCTTAACGTCGATTTTTTTCATCATAACGGGTAACGATCTCGTCCAGTAATTGTTGGCCCAGGAGTTCCTTGCGCTCAAGCGGTAAGATTTTATCTCCATCCTGCCAGAAAAGGTGCAGTGCGTTGCTGTCGCTATTAAATCCTTGCGTGGCCAGCGATACGTCGTTCGCGCAAATTAAATCGAGGTTTTTGCGGGTACGTTTTTGCCGGGCATATTCTTCCACATTATTCGTTTCTGCGGCAAATCCAACAACGTAAGGACGATGGCTTTTTAATGCGGCGACACCGGCAACAATGTCCGGGTTTTTCACCATTTTCAGTGTTAATTCATCGCCTTGCTTTTTGATTTTAGACTCGGCGATGGTCTCGGCGCGATAGTCTGCCACGGCCGCACAGCCGATAAAAATCTGCTGGCGTTGCGCATGAGCCTGCACGGCGGCTTCCATCTCCAGCGCGGTGGTAACATTAATACGCTGTACAAAAGGTGGCGTAGGTAACGAGACCGGGCCGCTGACCAGCGTGACGTTAGCACCGCGTTTTGCCGCTGCGGCAGCAATCGCAAAGCCCATTTTGCCGGAGCTGTGGTTGGTGATGTAACGCACCGGGTCCAGCGGCTCGCGCGTCGGGCCCGCGGTAATCATGATGTTGAGATGTTGCAGGTCGTTGACAGGTGAAAAATGGGCGGCGGCCATATCCACAATCGTCAACGGGTCGAGCATACGCCCCGGGCCAACGTCGCCGCAGGCCTGGCTGCCGCTGTCCGGGCCCCAGACAAGCAGGCCGCGCGAAGCCAGCGTCTCCAGATTATGCTGGGTGGCGGCATTGCGGTACATCTGCTGGTTCATGGCGGGCACAACGGCGACGGGTGCAGGCGTCGCGAGGCAAATGGTCGAAACCAGATCGTTCGCCATACCGGCCGCCACGCGGGCAATTAAATCTGCCGTGGCAGGGGCAAGAATCACCAGATCGGCCCATTTCCCAAGCTCAATATGCCCCATCGCGGCTTCGGCGGCCGGATCGAGCAGGCTGTCAGATACCGGGTATCCTGAAACCGCCTGCAGGCTCAGAGGGGTGATAAAGGCTTTACCGCCTTCGGTTATCGCGACCCGCACGTCCGCCCCGCGCTCGCGCAGACGACGCACCAGCTCAGGCGCTTTATAGGCAGCAATGCCGCCGCTCACGCCAAGAACGATTTTTTTACCGGCCAGGCTCATCATGATTCTTTCCTGTTGGGTTTCACCAGAGAGCGGGCATTTTACCACAATCCCAAATAGGGGGGTGATGAAGTCCTTTATGCACTTTGCGAGGCGCTACGCAAGAACGAAACCTCAGCGTCGAGCCCCGGATTTGCCTGTGGCAGCATAATGGCAAACAGAAGGAGGCCAGGCATGGAAGAGACTGAACTGCTGCTACCGCGCGAAAAAATGCTGCGTCATGGCATCGCGTTATTAAAAGACGAGGAACTGCTGGCGCTCTTTTTACGTACAGGTACGAAGGGAAAAACGGTATTTACGCTGGCGAAAAATCTGATAGACCATTTTGGTTCACTACATGGTTTGCTGACAGCCGAACTGGAGGCGTTTACGCACGTAGAAGGCATTGGCGTCGCGAAGTATGCCCAGTTACGGGGTATTGCTGAACTTGCCCGGCGATTTTATAACGTACAGATGGAGGAGCAAGATCCGATCCTTACCCCTGACATGACCCGCGAATTTTTGCAAAGCCAGCTATCCGGTCTGGAGCGGGAGATCTTTATGGTGATCTTTCTCGACAACAGGAACCGGGTACTGAAGCACAGCCGCCTGTTTTCGGGTACACTGAGCCACGTTGAGGTACATCCGCGTGAAATTGTGCGTGAAGCGATAAAAGTGAATGCAGCGGGGGTGATCCTCGCGCATAATCACCCCTCTGGCTGTGCAGAACCGAGCAGAGCTGACAAAGAAATCACCGAACGCATTATCAAATGCTGTCAATTCATGGACATTCGTGTTCTGGACCATCTGATAATTGGCCGCGGAGAGTACATTTCTTTTGCAGAACATGGCTGGATTTAGGCTATTTCTCGCGATCCATCGGGATCTTTGTCTGTTCGGGACTTGAGCACACCGCCGAGTCAGCGTATACTACGCCACCTTTGAGAATCTCGGGTTTGGCATTTGGGCCTGGCAATCGAGAGTTCACTTAGAACTACGCGATGACCGGGCTGTAAAGCCTGACGAGGCGCCGATACCCCATACGAAGCTCGAGCTAATTTGATTTTTGGAGAATAGACATGTCCCGAGTCTGCCAAGTTACTGGCAAGCGTCCGGTGACCGGTAACAACCGTTCCCACGCACTGAACGCGACTAAACGCCGTTTCCTGCCGAACCTGCACTCTCACCGTTTCTGGGTTGAGAGCGAGAAGCGTTTTGTCACCCTGCGTGTATCTGCTAAAGGTATGCGTGTAATCGATAAGAAAGGCATCGATACAGTTCTGTCTGAACTGCGTGCCCGTGGCGAAAAGTACTAAGTACTTAAAGAGGAAATAAATCATGGCTAAAGGTATTCGCGAGAAAATCAAGCTGGTTTCTTCTGCTGGTACAGGTCACTTCTACACCACCACGAAGAACAAACGTACTAAGCCGGAAAAACTGGAACTGAAAAAATTCGATCCAGTTGTACGCCAGCACGTACTGTACAAAGAAGCTAAAATCAAATAATTTTAGCCTCCTTGTATTGAAAAACCCCGCAACTGCGGGGTTTTTTGCATTCTGCATCTCAACGGAGGAACCATGCCTGAATTACCTGAGGTAGAGACCAGCCGTCGCGGCATTGAGCCCCATCTGGTCGGCGCGACTATTCTTCATGCCGTCGTTCGTAATGGACGACTGCGCTGGCCGGTGTCCGATGAGATCCACGCGTTAAGCGACAAACCCGTCCTTAGCGTGCAGCGCCGCGCGAAATACCTGCTGCTGGAGCTGCCTGACGGCTGGATCATTATCCATCTTGGGATGTCCGGGAGCCTGCGCATCCTGACCGAAGAACTGCCTGCGGAAAAACACGATCACGTTGACCTGGTAATGAGCAACGGCAAAGTGCTCCGCTACACCGATCCGCGGCGCTTTGGCGCGTGGCTGTGGACGAAGGAGCTGGAAGGACACAACGTGCTGGCGCATCTGGGCCCTGAGCCGCTTTCAGACGCGTTTAATGCGGACTACCTGAAAGAGAAGTGCGCGAAGAAAAAGACTCCGATCAAGCCCTGGCTGATGGATAATAAGCTGGTGGTCGGCGTGGGGAATATTTACGCCAGTGAATCGCTGTTCGCGGCCGGGATCCATCCCGATCGGCTGGCCTCGTCGCTGTCCGCGCAGGAGTGTGAGCTGCTGGTTCGGGTCATTAAAGCAGTGCTGCTGCGCTCGATTGAGCAAGGTGGGACCACCCTGAAGGATTTTCTGCAGAGCGACGGTAAACCAGGCTATTTTGCCCAGGAGCTGCAGGTGTATGGCCGTAAGGGCGAGCCATGCAGGGCATGCGGGACGCCGATTATTGCCACGAAGCACGCCCAACGCGCCACGTTCTACTGCCGCCAGTGTCAGAAATAGAACTACTTTAGCTTTTCCATCAGCGCCAGGTGGACGTTATCCGGCAGGAAATGGGTAACGTCCCCGTGATGGCGCGCCACCTCTTTTACCAGCGTGGACGAGATAAACGACCACTCTTTTGACGGCATCAGGAATACGCTTTCCAGCTCCGGCATCAGGTGGCGGTTCATGTGCGCCAGCTGCATCTCATACTCGAAGTCTGCCACCGCGCGCAGGCCACGAATCAGAATATTGGCCTGCTGGGCGCGGGCGAAGTTCGCCATCAGATCGCTGAACCCGACAACTTCAACATTCGGCAGGTGCGAAATGGCGTCGGTGGCAAGTTGCACGCGCTCGTTGAGATCAAACATCGGCTTTTTGCTGGGGCTGGCGGCAATCGCCAGGATCACCTTGTCGAACATGCACGCTGCACGGGTAATGATGTCAAGATGACCGTTAGTGATCGGATCGAAGGTACCCGGATAAATCGCTTTTGTGCTCATGGCTCACGTTTTCTCTGAGTAGCCGCGGCAGAGCGCCCACAGCTCGGTGTATTTGTTGAAAGTATACTGAGCATTCACTACCGCCAGTAACCAGCCCTGCTTACCATCCAGCACGCCGCCGCGCAGCAGCAGCGTTTTCAGAAACGCGCCCAGCGTGTGGGTGAAGATTCCTGTCAACGAGGCCTTCTTGCCGCGCTGATGGCGTTCCTGCGCCCATGCGGTGGCATAGTTGAGCTGCTTTTGCTGGAAGCTGGCGAAATCACGGCAGGTCAGATGCAGCAAATCACCCGTCAGGGGGATGACCTGTGCGCCGTCGCAGGCCAGTGACTCATGGACAAGATTGTCGTTGTACTGAAAGCACCCGCGCTCGTAGAGGCGCATTACGCGATCCGGATACCAGCCGCTGTGGCGCATGAAGCGGCCAAGGAAGTAGTTGCGACGCGCGATGCTGTATACAGCGCCAGGCTGGGGTGAGGAAAGCACCGCCTGAATGGCCTGCTGGAGTTCCGGGGTGACGCGCTCGTCGGTGTCGATCATCAGCACATAATCGCCCGTGGCGTGACCCTGCGCGCGCTGGCGCTGAATGCCGTAGCCCTGCCAGTCGGTATCGGTAAAGACTTTTGCGCCCGCAGCCCGGGCGATGTCCACCGTGTTGTCCGTGCTTCCGGAGTCGAGGATAACAATTTCGTCAGCCCAGGCGACGGAGGCCAGGCAGTCCGGAAGCAGGTCGGCGGCGTTTTTGGCGATCATGACGACCGACAGACGCGTAGACATTAGTGGCTCCGCTGAGGCAGATAAGGTTGCAGAAGCTGCAGCAGACGGGTGAGTGCGCCCTGGTTCTGGTGCAGCACTTCGACGGCGTGGCGACCGTACCACAGGCGGTAATCTTCATCCGTCAGAAGGGTCGATACTTCTTTGACGACCGAGTCCGCATCGGTCACGGTAATTAAACCATCGGCCTGCTGCAATTTAGCGCAGATATCTTTGAAGTTAAACGTGTGTGGACCCATCAGCACAGGAATGGCGTGGGCTGCCGGCTCCAGCGGGTTATGGCCTCCGCGCTCCACCAGGCTGCCGCCAACAAAGGCGAGGTCAGCAATGCCGTAGAGCAGCATCAGTTCGCCCATCGTATCGCCAATCACCACCTGGGTACTGCCGGAAGGGATCTCTCCGCTGCTGCGCAGGGTGAAGCTGAAGCCGCCTTTCTGCACCATTTCACGGGCATCTTTAAAACGTTCGGGGTGACGAGGCACCAGAATCAGCAGTAGGTCCGGGAAGGTTTCCAGCAGCTTACGGTGCGCCTGCAGGATAATCGCCTCTTCGCCCTCATGAGTACTGGTCGCTATCCAGACCTGGCGACGCGGAGCCCACTGGCGGCGCAGCGTGATGGCGCGGGCGGCCAGTTCAGGGGTAACGGAAATATCGAATTTCAGGCTGCCGGTCACGGCAAGCTGGTTGCGCTTCAGGCCCAGGGAGATAAAGCGCGCCGCGTCTTCTTCGTTCTGCGCGGCAATCAGCGTGATTTTGCTCAACAGGCGGCGCATAAATTTGCCCAGCTTGCCGTAGCCTTTCGCCGAGCGCTCTGACAGGCGCGCGTTGGCAATCACCAGCGGAATTTTACGGGCGTGCAGAGCGGAAATCATGTTCGGCCACAGCTCGGTTTCCATCACGATCACCAGCTTCGGGCGAACGGTGTTCAGGAAACGATTCATAGCGCAGGGCAGATCGTAAGGGAGGTAGACGTGATGAACGTCTTTGCCAAACGCGGATAACGCGCGCTCTGAGCCGGTTGGCGTCATGGTGGTGACGGTAATCGGCAGAGACGGGTAGCGGTGGCGCAGAGCGCGAACCAGCGGGATCGCCGCCAGCGTTTCACCGACAGAAACGGAATGCAGCAAAATACCGTCCGGGGCGACTTTATTGCGGCAAAAGCCATAGCGTTCAGCCCAGCGTTTACGATACGCAGGCGCTTTACGGCTACGAAGCAACAGTCTCAGCCACACCAGTGGCTGAATGATATAGAGCAGGGCGGTATACAACAATTCCAAGCGATTATCCGTCTTTTTAGTTTCGGCGGGCAAATTCTAAGCATTTAAGCCAGGTAAAGCTATCTCTTATGCCAGATACCGTTTTAAACGGAAGTAGCGTCGGCCCAGGCGCCAGCGCAAACGCGGGCTTTTGGCACTTTTCCAGATAAGTTTCCAGATCCCGGTGTCGAAGAACTCTTTGATAATCATTGTTTTCTTTGTCTCATCCTTCATGTTGTCGAAGGTATGAATGATCCCCAGCCCCTCTTTGGCGATTTGCCAGTGGCAGGCGGGGATCTTTTTCACTTTATCCGGGTAACGCTGGTTAATGGCATCAAGCATCTGCAGGATTTTCATGTAGTGGCGCGCGGAGCGGATCAGCGTGTCGTCATTATCCGGTGTATGCGATACCGAGGCAGAGTGAATGTAGTAGTCATAAAAGCGTTCACTGGTGTACTGAACGCGCTCTGCGGCAAGCAGCACCTCGGTGGTCCACGGGATATCCTGATGGCGCAGCCCGGGTTCGAAATGGAAACTGTGTTTACGAATAAAATCGTGGCGATAAATATTAAGCCAGGTCACGTGCAGGAACTTACGTGAATCCAGCGCCATCTTTAACCATGCCGGGCCCGTCATAACGCCCGTTGAGGCGAGTTTATCCTCGGGGAAGATAGGTCGAGACGGTTTCTTATCATTTTCCCAGACGTAGTTGCCGTTGCAGGTGGCGACATCCAGATCCTGCGTGACGGCCATATCCAGCAGACGCTGGTACATGCCAGGTTTGAAGACGTCATCAATATCCGGGAAAGAGAGATACTGACCGGTTGCAACGGCCAGGCCGGTATTCCGCGCAATGGAAACGCCCTGGTTTTGCTGTTCAATCACCTGCATCTGCGGCAGTTTTTCACGCCAGCTTTCGACGATCTGCATCGAGCGGTCAGTCGAGCCATCATTGACAATAATGACTTCCATGCTGTCGATGCGTTGATTCACAAGGCAGGTAAAGAACTGATCCAGAAAAGCTTCGCCGTTATAAACGGCAACCACCACGCTTAACAATGGCGCTGAATTTTGCATAAGAAACCTGATTATTTTTGATTGTCGACCAAAGCAATGTACTGCTGGCAAATGGCATTGATACCGAACGACGAAATCGTTGCATCGCCAACGACCGGCGGGGCGGTATAAATATCTACCAGGGTTTTTGCCAGTGACGCGTCATTTAGCTCTGCCAGCCCGCGCGCTAAGGCGCCGGTGAGAATTTCTGCGGGACCACCCGGACAATTGGTACTGACCGGTGGCGTCTGGCAGATAATGGATTCCACCAGCACATTACCAAAACCTTCGCAGTCAGAACTTAACACTAAGAGGCGTGCCCCTTTAATCCAGGGGTAGGGATTGGAGTCGAAGGGACGGAAAACCGTCTTGTCTTCAATACCCAGGTCGCGGGCAAGCTGTTTGAGCTTTTGAATTTTGGCTTCGGAACCATTGCCCATCATGACAAGCGTAGTGTCGAGCTGGCTCTGTGCGAACGCGCGTAAAAGACGGTCGTGGCGTTTGTGTTCATGGAAGCGGCCGACATGGATGATGTAATCCTTCCCTTGCATCTCGAAGGGGGCATCCGCCAGACGCTGAATTTCAGGGATATCAAAAGGATTGTGGATAACCGCTTTACGCCGGAGTTTCAGAGCCAGGGTCTCGGAAAGGTCTTTCAGCACGGCGCCTGAGACGGCGACAACGTTTCGGTTTTCGTAGGTATGACGAATTTTAAGATGCTTAAACCAGCGCGAAAGCCCGCTGCGATGGCGAAGATAGGAGAAAGAGAACATGCCATGCACGCAGAACCAGACTTTTTCACGCTCCAGCGCGCGGCAGTGCGCCACAATGCGGTCAGTTTTGTGCAGATGAGAGAACACAACGTCAAATTTTCCGCTGCGCTCAGCCCGCTCAATTGCCTGATCCAGCAGGCGGGCTCGGCGTGGGATCTCCGTCAACTTGCGCCACGGTTTTTTGCAGGTATCCTGAACCACCTGATAATCAATGCCTTCCGGGATGGCGTAATCACACACTTTCCGCAGAGAGAAAAGGGAGACCTGATGCCCCATTTCCGTTAATCCGCTGGAAAGTGTAAGAACTGTTTTTTCAGCTCCCCCACCGGGTAAACCATCAATAATCATTAGGATGCGCATTTTTAATCCAGTAATTTTTGATAAAGCGAAATAAGCTGACTTGACAGTTTTTCGGGGGTGGCGTCTTTTACCCGTTCACGTGCCGCTTGCCCCATCGTGTTATTTTTTCCCAGAGAAGGAGTGGCTGCAATTGCCTCCTTCAATGTGTTGATATCCAGGGCGTCACAATAAAATCCGTTCTGGCCTTGCTGAATAAATTCAGCGCCTCCGCAACTCTCTGAAGTAATGACGGGCAAGCCACAGGCCATCGCTTCAAGAATGACGTTTGGAAAGGGATCATACAGCGTTGGCAACAGTAAACCATCGGATAGCTGATAAAAAGGCAGCGTTTCTTTCTGCATCCCCAGGAAACGGATTTGCCCTTCGCAGCCCAATGAACGGGCGAGGTCACGATAACGATGTTCTGCTTTATCCTGTCCAACCACAATCAGCCAGGCTGAAGTTCCTGCGATAGCGCGTATGGCGCTGGCCAATCCTTTTCGTTCAAATCCCGATCCTACAAAACAGAACACCACGGCATCGGCTGGCAAACCAAATTGCTGACGCAGCGCGGCACGCTGTGCTTCCTGGGCTGGAACGAAGCGGCTGGAATCAATTGAATTATAAATCACATGTATCTTTTTTGCGTCAATATCAAAGTCTTCGACGATTTCGCGTTTGATCATCTCCGCATTACAGATAACCGCTTTCAGCTCTGGCGCCTGGTACATTTCACGCTCGGCGTGCATCACGTAGCGGTGATAGCGGTCGACCAGCAGCATTTTCGCGCGCCAGGCGGGCAGGATGCGCGCACGCTGTAGCAGCCAGCGGCGATGAACGCCATCGCCAGCGCGGTAGATATCACAGCCCGGAATCCGCTCGTGGCTTTGCACAATATCAAACTGCTGTTGCTGCCACAGCGCGCGGGCAGCATGGGCAAACCCGCGTTCGCGGCTAATTCGGCCCCATTTGCGCGGGTCGCAAATATGGATATGCCAGTCGTCCTGTCTCTCGCCCTGCCATTCACGCGTAATGACGTTGAGTTCAAGATTCTGATTGCTCAGCGCGGTGAGCGCACGTGAAACGAAGCGCTCCGCTCCGCCATCAGGGCGATACTTTTGGCGAACAATCGCCAGACGATGGTGTTTCATGACAAATATCTCCTTGCAGCGGAGACGACAGCATCAACAGGAATGGCGTCGAGATAGCGTTCTTTCGTTTTGGTATCAATAGCGTCGGGATCGGGAAGGGGACCGTAGTCGCCAGCCCAGATGACTTCACCGTTGACTTGCCATGGAGACCAAAACGTCAGTTTGGAAGGGCCAAACAGCGCCACGCAGGGCGTCTGCAGCGCGGCGGCCATATGCATCGGAACGGAGTCAACGCCAATAAAAAGACACGCGTGGTCGATGAGTGAGGCCAGCTGGCGCAACGTTAGCTGTCCCGCCAGCGAGACGACCCCCGTTTTCGGTGAGGCGGCGAGTATGCGATCTATCATCGCCAGCTCTTTTTTATCCGGCCCGGCCGTGAGTACAACGGTATGCCCATCCTGCTGCAGCGCGGTGATGGTTTGCGCCATTTTGCTTTCATCCCAGCATTTGAAGAACCAGCGTGATGTCGGCTGAATGACGATGTAGTTATCCCCCACTCCTTTTTGCACCAGCTGCTGGTGGGCGTGGTGCCAGTCTTCTGCACTGTAGGCCATGGTAACAGCTGGCTCAGGCGCGACCTGTAATGGTGACAGAATGGAGAGATTTTGTTCGACAGTGTGCAGGGATTTGTGATTTGCAACAGAGACTAAATCGCTATGACAGAAACGCCAGAATGGATTGTTGCGTTTGTTAAAGGCGAATCCGAGGC
This sequence comes from Enterobacter sp. 50588862, assembly GCF_001462935.1. Taxonomy (NCBI): domain Bacteria; kingdom Pseudomonadati; phylum Pseudomonadota; class Gammaproteobacteria; order Enterobacterales; family Enterobacteriaceae; genus Enterobacter; species Enterobacter sp. 50588862. The sequence goes on from NZ_LNHM01000018.1 coordinate 161,462, forward strand.
GAACCGGCGCACCGGTGAAACGGGTGACGATAGCGCTACGCCACTGATCGGCAAGATTTATCACCAGATGATAATGTTGCTTTCGTAACGCGCAGAGTAACTGCCACTCCTTTTGAAGGTGCTTTAGCGTGCCCAGTTGCTTCCATTTACGATCGATTCCATAAATAGTGCCAATCGTCGGATGCGCGGCGAGCATATCGCGCGTTTCTTCATACAACAGCACGTCAATTTGCGCTTGTGGCCATTTTTGACGTAATGAATCAATGACGGGGGTGGTCAATAACATATCGCCATGATGGCGGAGTTTGATCAGTAGAATGCGCAAATCAGGCGTGTCAGGTAAGTTATTCATCATCATCTTATCGGCGTTGTACTGTTGGCAATTCTAATAGACCTGGTAGCGACTTGCACTCTTTCTCCATAATCTCAGGAATTTCCCAGGGAGGCTTTACTCAGGCTTTGGTGAGTGCGTAACATAGCGCTAACTTCCCTGTCATGCGGACTCATTATGAAAAAACCAGCGTTTATCATCACGATTGATACTGAGGGCGATAATCTCTGGCAGAATCACCGCGTCATTAAAACGGAAAATGCGCGCTATCTGGCCCGGTTCCAGGCCCTTTGTGAGCGTTTTGGTTTTAAGCCCGTATGGCTGACAAACTATGAGATGGCAATCGAGCCCGTTTTCATTGAATTCGCCAGGGACGCGATCGCTCGCGGTCAGGGGGAGGTGGGAATGCACCTTCACGCATGGAATAGCCCACCTGAGCACGATCTCACGGGAGATGACTGGCGCTGGCAACCGTATCTGATTGAATTTTCAGACGAGGTGATGCGTGAGAAAGTGCTGTTCATGACCCGTCTGCTGGAAGAGACATTCCAGACCAAAATGCTGAGCCACCGCGCCGGGCGTTGGGCATTTGATAGCCGCTATGCAAAATTGCTCGTTGAACTGGGCTACCAGGTTGATTGCTCCGTGACGCCACGCGTGAACTGGCGCAATGCGAAAGGTGCTCCGCAGGGCAATGGTGGAACGGATTATCAGCATTTCCCCGACCACGCCTATTTTATGGATTTAGATACTATTTCCCGGGCGGGAAATAGCCCCTTACTCGAAGTGCCGATGAGCATTCAGTATAAACATCCGGCCTGGTTGAACACGATCAAACAGGGATACGATCGGCTTCGCGGTAAATATCGCTCGCCTTCCGTGAACTGGCTACGACCGACCGGTGGCAATGCGTCGCAGATGATTCAGGTCGCGCAGCAATGCCTGTCGCAGGGAAATGACTATGTGGAGTTTATGCTTCATTCGTCAGAATTTATGCCCGGCGGAAGTCCGACCTTTAAAGATGAGGCGGCGATTGAAGGGTTATATCAGGATTTAGAAGCGCTTTTTAGCTGGCTATCCGATAAGACGGTGGGGATGACGCTGGCGGAGTTTTATCAATACAAGAAAAAATAATGCCCGGCTGGCGGGCATTATCTCTTAGTGATGTTGTCTGGTTTGCGAGAAGGGAGTACTCAATGCAAACAGAGTAACAAAGAATATTAGGGCTTCTGAGCTCAATAAAATGACGTCCGTCAGGCCATAGAGTAATAAGAGAAGCATCGTTGTCAGCAGCAGGCCATTTCGGTTTTTAAGCGCGTAAGCGATCATCGAAACGAAGAAAAAGAGTAATATCGCCAGACCCGGAAGCCCCTGCAGAGAGTATTTTTCGATAAATTCATTGTGCAGATGTATCCTGATATACTCGAGTGCGGATACGAGGTGCGGGTGCCCCTCTTGAACATAATGCTGTTACCATACCTCGCGATCTTCGATTGACTGTCCCAGTGGGTGGGCCAGACCGTTCTGAAGACCCACTGTCCACATGGAAAAACGCGCCCCGAGTGACGTGGCGTCGATGCCTTGTTGGTAGATTGCAAATTCCCTCTGCGTTTGATCTATCTTAGGCGAGATCAACGGTTTGTAGCTAACGATAATAATGCCCGCCACAACACATAAGAAAATCAGCATTGATTTAAGGTGAATTCTTCTGAAATGGTAAAGGGTCAGCACAATCGCCATAAGCAAATACAGCCCCATGGCAGCACGCGTCCCTGTCAAAAGAATAACGAACCAGGAAATTAATACGGTGAGACCCGCTACAACATACAATTTTCTGTTTTTCTGAAGATAAAGACTGTATATCAGCGCCAGCGACAGTACAGAGTATACATAGGCTGACACGGTCGCACGATTTATGGCCATCTCGATACGCCCCATTCCCTGGCAGGCCTGCCATAAGCCATATCCCGTGGCGAGGACAAACCCTGTACCTGCCGCGTACAGGAAGTACTTCTGGAAAGCGCTTTTATCGACGTAAGTTTTAAACCGATCAAGATAAAAAACGAGAATGCTCGCTAATATCAGTTTCTTACTGGCACCCAGATAATCGCTGTAAGCGTTTAAACCTTCGCTATGATATTCGTACACCATATACCAGACAAGATTGAGTAGCCCAATCAGCAATATGGGGAGCGCGATTGAAAAGGGGCGCAGGGTGATTTTTTTATATTCGCAAGCTAAGCCGATAATGCTGGCATAAACCGCAATATAGAAAAATTCGCGTTGTTTACCTGAGCTCAGCAGCGCCAGTGCAAACGAAATGAGGCTCAAAATCAGCGTCAGCTGATAGAGCCGCAGTTTTACTTTTTCCATAATGCCTCAATGACCCTTTTTTTGTAGCTGAAACGTACATCTCTGGAGAAGAAAAAAGAGAAAGAATAAAGTGCGTTTACCCGCGCCTTAACCTGTTTGAGCTGCAGGTCGGTCAGATATTGTCGGTGATTACTGTAAATATCAAACCAGTGGCAATTAATAAGCTGCTTAAATGATTGCGGGAATGTATTTTCCATCTGTAGTGTACATTCAATCAGCGTGGCGATTTTGCTGGCGTCAAGACGGCTCGACAAACTGTCGCTGCGTTTGATGTAATAGTAGTGTCCCTGGCGCTGATAGAATATTTTGTGCGATTGCATCAACATGCCGGGAAATACCGCGAAATCTTCATAGCAGACCATAGACGGGATCGGGTTGCTTGCATACAGCTTGCGGTGGATGAATTGCCCGATCAGATGCGCCTGAAAATCTTTGTGCTGCAGGAAACGCTTTATTGCATCATTTTGCGATAATGAGACGGGCGTGAATCCCTGCCAGGCGGAGGTGATTTTCCGCATATCACGTATTTCCAGCAGGCGCGTCAGCAACATATCAGGACGCTCTGCTTTCAGGAAGGCGACGGCATCCCGGATGCTACCCGGCTTTAACAGATCGTCGCTATCAAGCATCGTGATGTAATCGCCTGACGCCAGCGAGACTGCGCTGTTTCGAACATGCCCTACGTTACGGTACTCAACGTATTGGCATTGCGCATGCGGAAGCTTTGGCAACCACGCCTCAATAATATCCTGCGTGGAATCGTTGGAACTGTCATTAATGATAATAACTTCTACATCATCGCCTGCATTCTCAATCGCGTTTTGCAGACTTTCCAGCGTGGCGTGAAGCGTGTTTTCGGCATTATATGCGGCAATAATGATGCTGAGAAAAGCCATAGTAATTAGTTCCCCTGAGCATCAAAGGCAGATTTTGCTGTTGGTAGCCCGCAAATGAAATGTTTGAGTTCGTCCAGCGATTCATCTGTTACCGCGAAGAGTTCTTCCCGGCCTTGCGGGAAATAATAACGAGTTTCAAAAACATACGAGCAAATATTATCATCGTTGCCAATCAGCATCACGTTGCCAAGCGGGCGCTGCTCGTAGTGACAGCACGGACCGAACAGTAAGACGACCGGCACGCCAACCGCATCGGCGATGTAGACATTCCCCGAGTCGGAGGCGATATAACAATCCATTTTAGAAATTGCCCATGGAAGCTCTTCAAGCGAGATCTTGCCAATCAGATTAATAAAGTTGGGCAGTTCACCGTAAGCGCGGGTGATGTCATCCATCCAGGACTGTTCATTTGGGGCGCCAAAGACATAAAACTCGCAGGGCAGGTCGGCGAGACGATCGGCAATTTGCTTCCAGATGACAGGCGGAACGGTTTTGGCTTTATTCCCGGCGGCGATACTGATGCCAATGCGGACCGCGCCGGGTTTATCAAGGATCGCCGGATAAGTCGCGGGTTTAAACAGTGGCTTTGTGGCGTGCTTTGGAGAGTCTTGCCAGGTCAGAGCGCGGTCGGCCAGCTTAAGATAGTCAGTGACTGTTAACGTTTTTCTACCGTGGTCAACCGTACCATCGGCCGTTGAATAGAAAATCCCGTGATACCACCTGCGCGTGTAAGTGCTTAAAAATTGCTTGTTTTTGGCGTTACAAACGGAGGCGAAAAAAAGATTCACGCTGTTAGGCTGCAGAAGGTAGACGTTGTCATAGCGGTTCATGATCCTGCAGGCGAAACAGAGCTTACGCCACAGGTTACGCTTATGCTGCTCAATAAAATAAATCTCTTCGACCGTCTCGTCGTGCTTCGCCAGCGCACCCACGCTGCGGCTGATGAGTACGTCGCTTTTTTGCAGCCAGGCCAGAAGAGGCGTTGCATTAACAAAATCACCGATTTTGGCTGTCTGAATGACCAGGTTTTTCCCTGTCTCTTTGCGCAACAGCTTCCGGATAAGCTTCACCGGAAAGAGTAAAATCAGCAGAAATACGTAACTCATGGGTTAAATATCCCTGTTGGAAAGCCAACGGCTGCCCTGTAAAAATGAAAAAATCGCATCTGCGCTGATATCCTTCGTTTGCTGAGTCGGGCTGACCATCTGATGCTGGTTTTTGCCATAGCCCCCGATCAGGCCGGGATCGGTCGGGCCAAAAAGGGTGATATTTGGGCGATCCAGCGCCGCGGTTAAATGGCTTAAACCCGTATCCACGGAAACAACGGCGTTAGCGCCTGCCAGCTCTGCGGCAACCTGCGCCAGCGTGAGTTTGGGTAACACCTCGACGTGGGAAAAGCCTGCTGCCAGACGCGCCGCACGCTGTCGCTCATGCTCAGCGCCCCACGGGAGTTTAATATGGATACCGGAGGGTTGCATTAGTTCAATCAGCCTTCGCCAGTGCGTTTCCGGCCAGTGCTTATCGTCGCGCGTTGTGGCATGCAGGAAGACAAGATAAGGCTGAGCACAGGGATCTGTATTGCGCAAAAAGTGCTGTGCAATGGCATAGTCGCCCTGGGTTTCCGGTTTCGCATAGCCGAGGCTTTTCGCAAACAGCTCGCGGGTGCGTTCGACGGCGTGCTGCTGTTTTGCGATGTGGTGGCGTCGGTTATAGAACAGGCTCGCCAGCGGTTCGCGGGCGGTGTGCCAGTCCATACCGTGCTTTACGCCATGTGCCAGACGCGTGACCAGCGCCGCGCTTTTCACCAGCCCCTGCGCGTCGATAATCGCGTCGTAACGCTGCGCCTGCACCGTTTCACGGAAGGCTTTACGCTCGGCTTTAATCGGCGCGGAGAACCACGCTTTGCGCCAGCGGCGAATCGCGACCGGGATCACGCGGTCAACCGCTTCATGCCAGGTGGGGATCTGCGCGAAGCCTTCTTCTACCACCCAGTCAAAACGGATGCCGGGAATGGCCCGCATGGCGTCCGTCAGCGACGGTAGCGTATGCAGCACATCGCCCATTGAGGAGGTTTTAACGATCAATACCCGCATCCGTTATCCTTCTTCGCTCAACAGCAGTTCGTTGAGCTCTTCGAGAACGCGCTCTGGGGTAATGTCGATCAGGCTCTGATGGTAACCTTCAGCGGCATCGCCTTTGCGTACCTTGTGGTAGCCGGTGATCAAACGGATTACGCGCGCTTTGTGCGACAGCGGCGGCGTGAAGTCCGGGCTGCTTGGGCCATACAGCGCGACCAGCGGACGGTCCAGCGCGGCGGCGACGTGCATCAGGCCAGAGTCATTGCTGACCACGGCCTTACAGGCGGCAATCAGGATAACGGCCTGCTCAAGCTGCGTTTCTCCAGCCAGGTTACGGCACCAGGCCTGCTGTTCATTACTGAGTGTGGCGAGAATTTCGTTGCCCGCCTCGTGATCCTTCGCCGAGCCAAACAGCACAATCTGGTAGCCTTCGTCGATCAGCTGTTTCGCCAGTTCGGCGTAGTGGTAGTGCGGCCAGCGTTTTGCCGGGCCAAATTCTGCGCCGGGGCAGAAGCCAATCAACGGGCGTTCAGACGAAAGACCAAACGCGCTGCAGGTCTGAGACTTCTCGCCGTCGTGCACCTGAAGCTGCGGCCACAGCAGCGGCTGCGGCAGGTCTTTCGCGCTGCGCATCACCCCTTTGTCGTAGGCCAGCGCCACGTAGCGCTCCACCATCAGCGGCCAGGCCGCTTTATCCAGCACCCGCGCGTCGTTCAGCAGACCGTAGCGCATTTCGCCGCGCCAGCCGGTACGGTGCGGAATGCCCGCAAAGAAAGGTACGAGGGCGGATTTAAAGGAGTTTGGCAGCACGTACGCACGGTCATAGCGCTTCTCGCGCAGGCTATGACCGAGCTTGCGGCGTTCGCCGATTTCCAGCGCCCCGTGGCCGAGCGGCATCGGGATCGCCTCGTTTACTTCCGGCATACGCGATAACAGCGGACGGCACCATGCGGGTGCCATCACGTCGATTATCGCCTGGGGATAACGCGCCTTGAGCGTGCGATAGAGACTTTGCGACATCATCATGTCGCCCACCCATGACGGGCCGATCACCAGAATCTTCATACTTATGCGTCGCGGTTCAGCCAGGCCATATATTCCGTTACGCCTTCGGCAACGGTCTTGAACGGCTTGTCATAACCCGCTGCGCGCAGGTTGGTCAGGTCGGCCTGCGTGAACGCCTGGTAACGGCCCTTCAGCTTGTCCGGGAACGGAATGTACTCGATGCTGCCTTTCTTATGATATGCCAGCGTCGCGTCTGCCACCGCCTGGAAGGATTCCGCGCGGCCCGTGCCCAGGTTGAAAATGCCGGAGACGCCGTTTTCCAGGAACCACAGGTTAACGGCCGCCACGTCGCCTACGTAGACGAAGTCACGCTTGAAGCCGTCGCTGCCTTCGAACAGTTTTGGACTTTCACCGTTATTCAGCTGGGTGTTCAGGTGGAACGCCACGCTCGCCATGCTGCCTTTATGGCCTTCGCGCGGCCCGTAAACGTTGAAGTAGCGGAAGCCGACAATCTGCGAGTTCGCTTCCGGCAGGATCTGACGCACGTACTCGTCAAACAGGAACTTGGAGTAGCCGTAGACGTTCAGCGGCTGCTCGTATTCGCGGGATTCGATGAAATCTGAAGTGCGCCCACCGTAGGTTGCCGCGGAAGAGGCGTACAGGAACGGAATTTCACGCTCCAGGCAGTAGTGCAGGATCTCTTTAGAGTACTGATAGTTGTTATCCATCATGTACTTGCCGTCCCACTCGGTGGTGGAAGAGCACGCCCCTTCGTGGAAGATGGCCTCGATCTCGCCGAACTCTTCACCCGCCATAATCTGGATAAGGAAGTCTTCTTTATCCATGTAGTCAGCGATGTTCAGATCCACCAGGTTAACGAACTTGGTGCCGTCTTTCAGGTTGTCCACCACCAGAATGTCGGTGATGCCCTTATCATTGAGGGCCTTGATAATGTTGCTGCCGATAAAGCCCGCGCCGCCGGTAACGATGATCATAACTGTAACCTTTGAAGTGTTGAGCCCGGGGACAATCCCGGACGCTAATATTCATATCATATCATCACAATGCCCGGTCTTCAGCCATTCACCGATATGCAGCAGGGGTACACGTGATTTATGCTGCAAAAACGAGAAGAGATACGGCGTCATCTCGTCATGAACTATAGGTTTGGGTAATATGTGCCAAAATTTGCCGAGTCTGGAGAATTGCAATGCGTGGTGATTTTTACAAACAGTTAAACAGCGACCTCGACACCGCACGTGCGGAAGGGTTGTTCAAAGAAGAGCGTATTATCACGTCTGCCCAGCAGGCGGATATCACCGTTGCCGACGGCAGCCATGTGATCAACTTTTGCGCGAACAACTACTTAGGTCTTGCGAATCACCCTGAGCTGATTGCCGCCGCGAAAAACGGCATGGACACCCACGGCTTCGGCATGGCCTCCGTGCGCTTCATCTGCGGCACCCAGGATAGCCACAAGCAGCTTGAGCAAAAGCTGGCAAACTTCCTCGGAATGGAAGACGCGATTCTGTACTCCTCCTGCTTCGATGCCAACGGCGGTCTGTTTGAAACCCTGCTCGGCGCAGAAGATGCGATTATCTCCGACGCCCTGAACCACGCCTCCATCATCGACGGTGTCCGCCTGTGTAAAGCGAAGCGTTTCCGCTACGCCAACAATGACATGGTTGAGCTGGAAGCGCGGCTCAAAGAGGCACGCGAAGCGGGCGCCCGCCACGTACTGATCGCGACCGACGGGGTATTCTCCATGGACGGCGTGATCGCCAACCTGAAAGGCGTGTGCGACCTGGCGGATAAATACGACGCGCTGGTGATGGTCGATGACTCCCACGCGGTCGGTTTTGTCGGCGAAAACGGCCGCGGCTCCCATGAATACTGTGACGTCATGGGACGCGTGGACATCATCACCGGTACGCTGGGCAAGGCGCTCGGCGGCGCGTCCGGCGGCTATACCGCTGCGCGCAAAGAGGTGGTTGAGTGGCTGCGTCAGCGCTCCCGTCCGTATCTGTTCTCCAACTCCCTGGCGCCGGCCATTGTGGCCGCCTCCATCAAAGTGCTGGAGATGATGGAGTCCGGCGCCGAGCTGCGCGACCGACTGTGGGCAAACGCCCGTCTGTTCCGTGAAAAAATGAGCGCTGCAGGGTTTACCCTGGCCGGCGCTGACCACGCGATCATTCCGGTGATGCTGGGCGACGCAGTTGTGGCGCAGCAGTTTGCCCGTGAGCTGCAGAAAGAAGGGATTTACGTCACCGGGTTCTTCTTCCCGGTGGTACCAAAAGGTCAGGCGCGTATCCGCACCCAGATGTCTGCGGCGCACTCGCCTGAACAAATTGAACGTGCGGTGGAAGCCTTTACCCGCATCGGCAAACAGCTGGGCGTAATTGCCTGAGGACGTGTGATGAAAGCGTTATCCAAACTGAAAGCGGAAGAAGGGATTTGGATGACCGACGTGCCGGAGCCGGAAGTCGGTCATAACGATCTGCTGATCAAAATTCGTAAAACCGCCATCTGCGGTACTGACGTTCACATCTACAACTGGGACCAGTGGTCGCAGAAAACCATTCCGGTACCGATGGTTGTCGGTCACGAATATGTCGGCGAAGTGGTCGGTATCGGCCAGGAAGTGAAAGGCTTCAAGATTGGCGATCGCGTTTCTGGCGAAGGGCACATTACCTGCGGTCACTGCCGCAACTGCCGCGGCGGACGCACGCACCTGTGCCGCAACACCGTTGGCGTGGGCGTCAACCGTCCGGGCTGCTTCGCAGAATACCTGGTGATCCCGGCGTTTAACGCCTTCAAAATCCCGGACAATATCTCTGACGATTTGGCCTCTATCTTCGACCCGTTCGGCAACGCGGTACACACTGCGCTCTCCTTCGACCTGGTCGGTGAAGACGTGCTGGTTTCCGGCGCCGGCCCAATCGGCATTATGGCCGCAGCCGTGGCGAAGCACGTGGGCGCGCGTAACGTGGTGATCACCGACGTGAACGAATACCGTCTGTCGCTGGCGCGTAAGATGGGCGTCACCCGTGCGGTGGATGTCTCGAAAGAGAGCCTGACCGACGTGATGGAAGAGTTGGGTATGACCGAAGGCTTTGACGTGGGTCTGGAGATGTCCGGCGCGCCGCCGGCGTTCCGCACCATGCTGGACACCATGAACCACGGTGGCCGTATCGCGATGCTGGGCATTCCGCCGTCAGATATGTCCATCGACTGGAACAAAGTCATCTTCAAGGGGCTGTTCATCAAGGGCATCTATGGCCGCGAGATGTTCGAAACCTGGTACAAGATGGCAGCGCTGATCCAGTCCGGCCTGGATCTGTCCCCGATTATCACTCACCGTTTCTCCATCGATGAGTTCCAGCAGGGCTTCGACGCGATGCGTTCCGGCCAGTCAGGGAAAGTGATCCTGAGCTGGGATAAGTAAACAAAAAGGGGCCTCAGGCCCCTTTTTTACTGATTCTTTTTCTCTTCGTCCGTCAGGTAGCGCACCTTACGGGTATAGTCCTGCCCTTTGAACAGCAATTTGTTATCCGGCGATTCCAGATACTTCTGCCATTCGGAAAGCGGGAAACCCCCGTGCGCGCCAATCACCTCTTTCGGCACAACGGCTTCCTGACCGCCGATCTTCTTGGATACCGGCCAGTTCATCCAGTCGCCCAGGTTAACCGTTTTAACATCCAGCATGTCCAGCAGCGCAGCGAGCGGCAACTGATCGGTCGGCGGCTGCGTGTCGTCCATCAGCTCCCAGGTATCCTGGAACAGCGTCAGCCACAGCGGGCAAATGCGACGCCAGGTCTTTTTGGTTGCGGCAAGAAACGCGCCGTTAACGTGATCGACCAGATACGGGCGCACCGTTTCTTTGTAATAGGCCGGCACTTTTTCTGCGGGGGCGCCGTCCAGCTTGGCAATCATTTTGCCCTGACGGAAGCTGGAGTAGATGTGCATATCGGCCATGTTGATCTGGGGCATCTTCAGCAGGTTGAGATCGGAGTCGATCATCAATACGCCTTCTCCGCGCGCCTGAAGCGGAGCGTTAAGCTTCACCAGACGGCTGAGGTAGATCTGCTTATAGCGGTACCCCTCTTCACGTTTTGGCAGCGTGAGGGTCACAACGCGGGTTTTTGGCGGCAGCTCGCCGAAAGCGGATTCAGGCTGATCGCTGACGATAACAATCTCGCTGACGTCGGTGGCGTAACGCTCTGCAAAGGTCGCTGATAATAACGCCTCTTCGACGAAATCCGCGCCCGTACAAGGGATCACGATGGAATCAACCGCAACGAGATCGCGCGTGACCGGAAGGGAAGCGTACGGAATGTTATGACGCCCGGTAATGTGGCGGTAGCGAGCATTCAGGAATTTAAACATGTTCTTCTCGTTTGGTTATTGCGCGCCAAGAACGGCCTCGACACCGTTAACATAGCTTTCAATGGCATACACGTTGCAGACATTCTGGTGCGCGGCTGCGGCGAGCCGGGCGCGCAGAGCAGGATCCTGCCAGATATTATCCAGATGTTGAGCAAGTTGCGACACATCGCTCCACGGGAACAGCAGCCCGGTCGACTCATGGTCGATCAATTCTGCCGTGCCGGTTACCTTTGAGCCAATCACCGGGATATTCAGCAGCATTGCCTCCAGCACGACGCGGGGCAAACCTTCGCTCTTCGAAGCCAGAATAAACGCGTCAAAGGTGGCGAGATAGTCAAAAGGCGTGTTCTGGAAACCGGTAAAAATGATGTGCTCAGCAATCCCCAGCGCGTCAGCCTGCGCCGTCAGCGCGCCGCGTTCAGCCCCTTCACCGACCAGCACCATCTTCCATTTTACCTGCGGATGCTTCTGGCTGAACTGGGCCAGCGCCTCCAGAGTATGGTGGTTGGACTTGCGAGGGATAAGCGACCCAATGCTGCCGAACACAAAGGTGTCGTCATCGATGTTCAGACGCTGGCGCATGGCGCGTCGATCGGGCAAAGGCTGGTGGATGTCGATGGCGTTGTTGACCGTGGTACACAGCTCGGGCCGGACGCCATGCTGAAGAAGCACGCGTTCAACGCCGTGCGAGACGGCGATGATTTTTGTGGCGTGGGCATTCACCAGCTTCACCAGCGGCGGGGTCAGCACCGGTTCAATCCGGCAATGCTGAATTATCCGCGCATGCAGGTTCGCGCCCGCGAGATACCCTTCTTCGTTAGAGCCCGGCTGGTTGTTCATGTACAGCGTATCGAAACCGCCTTCCCGAAAAATCGTCTCGATCTTGCTGACGTTGGGCCGGATGCGCCAGAGCGTGTCAATATGTCGGGTAAACGCCTTGCGGGCGCTGCGCGAGAAAAACAGCAGGCTGCGGCCCAGCTCTTTCGCAACCTTCGCCCATCCGGGCTGCTTTTGCTGCGGAATGACAATTAAAGGGATGCCAATGCCGTTCAACACCTGGCCGATGGTTTGTCCTTCGGCCCGGCTGTAATCACTGTAAAAACAACAGGTAATATCGAACTTCTCGCGGTTAATCCGCTTCAGAAGCTCGAGCATGCTGTTGGTGCCTCCTCCCCACTCTTTACCGGTATCGAGGAGCAGAATTTTGTGTCGCTGTGGCATCTTTCTACCTTAATCGCCTGTCACTGGGATTGGTTCGCTGAGACTTTTTTACCCCATCCCTGCCACTGGTGCTGGAAGTACTGCACCAGCGTACTCTGGCCCACGCTTTCGCTGATGACCGCAAAGAAGCGGGTTGCATGCACCGGCTCGAGCGGCTTTTTCAGCGCGCAGTTCTTCACGCCGCGGAACGGATTACGCGGCTGCGTTGCCGGAGGTTGAGCGCTTTCCGGACGAGACGTGTCAACCTGCGGTTCATTGAGCAGATCGCTCGGGCGTACCAGCGTGATATCGGCGGGTAAGGTCGGCAGCATTTGCTGCAAAACGCGAACGGTAGACGGATGCGGGTGCCCGATGGCAATCGCCGAACCGTTACGACGCGCCAGCTGTACCGCGCGGTTGAACTGAACGCGGATATCCGCTTCGTTCTGGGAGTCGTCCAGGAAGACTTTGCGCTTGATGACCTTCACCCCCGTACCCTGAGCGGCACGCATCGCCTGGCTGTTGCCAATGGTCATGCTGTCGAGGAAATAGAGATTGTAACGCTCCAGCGCCTGCATCACCTTCAGCATACCGTACAGGCTGGAGGTCATCGCGCTACCCATATGGTTGTTCAGACCCACGGCATACGGCACCTTGTTGTAGGCGTCGCGGATGATGCGTTCGATCTCATCGCTGCTCATATCCGGGCGCAGGGTGTCTTTTTCCAGCGGCTGCTTGCTGAGCGGTGCCATCGGAAGATGGATGAGGACCTGGTGGCCGCTATTGTGCGCTTTGGTCGCCATTTCATGCGCGTGAGGCGCATTCGGCAGGACGGCGACGGAGATGGCTGACGGCATCGCCAGCACCTGATTTTCATAGTGTGGTCGATAACCGAAGTCATCAATCACGATGGCGAGTTTACCTGCATATACCGGTGCAGCCAGCGCCAGTGCGCTGACGACGGAGAGAACCATTCGACGAAATTGAAGCAAAACTTATCTTCCCAACCACGGCTGTGGATTGACCGCCTGACCCTGACGACGAATTTCGAAATAGAGTGACGGGCGGCCCTGACCGCCACTGCTGCCCACAAGGGCGATGGGTTGGCCGGCGCGCACCTGGGTGCCGACGCTGACCAGCGCGCTCTGGTTGTAGCCGTAAAGACTCATGTCACCTTTACCATGCTCGACCACCACCACCAGCCCGTAACCCTGCAGCCAGTCGGCCAGGATCACGCGGCCATCGGCGATGGCTTTCACTTCGCTACCTTCAGACGCACCGATAACGATCCCTTTCCAACGTAGCTCACCCTGCAGCTGTTCGCCATAGCGATGCAGAATAGTGCCGCGAACGGGCCAGTAGGCCTGACCGCGCGGGGAACCCAGACCGCCGGTACGCGACATCAGGGAGCGTTCGCTTTCGCTTGGCTTGTAGGTGGTCCCTTTGCGGGAGGCTTCCTGCTGCTTGTCGCGAACCGCCTGCGCCTCGCGGGCCTCTTTTTCGGCGCGCGCCTTCGCTGCGGCTTCCGCACGGGCAATGCTGTTACGCAGTTTTGATTCGTTGGCGCGCATTTCGCTCAGCTGGCTCTGTCCTGCCTGAATGGAGGACTCAAGACCCGACAGCGTTTTCTTGCGCTCGTTACGGGCCTGCTCAAGTTTTGCCTGCTGCGCTTTTTGTTCGTAGAGCAACGTCTGCTGCTGGCTCTGCTTCTCTTCCAGCTCCGCTTTTTGGGTGGAAACCTCTTCACGCGTTTGTTTCAGCTGTGCAATGGTCTCCTGACGCGCCTGGTTCAGATAGCCGAAATAGGCCTGCAGACGTTGGCCGCGCTGGCTCTCTTCACCGCTGAGGATCAGCTGGAGTCCGGTATGCTCACCCTGGCGGAATGCGGCATCCAGCTGTGCTGCGAGGTTGCGCTCCTGCGCATCACGCTGGCGCTCCAGTTTGGCAATCGACGCATTCATCTCGTCGATCTGTTTGTTCAACTGGGTGAGGGTGTTTTGCGTTTCACGGAGTTTACGTGCGGCAGCGGAGATGGCCTCTTCCTGCTGCTTAAGCTGGGCGAGAAGGGTGGCGCGCTGCTGTTGCTGCTGGCGTACCGCACGCTCTTTGGCGGCGATATCGGCCTGAATGGATTTCAGCTGGTCGCGGTCATCCGCGTGGGCGGATGCGGCGCACAGCAATACGCCAGCGCTGAGTGCGCTGGCGCAAAGCAGAGGTCTGACTGATAGCCTAAGCGGCTTCACGACCCATGTGATTGAAAAAATCGCCTTTCCCCTCATGGGGAGCGATTATTCCACGATGAACAGCGGCTTACCAGTCATCTCTTCAGGGATCGGCATACCCATCAGCGACAACATGGTTGGCGCGATGTCGGAAAGCTTGCCGCCTTCTACTGCTTTCAGTGATTTATCACCCACATAAATCAGTGGAACAGGCAGGTTGGTATGGGCGGTGTGCGCCTGACCGGTTGCCGGGTCACGCATCTGCTCGGCGTTACCGTGGTCAGCGGTGATCAGCAGCTGGCCGCCAACGGACTCAACCGCTTTCGCAACCTGCTCAACGCAGTGGTCCAGCGCTTCAACCGCCTTCACTGCCGCTTCCATTACGCCGGTATGGCCGACCATGTCGCCGTTCGGGTAGTTACAGATGATGGTGTCGTACTTGCCGCTTTCGATGGCCGCGACCAGTTTTTCAGTCAATTCCGCAGAGCTCATCTCTGGCTGCAGATCGTAAGTCGCAACTTTCGGCGAGTTGATCAGAATGCGCTCTTCGCCTTTGAACGGCTCTTCAACGCCGCCGTTAAAGAAGAAGGTCACGTGCGCGTATTTTTCCGTTTCGGAAATACGCAGCTGCGTTTTGTCGTTCTTCGCCATCCACTCACCGAAGGTGTTAGCCAGCGAGGCTGGTGGGTACGCGCACGGCGCTTTGATGTCTGCCGCGTATTCGGTCAGCTGGATGAAGTCGATGTTAACCACTTTCTTACGGGCAAAACCGTCGAAGTCGCTGTTGACGAACGCACGGGTGATTTCGCGCGCGCGGTCAGCGCGGAAGTTCATAAAGATCAGCGCATCGCCATCTTCCATTGCGGCATCGGCCTGGCCTTCAGCGCGGATCACGCTCGCTTTCACGAATTCGTCGTTTTCATCACGCGCGTAAGCGGCTTCAAGTGCTTCAACCGCAGTCGGGAACTGGAATTCCCCTTTTGCCAGAGTCATCAGGTCATAGGCCTGTTCAACGCGATCCCAGCGGTTGTCGCGGTCCATAGCGTAGTAACGGCCAATGATGGAGGCCACGCGGCCTTTGCCCAGCGCAGCGAATTTGTCTTCGAAAGCTTTCAGGGACCCTTCTGCGCTGCGCGGTGGCGTGTCGCGACCGTCCAGGAAGGCGTGCAGGTAGATTTTTTCCGCACCGCGTTCAGCGGCCAGTTCAACCATCGCCATGATGTGATCTTCGTGGCTGTGCACGCCGCCTGCGGAAAGCAGACCCATGATGTGCACCGCTTTACCTGCCGCAACGGCTTTATCTACCGCACCGCAGAGAACCGGGTTAGCGAAGAAGGTGCGTTCTTTGATTTCGACGTCCAGACGGGTCAGATCCTGATACACGATACGACCCGCGCCGAGGTTAACGTGGCCAACTTCGGAGTTGCCCATCTGGCGATCCGGCAGGCCCACTTCCAGACCGGATGCGTCAATCAGGGTATGCGGACGTTTTGCCCACAGTGCATCCATGACCGGGGTTTTTGCGTTGAAAATAGCGTTATCCTGGCTATCTTCACGGTAGCCATAGCCATCCAGAATCACCAGTACCATAGGTTTTTTAGAAACCGACATTGCAACAACCTCATGCTCAAGAGTCAAAATTTGCGTAATTTTACTACAGCTGAATCGATCAAATAGCCGCAGAAGATCAAAGAAAACGCGGGGGCAAGATGCTGACCGGACCATTTTGAGGCATTTTTTTAGGTGGCATGCCGCAGAAAATGGATTAGGTTATGGTCGCTGGCTGTATTTGCCAGAACGCACAGGTATACTCCTGTCCTGGTTTTTTTATCACTTAGTCGGGAGTAGTTACCCTCCATGCAAGAAATTATGCAATTCGTTAGCCGCCATCCGGTACTGAGCATCGCGTGGATTGGCCTGCTGGCTGCTGTGCTGTTCACCACATTTAAGAGCCTGACGTCTAAGATTAAGGTTATCACCCGTGGTGAAGCGACGCGTCTGATTAACAAAGAAGATGCCGTCGTTGTCGATCTGCGTCAGCGTGACGATTTCCGTAAAGGTCACATTGCCGGCGCAATCAACCTGTTGCCAGCTGAAATCAAAGCCAACAACGTTGGTGAGCTTGAGAAATACAAAGCCCAGCCCATTATCGTTGTGGATGCGACCGGTATGCAGGCGCAGGAATCTGCCAGCGCGCTTTACAAAGCGGGCTTCGAAAACGTAACGGTACTGAAAGAAGGGATTTCCGGCTGGAGCGGGGAAAATCTTCCTTTGGTTCGCGGTAAATAAGGAGTTCAGTCATGGCCAATATTGAGATCTACACCAAAGCGACGTGCCCGTTCTGCCACCGTGCGAAAGCGCTGCTGAGCAGCAAAGGCGTCACGTTCCAGGAACTGCCGATCGACGGTGACGCGATCAAACGCGAAGAGATGATCCAACGTAGTGGTCGTACGACGGTTCCGCAGATTTTTATTGATGCGCAGCACATTGGCGGCTGTGATGACTTGTATGCGCTCGACGCCCGTGGTGGACTCGATCCGCTGCTGAGCTAAGAGACTTTAGGACAATTAAAAAGGGTATTTCCATGTCAGAACAAAACAACACCGAAATGACTTTCCAGATCCAGCGTATCTACACCAAGGATGTCTCTTTCGAAGCGCCAAATGCGCCGCACGTTTTCCAGAAAGACTGGCAGCCAGAGGTTAAACTTGATCTGGATACCGCATCCACCCAGCTGGCGGATGACGTGTATGAAGTCGTACTGCGTGTGACCGTGACCGCCTCTCTGGGCGAAGAAACTGCATTCCTGTGCGAAGTACAGCAGGGCGGTATCTTCTCCATCGGCGGCATCGAAGGCAACCAGATGGCGCATTGCCTGGGTGCATACTGCCCGAACATCCTGTTCCCGTATGCCCGTGAATGCATCACCAGCCTGGTTTCTCGCGGTACATTCCCGCAACTGAACCTTGCGCCAGTGAACTTTGATGCGCTGTTCATGAACTATCTGCAGCAGCAGGCTGGCGAAGG
This sequence comes from Enterobacter sp. 50588862, assembly GCF_001462935.1. NCBI lineage: Bacteria > Pseudomonadati > Pseudomonadota > Gammaproteobacteria > Enterobacterales > Enterobacteriaceae > Enterobacter > Enterobacter sp. 50588862. The sequence continues at coordinate 178,980 of NZ_LNHM01000018.1, forward strand.
TGCCGAACAACATCAGGATGCCTGATGAGCACTGTTAATGCGTCAATGACTGTGATCGGTGCCGGCTCATACGGCACCGCTCTTGCCATCACGCTGGCAAGAAATGGTCACGACGTGGTCCTGTGGGGCCACGATCCAAAACATATCGCCACGCTGCAGCGCGACCGTTGCAATGTGGCGTTTCTCCCGGACGTTCCGTTCCCTGACACCCTGCACCTGGAAAGCGATCTTGCAACCGCGCTGGCGGCCAGCCGCAACATTTTGATTGTGGTGCCAAGCCATGTCTTTGGCGACGTGCTGAATCAGATCAAGCCGCTGATGCGCCCGGATGCGCGTATCGTCTGGGCGACCAAAGGGCTGGAAGCGGAAACCGGACGTCTGCTGCAGGACGTTGCCCGCGAAGCGCTGGGGGATGAGATCCCGCTGGCGGTCATCTCAGGGCCGACCTTTGCCAAAGAGCTGGCTGCGGGCCTGCCGACGGCGATCTCGCTGGCATCCACCGATCAGGCCTTCTCCGACGATCTCCAGCAATTGCTGCACTGCGGCAAGAGCTTCCGCGTCTACAGCAACCCCGATTTTATCGGCGTGCAGTTGGGTGGCGCGGTGAAGAACGTGATTGCCATCGGGGCCGGGATGTCTGACGGTATTGGCTTTGGCGCCAACGCGCGTACGGCGTTGATTACCCGCGGCTTAACCGAGATGTCCCGTCTGGGCGAAGCGCTGGGTGCCGACCCGGCCACCTTTATGGGGATGGCGGGTCTGGGGGATCTGGTGCTGACCTGTACCGATAACCAGTCGCGTAACCGCCGCTTTGGCATGATGCTCGGACAGGGCAGCGATGTAAAAAGCGCGCAAGAGAAGATTGGACAGGTGGTGGAAGGCTACCGCAATACCAAAGAAGTCCGCGAGTTGGCGCACCGTTTCGGTGTCGAAATGCCAATAACCGAGGAAATTTATCAGGTATTGTATTGCGGAAAAAATGCGCGCGAGGCAGCATTGACCTTATTGGGTCGTGCGCGCAAGGACGAGCGCAGCAGTAACTAGTCGGAACCGTTGTCACCTGAATGACCCAGCCAGCGCAGAACTGGCTGGTCATTAACTATCGTCTGGAGCAAGCAATGCCGTGTGAAGAACTGGATATCGTCTGGAATAATATTAAAGCCGAAGCCCGCGCTTTGGCCGACTGTGAGCCTATGCTGGCCAGTTTCTATCACGCGACGCTACTCAAGCACGAAAACCTCGGCAGCGCCCTGAGCTATATGCTCGCCAATAAGCTGGCTTCCTCCATTATGCCTGCTATCGCCATTCGTGAGGTGGTGGAAGAGGCTTACGCCGCTGACCCGGAAATGATTGCGTCTGCCGCCTGCGACATTCAGGCCGTGCGCACCCGTGACCCGGCGGTCGATAAATATTCTACGCCGCTGCTGTACCTGAAAGGCTTCCACGCGCTGCAGGCGTACCGCATTGGCCACTGGCTGTGGAATGAAGGCCGCCGCGCGCTGGCGATCTTCCTGCAAAACCAGGTTTCCGTGACGTTTCAGGTTGATATTCACCCGGCGGCGAAGATTGGCCGCGGGATCATGCTCGACCACGCCACCGGGATCGTTGTCGGGGAAACGGCGGTGATTGAAGACGACGTCTCGATCCTGCAGTCGGTTACCCTGGGCGGTACCGGGAAAACCAGCGGCGATCGCCACCCGAAAATTCGTGAAGGGGTGATGATTGGCGCGGGGGCTAAAATCCTCGGCAATATCGAAGTCGGGCGCGGCGCGAAGATCGGCGCGGGGTCGGTTGTGCTCCAGCCCGTGCCGCCGCACACCACCGCCGCTGGCGTACCGGCGCGCATCGTTGGTAAGCCAGACAGCGATAAGCCGTCGATGGATATGGATCAGCACTTCAACGGCATTCACCATACCTTCGAGTATGGTGACGGCATTTAACTTCTGAGAATGGCGCCCGGGTAACCCAGCTGGCGCCAGGCTTCATACACCACCACCGACACCGCGTTCGACAGATTCATGCTGCGGCTGTCCGGCATCATCGGAATACGGATTTTCTGCTCAGCGGGCAGGGCATCCAGGATCGTGGCCGGTAGACCGCGGGTTTCCGGGCCAAACATCAGATAGTCACCCTCCTGATAGCTCACGGCGCTGTGCGCTGGCGTGCCTTTGGTGGTAAGGGCGAACATGCGCTGCGGCTTCTCTGCTTCCAGAAACGCGGCGTAATCGTGATGGCGAACCACGGCGGTAAATTCATGGTAATCCAGCCCCGCGCGGCGCAGGCGTTTGTCGTCCCACGTAAAGCCCATCGGCTCGATGATGTGCAGACGAAAACCGGTGTTGGCGCACAGGCGGATGATATTGCCGGTGTTCGGCGGAATTTCTGGTTCGAATAAAACGATGTTAAGCATGCTGCCCCCTTAATTGCGGGGGCAGAATAGCAGAAAAGAGAGGAACTACGCGACGCCGGGTTCCTGCGAGCGGCTGTACAGCATTTTGTAGACGGTTGCCGCCGCGGCTAGCAGGGCGGGCACGCTGAGGATCATTAAAATACTGTCTGCCTGCCACTGCATGGAAAGAAGCTGGGCGCTGGTCATGGTTCCCGCCACGCCGCCAAAGCGGCCGATGCCCTGCATCCAGGCGATGCCCGTCGCGCGGCACTCGGTAGGGTAAAAGGTGGCCGCGAGGGTTTGCATGCCCGACTGCGCGCCGTTCATCGCGATCCCCATCAGGAAAATCAGCCCGCCAAACAGGGCGATATGGTTATGCTCAAGGCCAAGCAAAAGAATCAGGCCCATCGTCAGCACAAAACCACCTGCGACCACCTTGTGCGCTTCCCAGCGGTCCATCATCCAGCCCGCGAGCAGAATGCCTGCGGTGCCGCCAAAGGTAAACAGCGAGGTGAGCCAGGCGGATTCCGCCAGGGCATAACCCATCCCCTGCATCAGCGTCGGCATCCAGCTAAGCAGGACGTAGTAAATCACCAGCCCCATAAAATAAGTCACCCACAGCATCAGGGTGCCGGGTAGCCAGGGCATGGAAAACAGCTGCCCCACGCTTCCTTTTTTAGACGCGGCTTTCTCTTCCGCCAGGAAAAAGCCCGTAACGCTCTCCAGCGTGCTGCGGCTGAACCGGCTGGCAATGCGGCGAACCTGCGCGACGTCTTTCCCGCGCTGCACCAGAAACTTCACCGATTCCGGCAGCAGCAGCGCCAGCAGCACGGTTAAAATCAGCGGCGCAATCGCGCCGGTCAGCAGCACGCTTCGCCAACCGTGGTGGGGAATAAGCCAGGAAGAGATCGCCCCGCCGCCCGCTGCACCCAGAGGGAAGCCGCAGTACATGGTATTAATCGCCATGGCGCGGCAGCGCTGGGGGGCGAACTCTGAGATCAGCGTGATGGCGTTTGGCATGGCGGCGCCGAGCCCGAGACCCGTCAGAAAGCGCCAGAGCGTCAGGGTATTCAGGCTTTGCGCCCAGGCCGTACCCAGGCTCGCCAGGCCGAAGAACAGGCACGAGAAGACCAGCACGCGCTTGCGTCCCATCCGGTCCGATACCGGACCTGCAATAAGGGCTCCCAGCGACAGCCCCAGCAGCGCCGCACTCAGCACCGGCCCCAAATCCTGCTTATGGATCCCCCATTCTGCCGACAGCGTAGGCGCGATGTAGCCCATCGCTGCCGTATCAAAACCATCGATCGCCAGAACCAGAAAGCCCAGCACGATAAGAAGCCAGTGAAACCCTGAAAAAGGACTCTCGTCGATCACCTGCTGAATATCCACCTTACCTGAATAGGTCATACGCTCCCCTCCGATGTGATGTTGTTTTTGTGTTCTTGTATTTGCTTGTCTATACAATTGCGAACGGGAGGGATGTGTCAAATTTTCTTATCCAGAATGTTACGCAGGTGTTATTTTCGACAAAAAAAAGCGCCCGAGGGGGAAATCGGACGCATGGAAAAGGTGGGGTAACGGGAGAGGATCAGGCCGCGTCGCCATGTGACAGCGGAGCCAGCGCCGCCGGCAGTTTACTCAGCTCCTGAACCAGCGAATCCTTGCTGATTTCACTGATCGACTTCGCGCCGGTCAGGGTCATCGCCACCTTCATCTCTTTCTCGATCAGGTTCAGCAGGTTTGCCACACCTGCCTGACCGGCCGTCGCCAGGGCGTAAAGATATGCGCGTCCCAGCAGCACGCTGTCGGCACCCAGCGCAATCATGCGCACTACGTCCAGCCCGTTGCGGATCCCGCTGTCGGCCAGTATCGCGATATCCCCTTTTACCGCATCGGCAATGGCCGGCAGGGCGCGGGCGGAAGAGAGCACGCCGTCGAGCTGACGTCCGCCGTGGTTAGAGACCACAATCCCGTCTGCACCAAAGCGTACCGCATCGCGGGCATCTTCCGGGTCGAGGATCCCTTTGATCACCATCGGGCCGTCCCAGAATTCGCGGATCCACTCCAGGTCTTTCCACGAGATCGACGGATCGAAGTTGTTCGCCAGCCAGCCGATGTAATCCTCCAGCCCGGTCGGTTTGCCAAGGTAGGCCGAGATATTCCCCAGATCGTGCGGACGGCCGTTCAGACCCACATCCCACGCCCACTGCGGATGCGTAACCGCCTGCCAGTAGCGGCGCATCGCGGCGTTCGGGCCGCTCATGCCGGAGTGGGCATCACGGTAGCGCGCGCCGGGGGTCGGCATATCAACGGTAAAGACCAGCGTGGAGCAGCCCGCCGCTTTAGCGCGCTCCAGGGCGTTACGCATAAAGCCGCGATCGCGCAGGACGTACAGCTGGAACCACATCGGGCGCTTGATGGTCGGGGCGACCTCTTCAATCGGACAGACCGAGACGGTAGACAGGGTAAACGGAATGCCTTTAGCATCTGCCGCGGCGGCGGCCTGCACTTCGCCCCGGCGGGCATACATGCCGCATAAGCCGACAGGTGCGAGCGCGACGGGCATGGAGAGCGTTTCGTTAAACAGCTTCGTCTCAAGGCTCAGGTCAGACATATTCTTCAGCACGCGCTGGCGCAGGGCCACTTCTGACAGATCCTCCACGTTGCGGCGCAGGGTGTATTCGGCATACGCCCCACCGTCGATGTAGTGGAACAGGAACGGCGGCAAAATGCGCTGCGCCGCGGCGCGGTAGTCACTGGCTGCTGAAATAATCATGCTTTGTTCTCCCTGGAAATATCACTTTCGCCAGGCAGACGGGTAATACGCGCCTGTCGGGCCTGGTCTTCATCAAATCGTTTAATGGTGGTGTGCACGAAGCCGAGATGCGCCATCATCGCCTTGCGCGCGGTTTCGGCATCGCCGGCCAGAATGGCGTTGAGCACCGCCTCGTGCTGTTCGGTCAGCTGGGCAAAGACCGGCGGGACCAGATACATGCGCTGGCGGCTCTGCTTCACGGAGGATTGCAGCAGGTCGAAGAATCCGCGCATGGTCTGGAGCAGCACCACGTTGTGCGACGCCTCGGCGATTGCCAGATGGAAACGCACGTCCGCCTGGGAGGCGATGTCCGGGTCGCTGCTTTGCGTGGCTTCGAAGCAGGCTTTGAGCTTCTCTTTGTCGGCTTCGGTTGCCCGCATCGCTGCGTGCCATGCGGTACTGGTTTCGATGGCGTGACGCGCTTCAAGGATGTCGAAGCTGTAGTCCGGGTCGTTTTCCAGCAGCGTCTTCAGCGGCTGAACGATGTTTTGCTCGGACCAGTCATCATGCTGCCAGCGCACAAAGGTGCCGCCGCCGCGACGGCTCACCAGTACGCCTTCGCTGACCAGCGTCGCCAGCGCCTCGCGCAATGAGTTACGCGATACGCCAAGCCGGGCGGCAAGCTGGCGCTCGGCGGGCAATTTCATGCCCGCTTCCAGCTGTTGTTCTTCAATCAGCGCCCGCACGCGAGAGGCAATCTCGTCGGACAGGCGTCTGGGCATCACTATCATGGGATCATCCAGGTTAAGACATAGGCCTGCAGGGTGGTGATCACGCCCACCATGCAGGTGAATATCAGGCTGTGTTTAACGGTAAAGCGGAACAGGTCCGACTCTTTGCCTACCAGTCCCACCGCGGCACAGGCAATGGCGATGGACTGCGGGGAGATCATTTTGCCGGTCACGCCGCCGGTGGTGTTCGCGGCGACCAGCAGCACGTCCGACACGCCAATCTGCTGCGCAGCCGTCGCCTGCAGGGCGGCAAACAGGGCGTTAGACGAGGTATCTGAACCCGTCAGGAACACCCCCAGCCAGCCGAGGAACGGCGAGAAGAAGGTGAACGCGTGTCCGGTGTGGGCCAGCGCTAACGCCAGCGTCGACGACAGGCCGGAGTAGTTCGAGATAAACGCGAACGCCAGCACCATGCCGATGGAGTAGATCGGCAGCAACAGCTCTTTAATCGTTGCCGCAAAAGTCTGTACCGCGGCGGCAGGCTTCATGCGCAGCCACACCACGGAAAGGAGTGCCGCAAACAGGATGGCCGTACCGGTGGCGGAGAACCAGTCAAACTTAAACACTGCCGCATACGGGGTGGCGGCGTGCACGACCGGCGGCATACGGGCAACCATCTTGTCGAGGAACGGCACGGAGATGTTAATCACCATGTCGTACAGCGCGCCGCCGGGAGCGAACAGCGCTTTAAACGGCGGTATGCTCCACAGCGTCACGGTAGCGGTCAGGAACAGGAACGGCGACCAGGCGCGGACGATCTGTCCTGCGGTATAGCCGGTGCGGGCGAGGGTCTGATCCACGTGCGACGCCCCCATGTCGGCAAAACGGAAGATGCGCACCGGCTGCCAGCGTTTCAGGAACAGCGTCAGACAGACCAGCGACACCAGGGAAGAGATAATGTCCGGCAGTTCCGGGCCAAGGAAGTTTGAGCTGAGATATTGGGCAATCGCGAACGAACCGCCCGCCACCATCACAGCAGGCCAGGTCTCCTTCACGCCGCGCCAGCCATCCATAATCGCCATGATCCAGAACAGCACGATAATGGTCAGGAACGGCAGCTGGCGGCCAACCATCTGACCAATCTCAAAGCTGTCCAGACCGGTCACCTGACCCGCGACCAGAATCGGAATCCCCATCGCGCCAAACGCCACCGGTGCGGTGTTCACAATCAGGCACAGGCCCGCGGCATACAGCGGGTTAAAGCCCAGACCCACCAGCAGCGCGGCGGTGATCGCCACCGGTGCGCCAAAACCTGCCGCGCCTTCCAGAAACGCCCCGAAGGAGAAGCCGACAATCAGCATCTGCAGGCGCTGGTCAGCCGTGATGGAGAGAATCGACGAACGAATGATGTCGAACTGCCCGGTCTTTACCGAGATTTTATAGACAAAAACCGCGGCGATGATGATCCACGCAATCGGCCACAGGCCGTAGAAGAAACCGTAGACGACGGAGGCCAGCGCGCGGTCGACCGGCATTTTGTAGAAGAACAGCGCCACCAGCAGGGCGATGGCGACGGTGTACGTCGCGGCAAGGTAGCCCTTCAGCTTGAGCTTAATCAGCGCAAAGAAGAAGAACAGGATCGGTAGCGATGCGATCAGGCTCGACAGCCAGATATTGCCGGCCGGGTCGTAGTTTTGTTGCCAGAGGCTCATGCAGGTCTCCTGGGGACCAGACAGCCTGTGCTGCGGGTGAGTCTCCGCTCAACTCTGCGTCACAAACTGTGTAAGAGTGGTCCTGCCAATATTGTGTTGTAGGGTTAATGACAATGAATGGTTAACCAGATGTTATGGAGTGGCAATGGTTTTGTGAGCGCAAATAATGGAATTGTGAACCGGGGGAGGATTGATTGCGCTATTGGTTGGACCAATTCACGCGAAGGGGAAAAGAACAGGCCGGGTAAGCGCAGCGCCACCCGGCATGAAATCAGAATGCGGTCTTACAAAAACCCGTCATCTCTTTGAGGCCCATTTCGCGGCCAAGCTCGGTCATCGGGTGCACCACCACCAGACCACGGACGCTTTTCTTCAGCTTGCCCATGTCAGCCTGCTCTTTTTTGGTGATCGCGCGGCGGTGCGGCATGTTCATCAGCTTCTGCGCTTCTTTGCTCAACTTCTGGCCTTTCACTTCGCGCAGGCGCTCAATCTCCGCTTCCAGCTTCACGGACTCTTTTTCCAGTTCGGCATATTTCTCGGCGGAATCAACCAGAGACAGGCCAGCCATCTGGTGACGGATCAGATCCAGACGGTCGCTCAGGCGTTTAATTTCGTTCTTTTCGACTTCTTTCATGACAATTGACTCTAAATCGGGGGAATTACAGGGAAGGATACACCAATGTGAACGGGCTTACTTCTGAAACGCTTTTTTTAAGCTGATTTTAGAAATCAGCTCAGTCAGGGAGAGGACCATAGTGGAACGGACAACCTGTTGATAACGCAGCTTTTGCATAGCGTACAGCTCAGGGTCGCTGTTATCAAAATGAGGAGCAGGGGGCAGGGCGGCCACGCAGTGCAACTCGCCGAAGGGCCCCAGGATCTCATCATCGGTAAAAGTGTACTCATTACCGTCATGATTGAGCTCTTCGCGCAGCGCCATTAACAGTTCAGCGTCTTCATACTCCTGGCGGTTGAGCACGCCAAGACCATAAATCAGCTTCAGACGCACCGACAGATCGCCCAGCGGTCCGTCTCCGTCCAGTAACGGTTCTACAGCGTACTTTACCGCGTAGTCGTCTTTGCGAAACACCTGAAGCACCAGAATGTTCACCGCCTCGGTTAACAGCTCGACGGCGGCAATCAGGAAACTTCGTACGGTTTTGCCAGCATTCAGACGCTCAAGCACACGATTTTCAAAGGCCTGGGTTTGTTCCATTATTGCCTGCATATCTGACAATCTGTTATTCGGGCGCAGGCTTACCTGCGCCGGATTCTGAATCATTTGGTTGCGTTGTATGCGTTAACCGCCTCCGCAACCACGTCGCTGCTGGCGTCCAGACCGGAAATCTGCGCCAGCGCAGCCTGCGCGCCTTTGTCATCAATCAGCTGAGCCAGCTCAATCGCCTGCGGGTCCTGCTCGCTGCGGTAGTGCATCGCGGCAGCAATTCCTTTCACCAGGTTGGCGTGCGGCAGACCGTATTCCAGCGTGCCCAGCAGCGGCTTAATCAGGCGGTCGCCCGCGCTCAGCTTACGCAGAGGCTGACGGCCCACGCGCTCAACGTCATCTTTCAGATACGGGTTTTCAAAACGACCGAGGATTTTCTGGATGTATGCTGCGTGTTTATCAGCATCAAAACCGTAGCGTTTGATCAGCACCGCGCCGCTCTCTTCCATTGCCCCTTTCACCACCGCGCGGATCTGCTCATCGAGGATCGCGTCGCGAATGGTCTGATGACCGGCCAACTTTCCGAGGTACGCGGTTATAGCATGCCCGGTGTTCAGCGTGAAGAGTTTGCGTTCGACAAATGCCATCAGGTTATCAGTGAGTTCCATTCCCGGAATGGTCGGCAGCGCGCCCTTGAACTGAGTTTTATCGACGATCCACTCGCTGAAGGTTTCAACAGTGACTTCCAGCGGATCGTTGGTGGCGGATTCGGACGGCGGAACGATACGGTCTACAGCGGAATCCACAAACCCGACGTGCGCTTCAACCCAGGCTTTATCTTCCTCAGCCACGGCCGCCATAACGTGACCTTTCAGCTGCGTGGTGCCGCGCACCATGTTTTCACAGGCGATGATGTTCAGCGGTGTTTCAATGCCCTGTGCTTTACGCTTCTTCAGGCCTTTCGCGACCGCAGGAGCAATACGTTCAAGCACCACCGGACCCACGGCGGTGGTCACCAGATCAACGCTGGCGATCAGGTCAATCACGTCGTCGCCGATGCTGCTGACCGCGTTGACGCCAGAGACGGTTTCAACCTGTTCGTTTTCACCCACCACATGAACCTGATAGCTATGACGGGCATTCAGGGCATCCAGAACCACCTGATTCACATCGGCGAATGTCAGGGTAATGCCCGCGTCTGCCAGCAGTTTACCGATAAAGCCACGACCGATATTACCTGCGCCAAAATGTAATGCTTTCATAGTGTTAACCTTCATCAATGTTTTTACCCGAGAGGGCTGGGGTGAGGAACGTTTCCCCCTCACCCTAGCCCTCTCCCCGAAGGGGAGAGGGAAGAGGCGCTGCTATTTGTTGAGCAGGGCCAGAACTTCTTCAACGCTTTCAGTTTGTGCCAGGCGCTCGATGACGGACTCATCATCCAGCGCGTTGGTCAGGCTGGTAATCACCTGAATATGCTCGTTGTTGCGAGCGGCGATACCAATCACCAGACGGGCGATGTCGTCCTCTTCTTCACCGAAGCGCACGCCGTCAGGATACTGACAGAACACCACGCCGGTTTTCAGCACGCGGTCTTTCGCTTCAACCGTACCGTGCGGAACCGCGATGGATTCACCCAGGTAGGTTGGCGTCAGTTTTTCACGTTCCAGCATCGCGTCAACGTATTCTGGCTGAACGTAGCCGCCCTTCACCAGCTGTTCACCGGCAAAGCGAATCGCCTCTTCTTTGGTGCTCGCGGTACGGCCGAGGAAGATGTTCTCCGCGCCCAGCTTAAACAGGTGAGCGTTGCTCTCGTCAAAGCTGTCCTGCAGGCTGGTGCGCACTTTCACTTCGTTGTCTTCGTGGCGCTGCGCGGCAACCAGACGTTCGGTCAGGCTGGTGTACAGGCCGCTGTCCAGGAAGTTGGTCAGCGAGATGTGCTGTGCCTGCGGTACCTGACGCATAGCGCGCTCGGTCAGATCGCGGTGCGTGATGACCAGGTCAACGTCCGGCGGCAGGTTGTTAATCGCGCTGTTGGTTACGGAGATGTTGGTCAGGCCCGCATCCTGCACTTTCTTACGCAGCACGCCGGCACCCATTGCGCTGGAACCCATACCGGCGTCGCAGGCAACGATGATTTTACGCACGTGGCTCAGGTCGTTAGAAACATCGCCAGCCGCCAGTGGGGTCGCACCTTTGGATTCGGCTTTCATGTCGTGCATACGACGGGTTGCCGCTTCGATATCGTCGTCTTCTTTCACCTTGCTGGTTTTCAGCAGGATAGAAGAGACCACGAAGGAGACCGCCATCGCCGCACAGATCGCCGCGATGTTCGCGAAGTACGCGCCTTTCGGCGTCATCGCCAGCACCGCCAGGATAGAGCCTGGAGAAGCAGGGGAGACCAGACCGCCGCCCAGCACGCTCAGGGTGAACACACCAGTCATACCGCCGAGGATAACGGCCAGGATCAGACGTGGGTTCATCAGCACGTACGGGAAGTAAATTTCGTGGATACCGCCCAGGAAGTGGATGATAGCCGCGCCGCCAGCAGACTGCTTCGCGCTGCCGCGACCAAAGAACATGTACGCCAGCAGAACGCCCATACCCGGACCCGGGTTCGCTTCAATCAGGAAGAAGATGGACTTGCCGAGATCGTGAGACTGCTGAATACCCAGCGGCGAGAAGATACCGTGGTTAATGGCGTTGTTCAGGAACAGGATTTTCGCCGGTTCAACGAAGATAGACGCCAGCGGCAGCATGTCGTGCGCCACCATGAAGTTAACGCCCGCCGCCAGCAGTTTGGACAGCACTTCAACAGCCGGACCAATGCCGAGGAACGCCAGAATCGCGAGGATCATCCCGATGATGCCCGCAGAGAAGTTGTTCACCAGCATTTCGAAGCCGGACTTGATCTTGCCATCAACCCAGACGTCGAATTTCTTAATCGCCCAGCCGCCCAGAGGACCGGCAATCATCGCACCGAGGAACATCGGCATATCCGCACCGACGATCACGCCCATGGTTGTGATGGCACCCACGACGCCACCACGGTCACCGCCCACCAGACGACCACCGGTATAACCGATGAGCAGCGGCAGGAGATAGGTAATCATTGGGCCAACAAGTTTCGCCAGCGTTTCGTTAGGCAACCACCCTGTCGGAATGAACAATGCGGTGATAATACCCCACGCGATAAACGCGCCGATATTTGGCATCACCATGTTGCTGAGGAAACGACCAAAGCTTTGAACTTTGATCTTGAAATCGGATGACATAAAACACCCCTTCTTCTGTTTACGCTTAGGCTTGCGGCCCGAGGTTTATTGTTAATGAGGCGGCAGAGGTAGCCGGACCCTGTTCTGATGCTGTGAAATCTGGCACTGAATCGTTCAACTGTCCAGATAGCGGAATTTTGTGTGATGTATGTCACGTAAATGTAGGGGGTATGGCGTTGAATGAAGTGATCTGAGTCACAAAACAGGTGAGTAAAAAAAATACGATGGCGAAAAATAGAGCAAAAACCACCTCTTTATGTGATTGATATCACATTTTGTTTTTGCGGGTTTGTTTCTGGATTGTGACTGGTTTCACAAAATATTTTTATGCGGATTTCTCCGACTGCGATCGGCGTCAGGACGGCCTCGAGTAACACGGAAAGCTAATAAAACAGTTTTCATATGTAGTATGGCGGAAAGTTGAAACCTGAATGACGCTCATAATGTAAGGTTGAGTATATTATTATTCAGGATATATTTTGACACGCTTATAAACTTGCGTGGAGATATTATAAAAACCGATACTCCCCGGCTCTGAAATAATCAGTGTGCCTTTTAAATTTAAAAATAAATTAATTAGGCTGCGTGCTGTTTTATTAATGTAATGAGTTGACGTTGTTTAAGTGAGGAGACTATGTTTCTCAACTATTTCGCGCTGGGCGTGTTGATTTTTGTATTTCTGGTTCTTTTTTACGGAATCATCGCCATCCATGACATCCCCTATAATATGGCTAAAAAGCGTAATCATCCCCATGCCGATGCTATTCATACGGCAGGCTGGATCAGCCTGTTTACGCTCCATGCCATCTGGCCGTTCCTGTGGATTTGGGCCACGCTGTACCGCGAAGATCGCGGCTGGGGCATGCAGAACCACATTACTAAGCCTGATGAGGTTCCGGGGATGGATGCGCTGGCCAAACGCGTGGCCGAGTTAGAACACAAGCTGGCAGCGGTTCAGCCCTCTGATGATAAAAACACGCTGGAGCGCTAATCATGGATCTGTTGATTATTCTGACCTATGTGGCATTTGCCTGGGCAATCTTTAAAATATTCCGTATTCCGGTAAATCAGTGGACGCTTGCTACCGCGACGTTAGGCGGAGTGTTTATTGTTGCCGGACTCATTCTGCTAATGAACTATAACCATCCGTATACCTTTACGGCGCAAAAAGCGGTAATTTCCATTCCGATTACGCCGCAGGTCACGGGGGTGGTTACTGAAGTGACCGATAAAAATAACCAGCTCATTAAAAAAGGCGAAGTGTTATTTAAACTGGATCCGGGCCGCTATCAGGCGCGCGTCGACAGACTGAAGGCGGACCTGGTGACAGCGACGCACAATATCGACACTCTGAAAGCGCAGCTTTCGGAAGCGGTTGCCAATACGACACGCGTCTCCGCTGAGCGCGATCGACTATATAAAGATTATCAGCGCTACCTCAAAGGCAGCCAGGCGAAGGTGAATCCGTTCTCTGAAAGCGATATTGATAACGCGCGGCAGAACTATCTGGCGCAGGATGCCATGGTGAAAGGCTCCGTTGCTGAGCAGACGCAGATTCAAAGCCAGCTGGACAGCATGGTGAACGGCGAGCAGTCGCAGATTGCCTCGTTACGCGCCCAGCTTGCTGAAGCAAAATACAACCTCGATCAGACCGTGGTGCGCGCGCCGAGCAATGGCTATATCACCCAGGTGCTGATTCGTCCGGGAACCTATGCCGCCGCGCTGCCGCTGCGCCCGGTGATGGTCTTCATTCCTGAACAGAAGCGCCAGATTGTGGCCCAGTTCCGTCAGAACTCGCTGCTGCGTCTGAAGCCGGGCGATGAAGCGGAAGTGGTATTTAACGCGCTGCCGGGCCAGGTGTTCACCGGTAAGCTCACCAGCGTTCTGCCTGTGGTGCCGGGCGGGTCGTATCAGGCGCAGGGTGCCTTGCAGGCACTGACCGTTGCGCCGGGTACGGATGGGGTACAGGCGCTGATTGAACTGGAGCCTAACGCCGACGTCGATGCTTTGCCGGACGGTATTTATGCCCAGGTGGCGGTCTATTCGGATCATTTCGCCCACGTCTCGGTGATGCGTAAAGTGCTGCTGCGTATGACCAGCTGGATGCACTACCTCTATCTCGATCACTAATCCTTCCGGGGCGGGAATGCGACACGCATATCTGCCCTTTTTTCATCGCTTGATCCATACTGACTTTTTCCCGGCATCAAGGATCAGGCAATGAAACTCATCGGTAGCTACACCAGTCCCTTCGTGCGAAAAATCTCGATTCTCCTGCTGGAGAAAGGGATTGAATTTGAATTCGTTAATGAACAGCCCTACAACGCCAAAAACGGCGTCGCGCAGTATAACCCGCTGGGGAAAGTTCCGGCGCTGGTGACGGACGAGGGCGAATACTGGTTCGATTCCCCCATTATTGCGGAGTATATCGAGCTGCTGGGCATTGCCCCGGCAATGCTGCCGTCTGACCCTAAAGCGGCGCTGGCGGTGAAGCAAATTGAAGCCCTGGCCGACGGCATTATGGATGCAGCACTCACCTCCGTTCGCGAGCAGGCAAGGCCCGCCGCCCAGCAGTCAGAAAGCGAGCTGCTGCGCCAGCGGGAAAAAATCAGCCGCAGTCTGGATATGTGTGAAAAGCTTATCCGGGAGGGCAAGATCCACACCGACAGCCTGGACCTGGCAACCATCGCCATCGCCTGCGCCATCGGCTATCTCAACTTCCGCCGGGTGTCCCCTGGCTGGTGCGTTGACCGTCCGCTGCTGGTGAAACTCGCAGAAACGCTCTTTAGCCGCGAGAGCTTTGCCCGCACCGAACCGCCAAAGGCTTGACGCGGGTTATAACACTTCGGCGTCGGAGGCGGTACAATCCCTCCACATGTTAACTCCCTCTCCCGTCGGGAGGGGGGAAGATATTTACTCGCCAGGCGCTTTCATGACTACTCATCATTCGCTGTACAGCCAGATCCCCGCGACCGACCGACTTCTTCGCGAGCCCCGCATTCACGCTGCCGTTGAGCGCTTCGGCCATACCGCGACGGTGGAGATGTTACGTCTGCTTCAGGATGAAGCCCGAGGCCATATCCAGGCCGAAAACGCCTTGCCCGACTGGTGTGCTGCGTGGGAGCAGGAAGTTGAGTATCGGCTGGGTGAGAAGGCGCAAAGCGCGTTACGCCCGGTGGTCAACCTGACGGGGACCGTGTTGCACACCAACCTGGGACGCGCCCAGCAGGCGGAAGAGGCGGTGGCTGCGGTCGTGCAGGCCATGCGCTCGCCGGTGACGCTGGAGTACGATCTGGACGGCGCCGGGCGCGGGCATCGCGATCGCGCGCTGGCGGATCTGCTCTGCCAGCTAACCGGTGCGGAAGATGCCTGCATTGTGAATAACAACGCGGCGGCGGTGCTGCTGATGCTGGCGGCGACCGCGAGCGGCAGAGAGGTGGTGGTGTCCCGCGGCGAGCTGGTGGAGATTGGCGGGGCGTTTCGCATCCCGGACGTGATGCGCCAGGCGGGCTGCACGCTGCATGAAGTGGGTACGACTAACCGTACCCATGCGAAAGATTATCGCGCGGCGGTGAATGAAAACACCGCCCTGCTGATGAAGGTCCACACCAGCAATTATCATATTGAAGGCTTCACCAAAACGGTTGAAGAGGCCGAGCTGGCGGCGATTGGGCGCGAGCTGAATATTCCGGTGATTGCCGATCTCGGCAGCGGTTCGCTGGTGGATCTCAGCCAGTACGGGCTGCCTGAAGAGCCGATGCCGCAACAGATGATTGCCGCGGGCGTGAGCCTGGTCAGCTTTTCCGGCGACAAACTACTGGGCGGGCCGCAGGCCGGAATTATCGTCGGCAAGCGCGAGCTGATTGCGCAGCTGCAGCTGCACCCGCTCAAACGCGCCCTGCGCGCCGATAAAATGACGCTTGCCGCGCTGGAGGCGACGCTGCGGCTCTATCTCCATCCGGAAAAACTGGCTGACCGCCTGCCCACGCTGCGTCTGTTAAGCCGGGATGCCGCCTCGATTCGCGCTCAGGCCGAACTGCTGCTGCCGCGCGTTGCCCCGCACTACCCCGATTTTGACGTTCGCATTGAGCCCTGCCAGTCGCAAATTGGCAGCGGTTCGCTGCCGGTGGACAGGCTGCCGAGTCAAGCGCTCACTTTCACCCCGCGTGACGGGCGCGGTAGCCGCCTTGAGGCCCTGTCGTTGCGCTGGCGTGGCCTGCCGACGCCGGTTATCGGACGGATTTACGACGGCCGCATGTGGCTGGATCTGCGCTGCCTTGAAGATGAAGAGCGATTTCTGGAGATGTTGTTGAAATGATTATTGCCACCGCCGGTCACGTCGACCACGGAAAAACCACGTTACTGCAGGCAATTACCGGCATAAACGCCGATCGTCTGCCGGAAGAGAAAAAGCGCGGCATGACCATCGATCTTGGCTATGCCTACTGGCCCCAGCCCGATGGCCGCGTGCTGGGCTTTATTGATGTTCCGGGGCATGAAAAATTTCTTTCCAACATGCTGGCGGGCGTGGGGGGCATCGATCATGCCCTGCTTGTGGTGGCCTGCGATGACGGCGTGATGGCGCAAACCCGTGAGCATCTGGCGATCCTCCAGCTGACAGGCAACCCGCAGCTGACCGTGGCGCTGACTAAAGCCGATCGCGTTGACGACGCGCGCGTCAGCGAGGTGCGCGAAGCGGTGCAGGCGACCTTACGGGAATATGGTTTTGCCGATGCACCGCTTTTTGTCACCGTAGCGACAGAAGGGCGCGGTATCGGCGAACTTCGCTACCATTTGCAGCAGCTTTCGTCGCGAGACCACGCCAGCCATCACCGCTTCCGTCTGGCGATTGACCGGGCGTTTACCGTCAAAGGCGCGGGGCTGGTGGTCACCGGTACGGCGTTAAGCGGTGAAGTGAAGGTGGGCGATAGCCTCTGGCTGACGGGCGTTAATAAACCGATGCGCGTGCGCGGCTTACATGCGCAAAATCAGCCTGCGGAGCACGCCCACGCCGGGCAGCGGATCGCGCTCAACATTGCCGGGGATGCGGAAAAAGAGCAGCTTAACCGCGGCGACTGGCTGCTGGCCGACGCCCCGCCCGAGCCGTCTGAACGCGTCATCGTCTCCCTGCAGACAAACGTCCCGCTGACTCAATGGCAGCCGCTGCATATTCACCACGCGGCCAGCCATATCACCGGGCGCGTGTCCCTGCTGGAAAACGATCTTGCCGAACTGGTTTTTGATTCGCCGCTCTGGCTGGCGGATGACGACCGTCTGGTACTGCGGGACATTTCCGCACGGGAAACGCTGGCCGGGGCGCGGGTAGTGACGCTGAACCCGCCGCGACGCGGCAAGCGTAAGCCTGAATACCTGCAATGGCTGGCTGCGCTTGCGCAGGCTCAGGATGATAACGCCGCGCTGCGGGTGCATCTTGAGCGCGGGGCCGTGAGCCTGAGTGATTTTGCATGGGCACGCCAGCTGAGCGGCGAAGGGTTGCATCAGCTGACCCAACAGCCGGGCTTTATTCAGGCCGGCAACAGCCTGCTCGATGCGCCGGTTGCGGCAAACTGGCAGCGTAAGATCCTGAACACGCTCGCCACTTACCATGAACAGCATCAGGATGAACCCGGTCCTGGTCGTGAGCGCCTGCGACGCATGGCGCTGCCGATGGAAGACGATGCGCTGGTGCTGCTGCTGATTGAAAACATGCGCGAAAGCGGGGTGATTAAAAGCCATCACGGCTGGCTGCACCTGCCGGATCACAAAGCCGGGTTCACCGCAGAACAGGAGGCAATCTGGCAAAAAGTGGCCCCGCTGTTTGGCGATGAACCCTGGTGGGTTCGCGATCTGGCGCGTGAAACGAATACCGACGAGCAGGTGATGCGCCAGGTATTGCGCCATGCGGCGCAGCAGGGGCTGATAGTCGCGATCGTGAAAGATCGTTATTACCGTAACGATCGCATTGTGGCGTTTGCTAACCTGATCCGCGAACTGGATCAGGCGCGCGGCTCCACCTGCGCAGCCGATTTCCGCGACCGGCTGAACGTTGGCCGCAAGCTGGCGATCCAGATCCTGGAATATTTCAACCGCATCGGTTTTACGCGTCGCCGGGGTAATGACCATCTGCTTCGCGACGCGCAGTTGTTCCCCTGAGCGCTACGTGCGGCGGGAGAGTTTTTGCTTAGCCAGCCATACCGCGCCCAGCCTCCCCGCCTGGTTACCCAGCTCGCAGGGCAGAATGGGCACCTTGAGCGCCTCCCACTCCTCGAATCGCTGCAGGTACTTATCGAGCAGGAGATAGATTTTCTCCTGCTCGCTTACCCCGCCGCCAATCAGCACTGCCTGTGGATCGAACATCGAGATTACGCTGTAAACGCCGCGCGAGAGGCAATGGGCCCACTCCTCAATGGCCTCACGCAGATGCACGTCGCTCTCCATGCGTTTAAACAGTTCCTCGCCGTCAGGCATCTCTTCTTCTGATACGGCCAGCGCGCGGCGGCAGGCTTTCATCAGGCCGCTGGCCGACGCCACGTCATGCATGGGTTCGCCGTTATTACCGACGGGCAGCACGCCAAATTCGCCGGCGCGGTAATGCGACCCGCGATAAAGATCGCCTTCCATTACAATCCCGCCACCGATGCCCGTGCCGATGGTGATGCAGACGAAATGCTCGTAGTCCTTACCCGCGCCCTGCCAGCGCTCGCCCAGCGCCGCACAGTTGGCGTCGTTTTCCACGGTGACGGGAAGGTCGGTCAGCCCGGCGAAGAGTTCGCACAGGTTTTCACCATCGAGATAATCGAGCGCGCCCGCTTTTGCCGCTTCGCCGCTGTGGTGGTTAATATGGCCGGGAAAGCTCACGCCGATACCGACGATGTCGTGTTCGTCCTGATACGCTTCAACTACCGCTTTCCACTTCTTTTTGAAGGTGTTTTTATCCTCAGGAGTATCGTACTCGTCCGTCGTCAGCTCCTTGCCATTTTCATCAATCACGCCGTGTTTGATGTGGGTTCCGCCTACGTCAAAACCGATAAACAGCTGCATCGCATTGTTCCTCATGAGCCCTTGAGCTGTTAAGTATGGCTCAGTGGCAGGAACGAAACGTAAAGTACGGTAATCCGTGATACGGCTCGTAAACCCGTCACCCACTGGCGAGAAAACCGCCAGCCGGGACTACCCTTGTTGTACACCAACAGCAAGGAGACGGTCATGACAAACAATCCTCCCTCTTCGCGTATCCAACCCGGCGAGTACGGTTTTCCCCTCAAGCTGAAGCCCCGTTATGACAATTTTATCGGCGGCGACTGGGTGGCCCCCGTCGACGGCGAATACTATTCCAACCTGACGCCCGTTACCGGCCAGCCGCTGTGCGAGATTGCCAGCTCCGGCAAGCGGGATATCGATTTGGCGCTGGATGCGGCGCACAAAGCGAAAGATAAATGGGGCCATACCTCCGTTCAGGAGCGCGCGGCCATTTTGTTCAAAATCGCCGACCGGATGGAGCAGAACCTGGAGCTGCTGGCGACGGCGGAAACCTGGGATAACGGCAAGCCGATCCGGGAAACGATGGCGGCAGACGTGCCGCTGGCTATCGACCACTTCCGCTATTTTGCCTCCTGTATTCGCGCGCAGGAGGGCGGAATAAGCGAGGTAGATAGCGACACCGTGGCGTACCACTTCCACGAGCCGCTGGGTGTCGTCGGGCAAATTATTCCGTGGAACTTCCCGCTGCTGATGGCGAGCTGGAAAATGGCACCCGCGCTGGCCGCCGGGAACTGCATTGTGCTTAAACCGGCGCGTTTAACCCCGCTCTCTGTCCTGCTGCTGATGGAAATTGTTGCCGATCTTCTGCCGCCGGGGGTGATTAACGTGGTGAACGGCGCGGGCGGTGAGATAGGGGAATATCTGGCCACCTCAAAACGGATCGCTAAAGTGGCGTTTACCGGGTCGACGGAAGTGGGCCAGCAGATTATGCAGTACGCCACGCAAAACATCATTCCGGTGACCCTGGAGCTGGGCGGGAAGTCCCCGAACATCTTCTTCGCGGACGTGATGGAGGAAGAGGACGCTTTCTTCGACAAGGCGCTGGAAGGGTTTGCGCTGTTTGCCTTTAACCAGGGCGAAGTCTGCACCTGCCCAAGCCGCGCGCTGGTGCAGGAGTCCATCTACGAGCGCTTTATGGAGCGGGCCATTCGCCGCGTCGAGTCTATCCGCAGCGGTAACCCGCTCGATAACGTTACGCAGATGGGGGCGCAGGTCTCGCATGGCCAGCTGGAGACTATCCTCAACTACATCGATATCGGCAAGAAGGAAGGGGCGGATATCCTGACCGGCGGTCGCCGTAAGGTGCTCGGCGGAGATCTGCAGGAAGGGTATTACCTTGAGCCGACGATCCTGTTCGGGCAGAACAACATGCGCGTCTTCCAGGAGGAGATCTTCGGACCGGTGCTGGCGGTGACTACCTTCAAAACGATGGAGGAGGCGCTGGAGATTGCCAACGACACGCCGTATGGCCTGGGGGCGGGAGTCTGGAGCCGTAACGGTAATCTGGCCTATAAAATGGGCAGGGGTATACAGGCGGGACGCGTATGGACCAACTGCTACCACGCCTATCCGGCTCACGCGGCATTTGGCGGGTATAAGCAGTCGGGCATCGGGCGTGAAACGCACAAGATGATGCTGGAGCATTACCAGCAGACGAAATGTCTGCTTGTCAGTTACTCCGATAAACCGCTGGGGCTATTCTAACCACCCAGTTCAGGCCGTCCATGGACGGCCTGAGCAATTTGCTGGCGCAGGCAGTTGAGGACACCATCCAGAACATATTGTACGCGCCAGGGCTGATATTCGCGCTTGCGGAAGATGGCGGTCAGATCGAGCCACCACTCTTCCTGATGCGGGAAACAGGGGACCAGCGTGCCTTGCGTTAATTCTTTCTTCAGGCTTTCTTTCGGCGCGAACACAATGCCAAGGTTATTTCTTGCCAGCTCCAGGGCCGTCTGGGTATTGTCGCAAATATAGTTTCCGGTTACCCGATAATCATGCACATCATCACTGCCATGCATGCGAAAACGCCAGATGTTGGCGTCATCGACCAGCATGGAGTCGATCAGAATACAGGAGTGATTAATTAAATCTTCAGGTCCGGTTAAAGGATGTTTATTTAAATATTCCTGGGTTGCGAATGCAGTGACGGAATATTTTGCTAACACGCTGGCGACCAGACTTTCATCTTTTGGCTGAGCATAGGTAATTAAAATATCACAGTCATCCGGGAAGGACACACCTTCTGAATATTCGTTGCGGTCCAGGTTGTAGGTTTTCAGGGAAATACGAATGTCCCCGATGTCCTTTATCTGGTGGATCACGTGGCGCGCGAGATAGGTCACAATGCCCGTTGGGGCGTAAATTGTGACTTTTCCACGCTTTTCATGCTTATAATCGGCAATGAAATTAATGAGTTGTGTGTTTTTGTCCAGCGTGGCGTCGACATAAGGGAGTAATGCTTCACCGAACTGCGTCAGAGCGAGCTGGCGGGTCGTGCGCTCAAAAACCTTAAGCCCAACCCGCGTTTCAAAATCCGAGAGATATTTACTGACGTTGGCCTGCGCCATGCCCAGCAGGGCGGCGGCATCACCAATGCTGTGGGTGGCTGCGATGACGGAGATTATTTTTAACTCGCGTGGCTTTAGCTGTAATTTATTCATCATGCGCACCCATCTATATGGTTTTATATATAATATTATATAAACTGCAGCGTTGCACAGGCAAATTTGTAACCATTATTATTCGCCCCGTTTATTTGGCGTATAAATGGATTACTTCACATGACTATTAAATACAATTTACTGATTGCTGCCACGTTATTTGCAACCTCTTCTGCAATGGCCGGTGATTTTTCACTTGGTGCGGGGGCCGTATTTAATGAGTCTCCTTATAAAGGCTATAACGAAAATACCACCGCGGTGCCGTTAATTAGCTATGAGAGCGATCGCTTCTATGTTCGCCAGACCACGGGCGGATGGATCCTGTGGAAAGACGCAAAAAATGAACTCAGCCTGACCGCATCCTGGATGCCGCTGCATTTTGATCCGGATGATAACGACGACCACCAGATGAAGCAGCTTGATGAGCGTAAAGCCTCTGCGTTCCTCGGCGGTGCGTACTACCGCCACGAAAGCTGGGGTTCTCTGAAAGTGGCGGTCTCAGGCGATGCCACGGATGAAAGCGGCGGCGTGGTGGGCGAGGTATCCTACTTCCGTCCAATCAGGATGGAGCGTTTGACCCTGACGCCTTCTGTCGGTGTTTTTTACAGCGACGAGAGCTATAACGACTACTACTACGGCGTATCCGGCAGCGAGTCACGCCGCTCAGGGCTGGATCAATACACCGCCGGTGACAGCTGGACGCCCTACGTTGGTCTGGTAGCTAAATATCAGTTAACCCAGAAGCTGTACCTCAACGCCAGCGCCGTCTACACCGTGTTGCCTGATGACGTGAAGAACAGCCCGATGATCGACCGCGATGATAGCTTCGCGCTAATGACCGGCCTGACCTGGCGCTTCTGATGGGGTAAAGCCGGGCGACGGTGTTGCCTTGCCCGGCCTACGATCTTGCCTGCATTTTTATCTGCAATACAACGTATTCCTTTTTCATTTCTCGATGCTTCTTCCTGTTCCGCCAAAACACGGCTGCACTGATGTTCCTTATGCGCTAATGTGATTCGACCCGATAGTAATGGTGTGTATCATGTGTATAATCATGGAAGGACTGGGATGTGAAAAGTGCGGATGTCATTACCGTTCTGATCGGCCACGGCTGGAAATGTGTCAGAACGAAAGGAAGCCATCATCAGTTTCGCCATCCCGAACAGAAAGGGCTGGTTACTGTCCCACATCCTAAGAAGGATATTAAACCGGGCACGCTCGCGCAGATATGGCGGCAGGCGGGAATTAAACACTGATATCAGGAGTAGTTATGTTTTATCCGGCTTACATTCATTCTGACACCGACGGTAGCGCCAGCGGCTTTTTTCCTGACGTTCCAGGCTGTTTTTTTGCAGGTGATTCCCTGGACGACGCTTTTCAGGATGCACGTGAGGCGCTCACCGCGCACTTCGAAGAGCTGTTTGAAATGGATGAAGCATTGCCTCTTCCGGGGAATGTCGAAGTGCACCTTGAAAATCACCCTGACGACTTCACGGGCGGGCAATGGTTGCTGGTGGATATTAATATGAAGCAGTTTGACGGCAGAGCCGAGCGTATCAACATCACGATGCCTCGACGTTTGCTGGTAAAGATTGATTCCTTTGTCAGCGAGCATCCTCAGTTCGGTAATCGAAGCGCATTTCTGGCTGAGGCAGCACGTCGCGTGCTGCCTGGGTAAAAATTAATTATATAGAGCCGCTGTTGCTTTAAGGATATCTGCAAAGGAATAGATATCATCGACTGTCGATATAGGGTGACGTGTTTCGTTTTTTTCTATGTCGAAAAGTCCGATGTATTTTTGCGTACGATTAAAATGCAATCGGCAAATTGGTTTGCGGTTGTTATCATCCACAAGAATGCCAAAATAGCTTTTGGTATCTCTGTGAGTGATACGTGGTGCCTCTAGTACTGCTCTGGTAATTGCTTTAACAATATGATATCCCTCAAGTTCCTCTAGCGTTGTTATCACATCGCTTTCATCTTTATGGTCATCTTCTTCAATATGCGATGGCTCATTTGATGTTTCGGTAATCGCTGGGGTTATACCCGTAATGGCAGACTTAAGTCGCTCATTAACTTGATCATTTATGTACTGACTTGCAGCCTTTTTAGTTAAATTTAAAAATGAATCTCTGACTTTTTGCGTCAGAATTCCATCATAAACCCTGGATGCAAAAAATTTCACAAAATCATCTTCGGGATTATTAAGCTGAGAGTGAAGGATTTTTTTGATTTGGCTAACATATTTTAACTCACCAGCAGCATTGATAATTGATTCGAGATCAAATGAAGATTTAGTTAGTTTCTTTAATTCAGGTATTATATTTTCGTCAATATCAAGTAGATCGACTTCCAAAAATGGTTTTTCGTCCATTTTGTTTGGTGCGTCAAGGTCAGTGAAAAATTTATAATTTTGACCATTGGTAAGAATTGAAATCCTTGCGTTTGTTACGTGAAAATATCTGAATAACTGTGACGCATGATTTATATTTAATGGTTCGCCAATTTTTTTACATTCAATAAGTATTTGTACGTCATTGTTTTTCATTATGGCGTAATCGATTTTTTCTCCTTTTTTTGTGCCAATATCACAGACAAATTCAGGTGTTACCTCTGAAGGATCAAAAACATCGTAGCCCAGGACATTATGAATGAATGGCATTACAAATGCAGTTTTTGTTCCTTCTTCAGTATTTATTACATCAATTTGTTGTTTTATTTTATTTGATAAGGCATTTAATCTTTCAGTGAATTCCATGGGATAACCTTATTTTTAGCTGTGTGTCTTTATGGAATAACACTAAAATGTGTACTAGACAATGGTATGCTGAGATGATGGACACCAAAAAAAACAATACCGAGGGTTAGATCACATTGTCTTTCGATTGATAATAAATCACAGAGCTCGGCATCACCGAGCTCGATAAAAATATTATATATTATGAAAATTAGTATTACCCTTATTTATGCTTCATCCACCCATATCCGCATTTCCCCTTCTCCCCGGTTAGCCCAGCTAAACCAGGGAATAAAGGTCAACGTACGGGGCTGACGCTGTACCGGCGAGCGGTCGTACTGCCACAGCGCATCCGTTTCCTTTGCCTGGCACCCAATCCCCTCAGCCTGTATCAGCATCTTATGCGCGAAAATGCCTTTGCCTTCATACACCCGGAACTCGCTATCTCGGGGCAAGGAGAGGTTATGCAGGTTGGCGCCGTTATCAGCTTCTTCCAGGCAGTAAACCAGCGGCCCGCGCTGTAGCGCGACTTTACCCGCCTGCTGGCGCACCTGGGGGTTACCGTACACGCGGCGGACCGGCATCGGTAGCGTCAGGGTCAGGGTGTCGCCTTCCTGCCAGCGGCGGTTGAGGTAGAGGTATCCGCGTGACGCTTCACCGGTCATGGCTTCGCCATTCAGCGAAACGGTAGGCTCCGCGCACCAGTCCGGCAGCCTGAGTGCCAGCGTGTGGGTGACCGGAACCGGCGAGGTGATTTCGATCTTCACCTGCTCCTGCCACGGATAGTTACCGCTAATGCGCAGCTGTAGGGTGTTATCGCCCACCGGAATGGCGACGTCGTTCCCCACGTACAGGTTTATCAGCAGCGCATCCGGGCGAACGGTATAAATGTAGTGCCCCAGCGAGGTCAGCACGCGGGCGATATTCGGCGGGCAGCAGGCGCAGCCGAACCAGCGCTGACGCACCGGCTTCACGTGGTCATAGATATGGTTAAAGGCCAGCGTTTTCGGATGCACTTCCAGTGGATTGACATAAAAGAAATGCTTACCGTCCAGCGCCATCCCGCCCAGCACCGTGTTGTACAGCGCGCGCTCCATCACGTCGGCGTAGTGGCCGTCTGCCTCCATCTCCAGCATCCGGCGGGCGAACATCATCAGGCCGATTGAGGCGCAGCTTTCGGCGTACACCGTATCGTTGGGCAGATCGTAATCGCTGCTGAACGCCTCGCCGCTGCTCTGCGAGCCAATCCCGCCGGTAATGTACAGCTGGCGCTGCGCCATGTTGTTCCACAGACGCAGACAGTCCCGGCGTTTACCTTCGTCGTTGCTCAGGCGCGCCAGATGCGCCATGCCCGCCATCAGATAGACGAAACGCACGGCATGGCCGATGGCCGTTTGTTGTTCCGCAAGGGGCAGATGCGCCTGGCTGTAGGCTTTGTCCTTGACCATCCACGCCGGACCATAGGTGTTCCAGTAAGATGTTTTGCCGCGCTTCTCGTATTCGCTATCGTAGAAGTGAGGCTGCGCGCCGCGTTCTTCAATAAAGTATTTCACCAGATTGAGATAACGCGGCTCCTGCGTGACGTCGTACAGCCGCATCAGCGCCAGCTCGATTACCGGGTGACCAGGGTAACCGTGTAGCTGTGTTTCTCCCGGGCCAAACACGCTGTCGATATGGTCCGCCAGCCTGCACACCACGTCCAGCAGGCGACGTTTTCCGGTTCCCTGGAAATACGCCACGCCCGCTTCAATCATATGCCCGGCGCAGTACAGCTCGTGGCATTCGGCCAGATTCGTCCAGCGTTCCTCGGGGGCTTTTACCGTGAAGTAGGTGTTGAGGTAGCCATCTTCACACTGCGCCGCCGCGACCAGCTCAATCACCTCGTCGGCGGTTTTTTCCAGTGCTGCATCCGGCTTCTGGCACAGCGACCACGCCACGGCTTCGAGCCATTTCGCCACGTCGCTGTCCTGAAATACCATCCCGTAAAACTCCCCCCGTTCCAGCCCGGCCGCGATGCGGAAGTTGGCGATGGCGTGGCTGGGTTCGGCCTCCGCCACGCGGTCGTTAAGCGCATCCCACTGGTAAGGGATCACCACGTCACGGACCAGCCGTTGATATTGCCCGAGAAACGGATCGTTGATTTTCAGCTGGTGCAGGTCGGGTTCCATTATGGACATAGCGTTCTCCTCAGGACGGTACGTGACGCTGGCGCAGGTCGGTGGAAATGCGCGACATCATTGGGTTATTAAGCCTGCACCAGCGGATAGCGACCGCCAGCAGCAGGTGGAAAAAGGCAGGCAGCAGCGTCTCCATGGCGGTGATGCCGTGCAGTGAGGCTGGCGTCTGGTTGCCCGCGCCTGGCTGATAGGCCACGGCAATAAACACCAGGCTGATAAGCCCGGCGCTGGACGCCCACGCAAGCTTGATGAAAAACAGGTTGAAGGCGAAGTTCATGCCCGACGAACGCACGCCGGTTTTCCACTCGCCGTAGTCATCGGCAAAGGCCATTAGCGAGAAGTGCAGCGGCAGGGTGAAGCCCAGGATCACGCCGTTGCTTAAAATGACGATCAGCCATAGCGTCTGGTGCGCCGGGCCACCCGGCAGAAACCACATGCCCACCGCAAGCGCAGCGAGCACCAGGTTGGTGTAGTAGTAGAGTTTGACGGTATCAATACGGCGCGACAGCGGGCTGACGATCACTGCGCCCAGAATAGCGGCAAAGGTCACCATGGTGAAAAACAGCGAGGTGTACGCCGTGCTGCCCTGAAGCACGTAGGTGATAAAGTACATATATCCACCGCCGCGAATGTTGAAGACGTTGATCAGCAGAAACGACATCAACAACATCAGCAGCAGCTGATCGTTTTTACGCAGGCCCGCCAGGTGCTCGCGCAGGGTGAATTTGCCCATCAGCGCCAGCGGAACGCGTTCGCGAACCCAGAAGAAGCAGCACAAGAACATCACCACGGCGATAGCGCACAGCACGCCAACGCCCAGTTGATAACCCTTCGCGGTATCGCCCTGACCCAGCTCCGCTACCAGCCACGGCAGGCCAACGGAGACCAGAAAGCCCGCCACGCCGCACAGCACAAAGCGCCAGGACTGGCAGGCGATCACCTCGTTGTGGCGGGTGGTCATGGTGTTAATCAGCGCGCAGTAGGGCACGTTGATGGCGGTATAGCCCACGGACAATAGCAAATAGGTGCCGAACGCCCAGGCGATTTTCACGCCCATGCTGGCTTCCGGAACGGTGAAGGTCATTACGCCGATAATGCCTATTGGGACGGCGACCCACAGCTGCCAGGGACGAAATCGGCCCCAGCGGCTCTGCGTGCGGTCAGCAATGACGCCCATCACCGGATCGGAAATGGCGTCAAACACGCGAAGGGCAATAAACAGCGTGCCCACCAGCGCAGGGGTGAGACCAAATACATCGGTATAGAAAAAGGTCAGAAAGTTCATGATCAGGCAGGTAATCACCGTGCCGCCCGCATCGCCCAGGCCGTAGCCCATTTTCTCGCGGACGGACAGCCGGTCATCGACTTTCTGTTTTGCAGCGTCTGCGTCTGTAATCGGTGTGGAAGTCATGAAGTAACTCCTCGGAGATCGAATTTATTATCGTATTTATGCTGGGTACCTCTTTATTCTGCATCGAACGGGAAGGCCAACAAGGGAAGGGAAAAGTATAAAAAGGTGACGATTCCGACCTGATGATAAAAATGTGATTCCGATCGGACAGATATTTTAATATTGATTAATAATCAACGGGTAAGTCGAATATTAACGACAATAAAAGCGGAATGGTGAATATCCATGCTCGAATTATCCATAGCGCTTCCGGTTAAGGTTCAAAATGGCGGGCTATTTATCTCCCGCGGAGTGGGCCGGCACCCTGCGCGAAAATTAACATCGTGGGAGATTATTTTTGTCGAAAAAGGGACTTTAACGATCCAGGAAGAAAATCATGTTTTTGATGTTAATGCGGGAGAGAGTTTGTTGCTCTGGCCGCAGCGTCGGCATGTGGGCGTGGAGGATTTCCCGGCGGACCTGCGCTTTTACTGGCTGCATTTTGAGGTGGAGCCGCAAGATCCAACGTTACCCAACGCTGCTCCTCTGGCAATAGAACAACACTGCCGCGTAAGGGATGCGGAATATGTGATTGCGCTCTTTCGTCAATTCCTCAGCGAGCAGGAGAAATTACGGCGTAGCCTGGCGCTGGAGATGATTTTATTATTGATTTTACAGCAGGTGTCGAACTCTTCAGGATATGAAGACAGCGCAGATCAGGCCGGCGCGGCGATGGCATGGAAGGCAAAACAGCTTATTCGCACGCAGTTTCATTTACCGATATCCACCTCGCAGCTGGCAAAAGCGTTGCACTGTAATGCAGATTATCTCGGGCGCGTCTTTCGCCGGACTTTCCATTTAACCCTGACGGAGGCGATACATCGCCAGCGCGTCAGGGCGGCGGAAAAACTCCTGCTCAACGACGCTGCGTCATTAACTGAGGTCGCAGCGCGCTGCGGCTTTAACGACGTGGGATATTTCCGACAGATATTTTCGAAGCATACCGGGTTAACCCCCGCCGTCTGGAAACGGCGGTACTGTAAGGAGCATATTAATTCCGGTTGATTACTGCCCGTAATAGGCGTTCGCCCCGTGCTTGCGCAGATAATGCTTGTCCAGCAGCGCCTGCTGCATAGCCGGTAACTGTGGTGCGAGCTGGCGTGAGAACAGGCCCATATAGGCGCACTCTTCCAGCACGACGGCATTGTGGACCGCATCGGCAGCGTCTTTGCCCCAGGCGAACGGGCCGTGGGAGTGAACCAGTACCGCCGGGACCTGCATTGGGCTGAGATCGCGCTCCTCGAAGGTTTTAATGATCACTTCGCCCGTCTGGTATTCGTATTCCCCGGCAATTTCTGCCGTGGTCATCAGCCGCGTGCAGGGGATCGCTCCGTAGAAATAGTCTGCGTGCGTCGTGCCCCAGGCGGGTAAATCCTGTCCCGCCTGCGACCAGATGGTGGCGTGGCGGGAATGGGTATGTACGATGCCGCCAATCTCCGGATAACGGCGATACAGTGCCAGATGGGTTGGTGTGTCAGAGGAGGGTTTTTTACTGCCTTCGACCACCAGGCCGGTGGCAATGTTCACCACCACCATATCCTCTGCCGTCATCACGTCGTACTCCACGCCGGACGGCTTGATGACCATCATGCCGCTTTCGCGATCTATTGCGCTGACGTTGCCCCAGGTAAAGGTCACCAGCTGGTGGGCTGGCAGCGCCAGGTTTGCCGCCAGTACCTCGGTTTTCAGTTGTTCTAACATGTCATGCCTCCTTCCTGCATACGGGCTTCAATCCAGCGGCGTGCCTGGATAATCTCCAGCACCGGCTCTTTGGCTTTTTCGGTCCACATTTCAATCAGAAACGCGCCGCGATAGTTCAGCTTATTCAACGTGTTAAACACGCCGACAAAATCGACGCAGCCATCGCCAAACGATACATCGCGGAACTGTCCGGGGCTTTGCGCGGTAACGGGTTGGGTATCTTTCAAGTGAATAGCCGCAATGCGGTCAATGCCCAGCGTCAGTTCGGCGGTAACGTCGTTACCCCACGCGCTCAGGTTGCCAACGTCCGGGTAAACGCTGAACCACGGCGAGGCGAGCATGCTGTCCCACTTTTTCCACTTGCTGATGGAATTCATAAATGCGGTATCCATGATCTCGACCGCCAGCATCACCTGTGCGGCGGCGGCCTGCTCGACGGCCCATGCCAGTCCTTCGGCAAAACGTTGTTGAGTACCTTCATCGTGCTCTTCGTAATAGACGTCATAACCCGCAAGCTGAATGGTGCGAATACCTAAGTCGCGTGCCAGCCTGATGGCTTTGGTCATGATCTCACGGGCGCGCTGGCGCACCGTTTCGTCGCGGCTGCCGAACGGGAAGCGACGGTGGGCAGACAAGCACATAGAAGGGATAGACACCCCGGTTTCCAGCATCGCTTCAACCAGAGAGGCGCGCTGCGTGGTACTCCACTCAAGGCGCGATAAACGCTCGTCGGTTTCATCAACCGACATCTCAACGAAATCGAATCCGCAGCTCTTCGCCAGGACCAGGCGTTCCGGCCAGGAGAGATCTTTCGGCAGCGCTTTTTCATAAATACCTAACGGATGCTGACGCATGGTTACGCTCCCCAGATATCGCGGATTTGCGAATGGAATGCCTGTGCCACCTGTGGCGGATTATCCGCGCCCGCCAGCGCGCGCCCGGCGATAAACGCTTTGACGTTGATTTGCTTAAACAGGGGGAGATCGGCAGGCGTGATGCCGCCGGTAATCGAAAGCTGTAAACCGATATCTGAGAGGGCTTTCATTCTGGCGAGATCCGCCTCGCCCCACTGCTGACCGCTGGCCTGCGCGTCTCTTCCCCGGTGGTATATCGCCTGTTTTACGCCGATACGTTGCCATGCGCGCGCGTCGTCCAGCGTCCAGTTACCAAAGAGCTCTATCTGGATTTCTCCTTCGCAGCGCAGTGCCACCTCGTGGCCTCGCTCAACGGTGGCCAGCGGAGCGGCGCAGATAATGGTCATCCAGTTCGCGCCCGCGCCAAACGCCTGTTCTGCCAGCGTCTCTCCGGCATCGGCCACTTTCCAGTCCGCCACGATAATTTTCTTCGGGCACTGTTTGCGCAGCGCGCGGACGGCGCTTAGTCCTTCGGTCAGACATAAAAGGGTACCGGCTTCGACGATATCGACGTGATCCACAAGCAGGGCAACATCGCGCTGCGCGGCCTGAAGTGAGGTGTGATCGAGCGCCAGCTGCAGTAATGGTCGGCTCATAGGTCGTGCTCCTTAACCTGGGCGTGATAGCCCTGTAATGCTGAAATCAGTAACTGATAGCGGTGATATTTGCGTTGATAGGCCGCATGGGCGTTCATGTCGGGTTCAATCACCCGGATGTCATGTTTAAGGGCGCGTTGCGCCGTGTGGAAATCGGGATAGATGCCTGTACCGACCAGTGCGGCCAGCGCGGCACCGGAACAGCCAGTCTCTTCTACCTGGGGTAATTGAATTGTCAGACCGCTGACGTCCGCAAGCATCTGCATCCACACGTCCGATTGGGCCGGGCCACCCGTGACGCGCAGTGCCTGCACCTCGGTAAAGCGCTCAAGCATGCGGTTAAGATGGGTCATGTGGCTGAATACCACGCCTTCGTAAACCGCCTGCAGCAGGTGCGCGCGGGTGTGTAGCGCCTGCATGCCGTAGAAACCGCTGGTCATCTCCAGGCCCGCGTTGCTGCCGTAGAGGAATGGCAGGAAAATCAGATCGCTTCCGGCTTTTGGCAGACCGGTGACGGCATGGTTGATTTCATCGAATGACATATCGCCCCACTGCGCGGTGAGCCACTCAAGATTACCGGAGGAAGTCGGGCTGGCTTCGTGAACGATGTACTGTTGCGGATGAACGTAGCGGCCATAGACGTAGGGGAACTGCTCGCTGTCGCGGATGCCATGCGCAATCCCGCTGGTGACGGCCCAGGTGCCCATTACGGCATTCAACGTGTGTTCGTCGTGTAGCCCGGCGCAGATCGCGGTGGAAACCACGTCAAACAGTCCACCAACGACGGGCGTACCCGCCGCGAGACCGGTCAGGGCGGCTGCCTGAGCGGTGATTTCCCCGCAAATTTCTGCTGAACCGACAATCGGCGGCAGGGCGCCGTCAATTTCGCTGATACCGAGCCAGCGTGTGAGCTGTGGGTCGTACTGGCCGGTATTCATATTGTAGAGATTGGACTCCGAAATGTTGCTCTCTTCGCAGGCTTTGGTGCCGGTGAGGCACCAGCGAAGATAATCTTGCGCCATCATCACGCAGCCAATTTTCTCGAAGCGCTGGGGCTCATTCTCTTTTACCCAGCGCAGAAGCGAGGCCGGATGCCCGGTCCACAGCGTCTGGCGCGTATGCGGATAGAGTTTTTCTGGAATGCCGTCCTGCTGCCAGCGTTGCACAATCTCCAGCGCCCGGCGGTCAGAAGAGAGCATGGCGTTGCCCAGGGGCCGATCCTGTTTATCGAGTAGAAACAGTCCTTTGCCCTGAGCAGAAATGCCGACGCCTTTGATCTGCTCTCCGTCTACGCCTGAATGTTTGAGCAGCGTGGCGACGGTAGCGTGGCAGTGCTGCCAGAGCTGGTGCATATCCCGCTCCGCATAGCCTGCGCGTGGGCTGAGCGTGGCCACTGAGCGACGTTCGATACACACTTCCTTTCCCTGGCGGTTGTATAACCCGGCTTTCAGATAAGTACCGCCACAATCGATACCCAGCCAGAAGGGCTCTTTTTCACTCATCTTCATCTCACTTATTCGCCGGGTGGCGCTTAGCTTACCCGGCCTACGGTTCGGTTTAGTGGGTTGGGTGAGGGCATCAGGCCGCACGTTTATGCGGATTCACCGTGGGATTGGGTTCTGCTCCGGCATCACATTTCGCTGGTAACAGCAGTGCCAGCAGCGCCGCCAGTGCCAGAGAAATCGCCAGGCAGTAAACTCCCGCATCTTTGCTGTACAGCGTTATCAGTACGCCTACCGCATAAGGGCCGCAGAATCCGCCGAGGTTACCAAGCGCATTGATCACACCGCGCGCACCGCCTGCCATTTCGGCGCTAAACAGACGTGCAGGAATCGTCCAGAACACCCCAGCGGCGGACTGCAGGAAGAATCCGCAGCCGACCAACGCGGCATAGGCCAGCCAGGTGTTTGCCTTCAGCGCCACGGAGAGGAACATGCAAAGTGCGAAGCCAATCAGCGGCAGGGAGACAAACAGCTTGCGCTTGCCGGTGCGGTCAGAAAGCGTAGAGAACAGGAACATCCCCGCAATGGCACCGATA
Source organism: Enterobacter sp. 50588862 (assembly GCF_001462935.1). Taxonomy (NCBI): domain Bacteria; kingdom Pseudomonadati; phylum Pseudomonadota; class Gammaproteobacteria; order Enterobacterales; family Enterobacteriaceae; genus Enterobacter; species Enterobacter sp. 50588862. The sequence continues at coordinate 212,321 of NZ_LNHM01000018.1, forward strand.
TAAGGCAGAATGGCGAGCACCCCGACCTGGCCGATGCTGGTGTGCGTCAGCTCTTTCAGGATGGTGGGCAGCCAAAGGGTATAACCGTAAATCCCGGTCTGGTAGAAGAAGTTCAGGGCGATTAATTGCCACATGGTTTTATCGGAAAGCACGGCACTCAATGAGGCATTTTTCACCTCTTTTCCGGCGATGGCCTGCTGTTCAGCGGCCAGCGTTTGCACCAGATAGTTTTTCTCGGCCTCTGAGATCCAGCGTGCTTCCTGCGGACGGTCGTAAACGGTGAACGCCCACAGCACCAGCACCACTATGGACATCAAACCTTCAATGATAAAAAGCCAGCGCCAGTCGAGCGCGGTGATAATCCAGCCGGAAAGTGGCGCGGTGATGATCCCGGCAATCGGCACGAACATGATCACAATCGCGTTGGCGCGGCCACGTTCGGCATCCGGGAACCAGTTGCTTATCATCGTTAACACAACGGGCAGCATCCCGCCTTCCGCCACGCCGAGTAAGAAGCGCAGCACCAGCAACTGATACTGGTTAGTGACAATACCGGTCAGGACTGAGATGACTGCCCAGGCGACCAGGGACCAACCGATAAACTTCTTGCCGCTACCATGAACAGCAATCTTGCCGCCCGGAACCTGCAGGAACAGATAGCCGATAAAGAAGATCCCGCCTGCCAGGCCTGCCATGGTGGCGGAAATACCCAGTTCTTCATCCATACCTCCGGGCATCGCAAAGGCGATATTTACGCGGTCCATGTAAGAAATAATGCAGGCGATAAGAATAGGTGGAATGATTCTTAGCCAGCGCTGGCGCGGAATATCCGCATGTAGAGCATTCGTTGAAATATTCATAGTTAATGTCTCTGTGAATGTAATCGGAATATGTTTTTATTTTTATTGTGTCGCTTTATTCATAGCGCTAATGCCGTCACGCAAAATGGCGATGCGATGGCTGACATCAGCATTAGCATTTATTTCCAGTAATTTAATACCGGAGAATTTCAATGTTGCGGCGCTCGCCGCAGTAAAGAGTGATGTAGCCTGTTCAGTCGTCATTAAACTGTCGGCACAGAACGAAGAAAACGGCGCGTGCAGATCCTGCCACTCGCCATATTCACCGCGTGTGGTGGTGCCAGAGAACATCAGCGCGCCCAATTTTCCGGCTTTACATGCGGCCTGAACGTGTTCAAGCGGAACGGTGGAATTACGGCCTTCAATGGCCGACCGTGCCCAGTTGATGCAGACGCTGATGTCGGTTCCGTTTACCACCTCCAGCACCTGTTCTAAGGGTAAAAACCCTTTACGCGGTGCAGGTCCGGTCATGGCATCGCAGTGTTCCAGCACCAGATCGCAGGACCAGTTCCAGCTCACAATTTCGCGGATTGAGCGGGAGAATGCCTCGGTGGCCTGTTCGACGGATGCATTCCCGGCCTGCGGCGCCGCCTGCATCTCCAGGGCTATGACTTTTCCCGGAAAACGCACATTTACAGCGTCAATTTTCTGGTGCAGATGCCGGTAAAATTCAACGCATGCTTTACGTTGTTCTTCGTCTGCTGATGCCAGACCAAATGCGCCGTTCGTGCCACGACGGCGCATGGTTTCCATCACCGCCGTGACCACGATTTGCCACTCGTCCGGCGTATGACGGAACAGCCACTCGTCACCGAAAGGATGAAGGTTTTCCAGGCAAGGTTGTTCCAGCCCGCGTATGTACGGTGTGTCGGAAAGTTCCCGCCAGAAGGATTGTTCTTCTTGTTCCCCTTTCTGGTGAAACGAGGGTGCGCAGGGGTACGCACCAATAATAAAACCGGTGTTGGTCATTTCGCGTTCCTGTATTCGTCAGAAAATTACAATAATTCGCTGATTGCCACTTTCACCACAATTTTACGAATTACCGTTTCCTTGTTTTTAATACAGGCAGGACGATGAACATCCTGCGGGAAAAATATGGCATAACTGCCAGGTACCATTTCTATAAACGACTCATTTTCGCTGTCGTGATAAAAAATAATATCTCGCTGTTCCAGTAATGATTCGCTTATTTTGTTATTGCCGGTATCAATAGCGATACCGATTTTCTCTTCACCCCAGGCCAGAAACTGAATATCCAGATAGCGGCGGTGCACTTCAGGACGGTTTTCGTGTTGATCCTTTGTGGTGAGGTCGAGCACCTGGGCAAAAATAGTGCGGCCTTCAATTTCCACCACGCCTGGCTCCAGGGTAGTGAAATCCGTGGTGCGCAGAAAATGAAGCGCTTTTTCAATCGCCAGCGGCAGGCGACACGGATTGGGCTGCGAAATATGTCCGAATATCATCATCCCCTCCTCACAGAGACTGGATTTTCGCCCATACGCTGTCGTCAATGGTTATGCCGTTGCGACGGTTCTCTTCTTGCAGACGCGTGAATTCATGTCCCGGCAAACGAACGGCAACATTCTCATCAGCGCGTTCGGCGGTAATGATGAAGTCCATGATGCGTTGCAGTTTGGCATCGCGGGTTGGCCCGTCGATCAGGCGATCCACTTCAATAGCGATAAAGATCTGCGATACGCCATATTCGTCGCTGTTGTCCTGGGTCACTTCTGCGACGGAAGAGCCGTTAGAGAGCAGGGTAGCGATCATGTCGAGCACGATGGATAAGCCTGAACCTTTCCAGTAGCCCATCGGCAGAATACGGCGGTTTTTCTCAATCACGCCAGGCTCTCGGGTGAGATTGCCCTCGTCGTCAAAGCCGCCATCTACAGGCAACTCGCGCCCGGCCAGGCGGTTCACTTCCAGCATGCCGTAGGAGAACATCGACATCGACATGTCGACCATGGTGATAGGATTCGACGGGATAGCGACAATCAGTGGGTTTGTGCCGATGCAGCATTCTTTTGATCCCCACGCAGGCATTACTGCAATGGAGTTGGTCCAGCAAATTCCAATGTAACCTTTCTCAGCCGCCTGCCAGCCGTAACTGCCGCCGCGCATCCAGTGGTTGGCGTTACGCAGCGCCACCAGGCCGATACCGTGGTCGGATGCCAGTTCGGTGGCGCGATCCATCATCTTTTTCGCCGTCAGGTTGCCGATGGAGCGTCGGGCATCCCACTGTTCAATGGCACCCAATGAGGTCACCCGTTGTGGCTGGGCATCAGGGATGATGTCACCCGCATCCAGTTGCTGAATAAAACGCGGGAAGCGGTTTACGCCATGCGAGTAGACACCGGACTCGGTGGTGCGGGCAAACATCTCCGCGCAGGCATCGGCAGTCTCCACTTTTATGCCGCGATCGAGCAGAACCCGATTGAACGCCGCTTTCAACTCTTCGAAGGTCACTTTCATCCCTGTTCTCCTGTTTTTTAGGGGCAAGTGCGAACGCTTTTTTATCGTTAAATTTCACTATGCGAAATATGATTTCAAATATAGCGATCAATTTTTATCAGATCAACGACATTCACGTTTTTCAAAAAGCATTAAAATCAACTGGTTGTGTTTTTTCTGTTGAGATCGTGAACTAAACCACACTTTGCGCTACCATCAGGAGCGCGATAAAAAGGAGCGATTTGATGAGCATGAAAGAGAGCGAAATAACGCAGGAAAAAGAGAGGCCAGCAGGCAGCCAGAGCCTGTTTCGCGGCCTGATGCTGATTGAGATCCTCAGCAACTACCCGAACGGGTGTCCGCTTGCGCATTTATCGGAACTGGCAGGTTTGAATAAGAGCACCGTCCACCGGTTACTCCAGGGACTGCAGTCGTGCGGGTACGTTACACCGGCGCCAGCGGCGGGCAGCTATCGTCTGACCACTAAATTCATTGCTGTCGGGCAAAAGGCGCTGTCATCGCTCAACATTATTCACGTGGCGGCCCCGCATCTTGAGGCGCTGAACATTGCCACTGGCGAAACGGTGAACTTTTCCAGTCGGGAAGATGACCACGCGATCCTAATTTATAAGCTCGAGCCGACAACCGGCATGCTGCGTACGCGTGCTTACATTGGCCAGCATATGCCGCTCTATTGTTCTGCAATGGGCAAGATCTATATGGCCTTTGGTCATCAGGATTACGTGGCCAGCTACTGGCAAAGCCATCAGGAACAGATTCAACCGCTGACGCGCAATACCATCACTGAACTGAGTGCTATGTACGATGAGCTGGCGGAAATTCGCGATCGCAGCATGGCAATGGATAAAGAAGAGAACGAGCTGGGTGTCTCCTGTATCGCCGTGCCGGTGTTTGATATTCATGGTCGCGTGCCGTATGCGATCTCCATTTCGCTGTCGACGTCCCGCATGAAGCAGGTTGGCGAGAAAAACCTGCTCAAGCCTCTGCGCGAAACGGCAGAGGCGATATCAAAAGAGCTGGGTTTTAACGTGCGTGAGGGGTAGCGTGTTACTGGCTGCCTTCGTGCCACGCTTTTTCAATTTCTTCGGCGAGAATTTTGACGCCCGCTTCGATTTTTGCCGGATCGGGCACGTAGTTCATGCGCATGCACTGGTGCGTGTGCGGCCACGGCTTATCCAGACCCGGGAAGAAGTAATCGCCCGGCACCATCAGCACGCCACGCTTTTTCAGTCGCTGATAGAGCAGTTCTGTAGTGATCGGCAAATCCTTAAACCACAGCCACAGGAAAATCGCTCCTTCTGGTTTGTGGATCAGGCAGCGTTCTTCCGGTAAGTAGCGGCGAAGCGTCGCAATCGTCTCCTGAACGCGCTGGTAATAGAACGGTTTGATGACTTCATTAGACAGACGCAGCAGGTCGTTGCGCTTGATCATTTCGCACATCATCGCCGGGCCGATACCGCCTGGTGAAAGGCTGATAATGCCGTTCATATTGGTAATGGCGGTGATGATTTTCTCGTTGGCGATGATGATGCCGCAGCGGCTGCCCGGCAGACCCAGCTTGGAGAGGCTCATGCACAGGACAATGTTCGGGTTCCACAGCGGACGAGCTTCGCTGAAGATAATGCCCGGGAACGGCACGCCGTAGGCATTGTCGATCACCAGCGGGATGCCGTGCTGGTTCGCCAGGACATCCAGCTTCATCAGTTCGTCGTCGGTAATCACGTTGCCCGTTGGGTTCGTCGGGCGCGATACGCAGATCATCCCCGTCTCTTCACCAATATGCAGGTGTTCAAAATCGACGTGATATTTGAACTGGCCTTCCGGCAGCAGCTCGATGTTCGGGCGCGTGGAGACGAACAGATCCTCTTCCAGGCCGGAATCAGCATAGCCGATATACTCCGGTGCCAGCGGGAACAGCACCTTTTTGGTGGTGCCGTCGGCACGACGCCCTGCGAAGAGGTTAAACAAGTAGAAAAACGCGCTCTGGCTGCCGTTTGTTAGTGCAATATTCTGTGGTTCGATATCCCAGCCCAGCTCTTCACGCAGCATTTTGGCAAGGAGAGTCAGTAGCTCGGTTTTACCCTGCGGACCGTCGTAATTGCAGAGCGCATCGGTCGCTTTGCCGTTTTCCAGCATCTGCGCGAGCAGCGTCTGGAAATAGGTTGTCATCTCCGGAATTTGCGCCGGGTTTCCGCCGCCGAGCATGATGGCACCCGGTGTGCGCAGCCCGTCGTTGAGGTCCTCCATCAGGCGAGTAATGCCTGAATGGCGGGTGAATTTGTCGCCGAAAAGTGAAAACGTCATAGCAGGTGTTCTATCGAGCTTATTTTGAAAGTGGGTAACCATAACGCTAGCACTGTGCTGGTGCAAATCGGGAGATGTGGTCGGATTTGTTGTTTTGTATGGCGGAGTATGGTTTTTGTAGTGAATAGTTCTGGTGGGTTTCACCCCTCACCCCGGCTCACTCCCCATGCGGGGAGAGGGCCAGGGTGAGGGGGGGTATAATTATTGATTACCTGCCCATACCACCATCACCTTATCGTCCTTGTGCTCGCGTACGAAGCCGTACCCCTCTTTCAGCGACAGCGTGGTTTGCTTGCCTTCACCGATCGCCGGATGGCGGGCGCGGAACTGGCCCAGCGTTTGCCAGTGGGCGACGGTTAAGGCCTGCTTGCCCGTCACGTCCTGCCAGTTCATATCCGAGCGGGTACCCTGCAGCGGGTCAGACCCCGTCGGGCCAAACGGACGCTCGGATTCATCACCGTAATAGATTTGTACGCTGCCCGGTGCCAGCAGGAGCAGCTCCGCAGCGCGCTGGCCTCCTTCGCGGAACAGGCGTGTGTCATGGGAGGAGAGATAGCTCAGCACGTTGAAGCTTTGCAGCTTTTCCGCCATCTGCTGCCAGGTGAGATCCATATCGGCCAGGCAATCCACCGCTTTTGCCGCCTGCTCCTGATAATCAAAGTTGATCATCGCGTCGAAACCGTGGCGGTAATAGTCGCTTTGCATCACTCCGTGACCCCAGGACTCGCCGGTCATCCAGAACGGTGCGTTATCGAGCTTTTTGTCCGGGTTGGCCCCTTTCCACGCGGCCAGCGCCTGACTAGCCTGGTCCTTTAACTGCTGCCAGGCCGCAAGCTCGACGTGCTTCGCGGTATCCACCCGGAAACCGTCAATGCCGTAGTCGCGCACCCACTGGCTGAGCCAGTGGGTGAGATAGTCGCGCGGGGTATATCCCGGGATGGCTTTCGCGTGGGTATCGGGCTTGTGCTGATAAAAGTTGGGTAATCCGGAAGGGGCGGTGGATTCCGTTTTCAGATCCGGTAGGAACGCCAGCGACATGGTTAAATCGTCGAAGCCGGGGTTGTCGTAATCACCAATGTCGGTGCGGATCCATTTCTTGCCCCACCATTTTTCCCATGCGGCTTTGTCGCTAAAGTTGATGTAATCGTTGAAGCTATGCCAGCTTTGGCCCGCGCCCGGCTTCCAGTCCGTCCAGCGGTCGCCGAGGGTCTTTTTCAGCTCATCACCCTGCAGATACAGCGCGCCAAACTGGTACTCCTGCATGTCCGCAAGCGTCGCGTAGCCCGCGTGGTTCATGACGATATCGAACAGGATGCGAATGCCGCGCCTGTGCGCTTCATCAACAAGATGGCGCAGATCATCCTCGGTGCCCATGTTGGCATCGAGCTTCGTCCAGTCCTGGGTGTAGTAGCCGTGATAGGCGTAGTGTGGGAAGTCCCCTTTGGTGCCACCGCCTACCCAGCCGTGGATCTGCTCAAGCGGGGAACTTATCCAGAGCGCGTTCACCCCCAGCTGCTGTAAATAGTCGAGCCTGCTGGCGAGCCCTTTGAGATCGCCACCGTGGAAGGTGCCAATTTCCTGCATGCCGTCTTTGTGGCGACCGTAGCTGTTGTCGTTGCCCGGGTCGCCATTCACAAAGCGGTCGGTTAGCACAAAATAGACGGTGGCGTTCTGCCAGCTAAACGGCGCTGGTTTGTCGGTTTCGGCGCGCTCAAGCAGCAGCAGGCCACCACTGCTGGCGGCTGGCTGCAGGGTTATGTTTCCGTTCTGCACCGTCGCGGTCTGTTTGCTGTAGAAATCACGCACCACTGTGCCTTCCGGGAAGGTATGGCTGACGTCCAGCGTCAGCGGTTTACCGTCCCACTTCGGGCACTGGCGGATAACGCTTGCAACCGGCTGTTCTGCGGTGCTCTGAATTGTCAGCAGCAGAGTTGGCGTGCCGGATCGGGTATCAATCCGCATCTGGTATTCACCGTCGCGGAAAAGGCGCCACTGCGGCGGAGACCCGTCGCAGGGCTTGAGCGACAGCATCTCATTGAGTTTTATCGCCTCCGAAGGCTGCCAGCACGTCTTGTCAAAACCCAGCGTCAGAGGACGCGTACCCTTCGTAAGCTTTGCCTGGCTGGTGAAAACACCGGTGCCTTCGGCGCGAAATGTGTTAAACCCCGGCGATGACCAGTCGGCATGTGCCAGAGCGGGTAACATCAGAAAAGCTAATGCGGTGCGTTTCATTCCATTTTCCTGTCGCGGCATTTTTGACCAGTGTGCCATCAGGTTGTGGTTAAAAACTCATCCCCCATCGCTTTCTGTCGGGAGGATCTGTGAGGATGAGTGATCCCGCGCGAAATGAGACAGTTATCTGCGATATCGCACACATTTTTTCAGGAATGATGTTTTTATGAGCAAGTTTCAGGTGACATAGTTTCGGATTTGGACTATTTCTATACGTGCTCTTGAAGTCTATTTTTGATATGATTTGAGATTCCGCTCTCAAATTTGTGAAAAAAATAAGGTGTTGGGATGATTACATCCGACCAGGAGACCTAATGATATCGACTCCCATTCGACGATATGGGGCCGCGATACTCATGTTACTCACCACGACATTTTCGGGTGGGGTGCTTGCGAAGACGCACACGGATACAACGAGTAAGAAAGCCCACGTAATAAAGACGACAAGTAGTAAGGTTAGCAGTAAACAAGAGTATTCTCGCAATAGTGCAAAGAGTAGTTCACTTCCTGATTTGCGAAAATACCCTTCCGGAACACCAAGAAAAAAAGCGTTTCTCCGGACGGTAATGCCTTACATAACAAGTCAAAATGCCGCGATTACGGCGGATCGTAACTGGTTAATTTCAAAACAGTACGATAGCCGATGGTCGCCGTCTGAACGCGCGCGTCTGAAAGACATCACGAAGCGCTACAAACTGAGCTGGAACGGTAACACGCGTCGCGTACCGTGGAATGCTCTCCTTGAGCGTGTGGACATTATCCCAGGCAGCATGGTAGCGACCATGGCAGCAGCCGAAAGCGGCTGGGGAACGTCTAAGCTGGCGCGTAATAACAACAACCTGTTCGGCATGAAATGTGCGAAAGGGCGTTGTAATAATGCGCCCGGCAAAGTGAAGGGCTATTCTCAGTTTGAATCAGTAAAAGATTCCGTGAATGCTTACGCGGTGAATCTTAATACGCACCCGGCCTACTCATCGTTCCGTAAATCACGCGCTCAGTTGCGTAAAGCGGATCAGGAAGTAACGGCCAGCGCAATGATTCACAAGCTAAAAGGGTATTCGACGAAGGGAAATAGCTATAACAACTATCTGTTCGCTATGTACCAGGATAACCAGCGCTTAATTGCCGCCCATATGTAATCTCAAAAAACGCCTTCCACTGGAAGGCGTTTCCTTTTCTATATCAGCACCTCGCTGTGGCGATCCCGGTACTCTTTCGGCGTGGTGTCATACTCTTTGCGAAACACCGAATAGAAATACTGCAGCGACGGATAGCCGCACATCTGCGAGATTTCGTTGATCGACAGTGACGTAGAGACAAGCAGGCTGCGGGCCTTCTCCAGCTTCTCCGCATGAATGACGGCATGAATGGTTTCGCCCACCTCTTCTTTGAATCGCTTCTCCAGATTCGAGCGGGAAATGCCCACCGAGTCCAGGACCTGATCGACCTTAATCCCTTTGCAGGCGTGGTTGCGGATATAGTGCATGGCCTGAATGACGGCCGGGTCGCTTAGGGAGCGATAATCGGTTGAGCGACGCTCAACGACGCGGACGGGGGGAACCAGCAGGCGCTGAAGCGGCAGAGCCTCTTTATCCAGCAGACGGTGCAACAGCTTTGCCGCCTGATAGCCCATCTGACGTGTGCCCTGAGCTACGGAGGAGAGCGCCACGCGGGACAGGTAGCGGGTCAGTTCTTCGTTATCAATGCCAATCACGCACAGTTTTTCGGGCACCGGGATATGCAAATGTTCGCAGACCTGCAGCACGTGTCGGGCCCGGGCGTCCGTCACGGCAATAATGCCGGTTTGCGGTGGCAGCGTTTGCAGCCAGTCCGCCAGGCGGTTTTGCGCGTGCTGCCAGTTTTCCGGTGCGGTTTCCAGCCCCTGATAGACCACGCCACGGTACTTCTCCTGCGCGACCAGCTGGCAAAACGCATGTTCACGCTCCACGGCCCAGCGCTTGCCGCTGGTGGCGGGTAAACCATAAAACGCGAAGCGATGGACGCCTTTCTCCTTTAAATGGAGAAAGGCGGCCTCGACCAGGGCATGGTTATCGGTGGCGATGTAGTGGACCGGCGGGTAGTGTTCGGGTGAATGATACGAGCCGCCGACGCCCACAATCGGCACGTCGACGTCGGTTAGCAACTGCTCGATGATGGGATCGTCATAGTCGGCGATGACGCCATCACCCAGCCAGTCTTTGATGTTCTCCAGACGGGTGCGGAAATCTTCTTCAATAAAAATATCCCATTCGGATTGCGACGCCTGCAAATATTCACCCACCCCTTCTACCACCTGACGGTCGTAGGCTTTGTTGGCATTGAATAACAACGTAATGCGGTGACGCTTTTCAAACATGGCTCGCTTCCCAGTTAAGTCACAATGCGGTTATCAGGCTCGTCGCTTGGTGGCAGAGTCCATCCAGACTGCCAGTAAAAGAATGGCCCCCTTGACGATATACTGCCAAAACGTCGGGACGTCCATCATACTCATCCCGTTATCCAACGACGCCATGATAAATGCCCCCATGACCGCGCCCGCCACGCTACCGATACCGCCTGCGAGGCTGGTGCCACCGATGACGCAGGCAGCGATAGCATCCAGCTCGGCGATGTTACCGGCGGAAGGAGAGCCTGCCCCCAGACGCGAGCTGAGGATCAACCCGGCGATAGCGACCATCAGGCCGTTAATGGCGAAAACCGCCAGCTTGGTACGTTCGACGTTAATACCCGACAGGCGAGCAGCTTCAAGGTTGCCGCCGATGGCATAAATACGACGGCCAAACGCGGTGCGCGTCGCCATAAACATGCCGCCGAGCAGTAACAGCGCCAGCAGCAGTACCGGCGTCGGAACGCCGCGATAGTCGTTAAGAAGCCAGATGGCGCCCAGCACAATGACCGCCGTCAGCGCCTGACGTCCTACCACGGACGTTGACGCTGGCGACGCAAGACCCAGCTCCTGACGGCGCATACGTCCACGCCACTGCCACGCGACAAACGCCAGCAGTCCCACCACGCCGATCGTAAAGCCTATGCTGTCCGAGAGGTAACTCTGGCCAATTTGCGACATCGCCGCGCTGGTCGGGGAGACGGTCGTGCCGTTGGTGATACCGATCAGGATCCCGCGGAAGGCCAGCATTCCCGCCAGGGTGACGATAAACGATGGCACCTTCCGATAGGCAACCCACCAGCCGTTCCAGGCCCCTAAAACCAGCCCCAGTACCAGCGTCACCGCCACGGTCAGCGGCAGCGGCCAGCCGAGCCAGACGTCAAAAATGGCCGCCACGCCGCCGAGAAGACCCATCATCGACCCGACCGACAGGTCGATTTCCGCAGAGATGATCACGAACACCATGCCCACGGCCAGGATGCCGGTGATGGCGGTCTGGCGGAGCAGGTTTGAGACGTTACGCGCGCTTAAGTACGAGCCATCCGTCATCCACGTGAAGAACAGCATGATGACGATAATCGCCGCGATCATCACGAAAACCTGCAGGTTCAGCGCTTTTAGGCCCGCGAACGCGCCGGGCGTCGGAACAGCGACTTTGATATCAGACGGATTGCTTTTCGACATGACGTTCGCTCCTTAAAGCGGCTTCCATCACCTGCTCCTGCGTCAGGTTCTGGTTAATCAGGTTGGCTTTCAGTTTCCCCTCGTGCATGACCAGCACGCGGTCGCTCAGGCCGAGCACTTCGGGTAACTCAGACGAGATGACAATGACGGCAATCCCTTGCTGTACAAGCTGATTAATCAGTTTGTAGATTTCGTATTTGGCACCGATATCGATCCCGCGCGTCGGCTCATCAAGGATTAATATGCGTGGATTGAGGAGCAGACAGCGCGCCAGAATCGCCTTCTGCTGGTTACCACCGCTCAGTCGGCCAATCGCCAGTTCCGGTGAGGAGGTTTTGACCTTCAGCCGGGCAAGTGACTGAAGGATGCACTGCTGCTCGGCGGCATCATCCAGGCTGCTCAGCGCGCCGGAGAACCGATCGAGTGCCGCAAGGGTGATGTTTTTACCCACCGCCATGACCGGTACGATGCCGTCTTTTTTGCGGTCTTCCGGCACCATGGCAATGCCGTGGGCAATCGCCTGCTGGCAGTTGTCGATTCTCACGGGCTGGCCGTCTATATATATCGTGCCCTCCCAGCGCCCTGGCCACACGCCAAACAGGCACTGCACGGCTTCGGTGCGCCCGGCACCGACGAGCCCAGCAATCCCAAGAATTTCGCCGCTGTGAAGGGAAAACGAAACGTTATTGACCCGCTTAATGTGGCGATTAACGGGGTGCCACGCGGTCAGGTTTTCCACGCGCAGCACTTCACCGCCCGTAGTGTGGGGCTCATTCGGGTAGAGCGCGGTCAGCTCGCGGCCCACCATCATGGTGATGATGTCATCTTCACTCATGCCCGCAGCTTCACGCGTGCCGATGTGTTGCCCGTCGCGGATCACGCAGATGGTGTCCGAAATGGCTTTTACCTCGTTCAGCTTGTGCGAAATGTAGATGCAGGCGATACCGTGGTTTTGCAGATCGCGGATGATATTGAGCAGAACCGCAGTTTCCTGTTCGGTGAGTGACGCCGTTGGCTCATCGAGGATCAGCAGCCTGACCTGTTTATTCAGCGCCTTCGCAATTTCGACCAGTTGCTGTTGCCCCAGGCCCAGATCGCCCACGCGGGTATCCGGTGAAATGTTGAGGCTCACCTGCGCCAGCAGCTTTTCACAGCGGAGCGTCATGGTGTCGTAATCCAGCACGCCGTGGCGGGAAATCTCGGCTCCGAGGAAGATGTTCTCCAGCACGGTGAGATGTTTCACCAGCGCCAGCTCCTGGTGGATGATGGCGATGCCTTTACGTTCGGTGTCGCGAATGTGCGTCGCCTGGATGACTTCACCAGCAAAGACAATTTCGCCTTCGTAACTGCCGTGCGGGTAGATCCCACACAGGACTTTCATCAGCGTTGATTTGCCCGAACCATTCTCGCCACACAGCGAAACCACTTCGCCGGGGTTCAACCGGAGACTGACGTTGTCGACGGCTTTCACCGCGCCGAAGCGCTTGGTGATGCTTTTCATTTCAAGTAAATAAGGCATAACTGCTCCACATAACCCGAGGGAAGAACAGTACAACGTGATGCGCCCCCGCAGAGCAGGGGCAGCGCCGGATTACAGTTCGCTCTTCTTGTGGAAACCGTCTTTAATAACGGTGGCGTCAATGTTCTCTTTATTGACTTCAATTGGCGTGAGCAGGCGAGCCGGAACGTCTTTCAGGCCGTTATTCAGCGTTGCATCTGCTTTAGGTTGCTTACCGTTGCCCAGCTCAACGGCAATTTCCGCCGCCGTATTGGCAAGCTCAGTAATCGGTTTGTAGACTGTCATGGTCTGAGTACCTGCGATAATGCGTTTTACGCCCGCCAGGTCGGCATCCTGACCAGAAATCGCGACTTTACCGGCCAGTCCCTGGGCACTCAGAGCCTGAATAGCCCCGCCTGCTGTGGCATCGTTGGAGGCCACGACAGCATCAATTTTGTTGTTATTGGCCGTCAGCGCATTTTCCATAATCTTCAGGGCATTTTCTGGTAACCATCCGTCGGCCCACTGATCGCCGACCACCTTAATTTTGCCGCTGTCGATGTACGGCTTAAGGACCTTCATTTGCCCTTCGCGGAACAGTTTGGCGTTGTTATCCACCGGCGAACCGCCCATCAGGAAATAATTGCCTTGAGGCACTTTGTCGATCAGGCTTTGCGCCTGTAATTCGCCCACTTTTTCATTGTCGAAGGAAATATAATAATCAATATCGGCGTTATTAATCATGCGGTCATAAGCGAGAACTTTTATGCCTTCCTGCTTCGCTTCTTTCACCACGTTACTTAATACCTGGCCGTTATAAGGGATAATGACCAGAACATCGACTCCCCGGTTGATCATATTCTCGATCTGCGACATTTGCGTTTCTTCATTGCCGTTAGCCGACTGAACAAACACATTCGCACCGAGTGATTCCGCTTTTTTCACAAAAATATCGCGATCTTTTTGCCAGCGCTCCAGACGCAGGTCATCAATCGCCATGCCAATTTTGACCTCCTTGGCATGCCCTGCAAAGCTTACAAGGAGGAGCGTAGTGCAGAGCGTTAGGGTCAGGTTCTTTATCTTCATAATTATTAGGCCTTTTTGTAGGGGTATGTGTTGCTGAGATAAAAGAAACATTCACTGCTGGGTCGCAGCAAATTTTTAACGCGGAAAGGCGGGCTGGCAATTACAGATTTTTATCTTCTCATTACGATATTTGGTTTATTTCTGAATTTATGACCGCGATCGGATTTTAAAATTCGTAACGCCTTAATTACATTTGATTCTGGAATGCGCGCCGAAAAATAGTTTGTCTGCGCATTATTTTGCGAGCCAGCGCACAGTTGTGCATTCTCTCAATAGCAGTGTGAAATAACGTAATTGAGCAACCCAAAATGTCTATTCACTATTACTCCTGAATCAACGACTCGCCGCATACCCTGATTATGGAGCTCAATATGCAAGCTTATTTCGACCAACTCGATCGCGTTCGTTACGAAGGCCCAAAAACGACCAATCCTTTAGCATTTCGTCACTACAATCCGGATGAGCTGGTGCTGGGTAAGCGCATGGAAGATCATCTGCGCTTTGCCGCCTGTTACTGGCATACCTTCTGCTGGAACGGCGCCGATATGTTCGGCGTGGGTTCCTTTGACCGTCCGTGGCAACAGCCGGGTGAGGCCATCGAGCTGGCGAAACGCAAAGCCGACGTGGCGTTTGAGTTCTTCCACAAGCTGAACGTACCGTACTACTGCTTCCATGATGTTGACGTATCGCCGGAAGGGGCGTCGCTGAAAGAGTACCTGAACAATTTTGCGCAGATGGTGGACGTGCTGGCAGAAAAACAGCAGCAAAGCGGCGTGAAGCTGCTCTGGGGTACGGCAAACTGCTTCACCAACCCACGCTACGGTGCGGGTGCGGCCACCAACCCGGATCCGGAAGTGTTTAGCTGGGCGGCTACGCAGGTGGTGACGGCAATGAACGCTACGCATCAGCTGGGCGGCGAAAACTATGTGCTGTGGGGCGGCCGTGAAGGCTATGAAACCCTGCTCAATACCGACCTGCGCCAGGAGCGCGAGCAGATTGGCCGCTTTATGCAGATGGTTGTCGACCATAAGCACAAAATCGGCTTCCGCGGCACGCTGCTGATCGAGCCTAAACCGCAGGAACCAACCAAGCATCAGTACGACTACGATGTCGCCACCGTGTATGGCTTCCTGAAGCAGTTTGGTCTGGAAAAAGAGATCAAAGTGAATATTGAGGCTAACCACGCTACCCTGGCGGGCCACTCATTCCACCACGAAATTGCCTCTGCGATTGCGCTGGGCATCTTCGGATCGGTAGATGCGAACCGCGGCGATCCGCAGCTGGGCTGGGATACCGACCAGTTCCCGAACAGCGTGGAAGAGAATGCGCTGGTGATGTACGAGATCGTCAAAGCGGGCGGTTTCACCACCGGCGGCCTCAACTTTGACGCCAAGGTGCGTCGCCAGAGCACCGACAAATACGATCTGTTCTACGGCCACATTGGCGCGATGGACACCATGGCGCTGGCGCTGAAAGTGGCGGCGCGTATGATTGAAGACGGCGAGCTGGATAAGCGCGTGGCGAAGCGCTACAGCGGCTGGAACAGTGAGCTGGGCCAGCAAATTTTGAAGGGTCAGTTATCGCTTGCGGACATCGCGAAGTACGCTGAACAACAGCAGCTGGCGCCGCAGCACCAGAGCGGGCATCAGGAATTGCTGGAAAACCTGGTTAATCACTACCTGTTCGATAAATAACAGCATCCAGGCCCGGTAAGCGGAAGCGCCACCGGGCATTTCTGTCAAAGGAGTCACCACAATGTATATCGGGATCGATCTTGGCACATCGGGTGTGAAAGCCATCCTGTTAAGCGAGCAGGGCGACGTGTTAGCAACGCAGACTGAAAAGCTGCAGGTTTCACGCCCGCATCCGCTGTGGTCGGAGCAGGACCCGGAGCAGTGGTGGCAGGCGACGGATCGCGCGATGAAAGCCTTAGGCGAGCAGCACAGCCTGCGCGACGTGAAAGCGCTGGGCATTGCCGGACAAATGCATGGTGCAACGTTGCTGGATAGCCAGCATCGCGTTCTGCGCCCGGCTATTCTCTGGAACGATGGCCGCTGTGCGGAAGAGTGCGCAATCCTTGAAGCGCGTGTGCCCACGTCCCGCGAGATTACGGGCAACCTGATGATGCCGGGCTTCACCGCACCAAAACTTTTGTGGGTACAGCGCCACGAGCCGGAGATTTTCCGTCAGGTGGCGAAAGTCCTGTTGCCAAAAGACTATCTGCGCTTTCGTATGACGGGCGATTTCGCCAGCGACATGTCCGATTCCGCGGGCACGATGTGGCTCGATGTGGCGAAACGCGACTGGAGCGAGGCGATGCTGGATGCCTGCCATCTGACCCGGGAACATATGCCCGCGCTGTTCGAAGGCTGTGAGGTGACGGGTACGCTGCTGCCAGACGTTGCGGAACGCTGGAATATGCCTGCCGTACCGGTGGTGGCCGGGGGCGGTGATAACGCGGCGGGTGCCGTGGGTGTCGGGATGGTTGAGGCGGGGCAGGCGATGCTGTCGCTGGGAACCTCTGGGGTCTATTTTGCCGTCAGCGACGGCTATCGCAGCAATCCCGAAAGCGCTGTGCACAGTTTCTGTCATGCGCTTCCGGGAAAATGGCATTTGATGTCGGTGATGCTGAGCGCGGCATCCTGCCTGGACTGGGCGGCGAAGCTTACCGGCATGGCGGACGTTCCGGCACTCATTGCGGCGGCGCAGCAGGCGGATGACGCGGCGAGTACCGTCTGGTTTTTACCCTATCTTTCTGGCGAGCGTACGCCGCACAACAACCCGGAAGCGAAAGGGGTATTCTTTGGCCTAACCCACCAGCACGGCCCGGCAGAGCTGGCGCGTGCGGTTCTGGAAGGTGTGGGGTATGCGCTGGCCGACGGAATGGATGTGGTGCACGACTGCGGCCTGAAACCGGCGAGCGTCACCCTGATTGGCGGCGGCGCGCGAAGCCCTTACTGGCGACAGATGTTGGCGGATATCAGCGGGTTGCAGCTGGATTTCCGCACGGGAGGGGATGTTGGCCCCGCGCTCGGCGCCGCGCGTCTGGCGCAGATCGCTATGAACCCGGACAAGCCGCTTTCGCAGCTGCTGCCGCAGCTTACGCTTGAACAGGCGCATGTGCCTGACGCGGCAGGACATGCCCGTTATGCAGAAAGGCGCGAGGTGTTCCGCAAAATCTATCAGCAGCTGCTGCCGCTGATGTCATAAACTCGCTTGTCCGACAGAGGCACGAGGATGTCCTTTTTTGGTCTGTGCGTGCCTCTCTTTCCTTGCCAGTATGGTGACACACCCACTGGCGAGGAGATTTATCATGTCACGCATTGCACTCATCAATATTGATACTCAGCAGTCCTTCCATCATCGCCCTTACTGGCAGGAGGGCGACATTCCTGCCTTTCAGCAGGCGATGCTGGGGCTGATTGAAGGCTGCCAGGCGCGCGGTATTCCAGTCGTTGATATTTTTCATGTGGATGAAGACGGCCCCTTCACGCTGCAAAGCGGCTATGTCAAACCGATGGCCTTTTTGCGTCATCAGCCGGATGTGGTTTTCCAGAAACACGTCCATAATGCCTTCACGGATACCGGGCTTGACCGCTGGCTGCGCGAGCGTGATATCAACCAGCTGATTATCTGCGGCATTCGCACGGAACAATGCTGTGAAACCACCGCTCGGGTAGCATCCGATCTGGGTTATGCTGTGACGTTTGTGAGCGAGGCAACGCTGACGTTTCCCATGATGTACAAGGGCATTACCCTGAGCGCAGCGGAAATTCGCCACCGTACCGAGACGGTACTGGCCGGGCGTTTTGCCGACATTAAAACGGTAGCGGAGACGCTGGAGTCACTGTAATGCGCATCGACGTCTGGTTCGTGATGTTACCCGGGGTACTGGCACTGGATATGTCAGGCCCGGCGGAGACCTTTGTGCTGGCTGGCGACGCGTTTCGTCTGCATTACATTGGGCCGCAACCGGACGTGCCGACGTCGATAGGCCTGACGATGGGCGGCATCCAGCCGTTGCCGGAAAGTCTGCCTCCAGGGAGTCTGCTGGTCCTGCCGGGGGTGAGCGACTCCCGCGCTCAGTTCTCAACGCCGCAGGCGCAGCAGATCCAGCACTGGCTAATGCGCCTGCAGCCGGTCATTCAGCGCCGGGATATCACGGTGATGTGCGTCTGTTCTGGTGCGCTGCTGGCGGCGAAATCGGGCCTGCTGAATAACAAACAGTGCACAACCCACCATGACGTTATCAGCCGTTTACGCACTGTGGCTCCCACGGCGACGATTAAAGAAAACCGCATTTTTGTGCAGGACGAGAATATCTGGACCAGCGCGGGGATCACGTCGGGCATCGATCTGGCGCTGCATATGATTAACCGCCTGTGCGGTCCCGAAAAGGCGCTGGCAGTGGCGCGCGAGATGGTGGTCTGGTTCCGCCGTTCCGGTGACGATCCCCAGCTCTCCCCGTGGCTGCGCTACCGCAATCATCTTCATCCGGCGATCCATCGGGCGCAGGATGCGCTCACCGCCGAGCCGCAAAAAACGTGGAGCTTGCCTGATATCGCCGCACTGGCGCACGTCAGCCCGCGCCATCTCACCCGGCTTTTCCAGACGCATTTAGGGATTAGCGTCCGCGATTATCTGGAGCAGCTGCGTCTGGCGGTGGCGGAGCAGTGGTTGATGCAGGGGCGCGGCGTGGAACAGGCCTCGCTGGCGGCAGGCTTCTCCTCCCCGCGCCAGTACCACCGCGCCCGGCAGCGCAGCGTTAGCTGACGAAGCGGCGCGTGTCGATTTTTTGCAGCAGCATCGACAGCAGCAGGCTGATAACCAGCGTAGCGGCAAAAATCCAGACGATATCCAGCACCGGCCAGCTTTTGAGCTCAACGCCCCTTGTTCGCAGGGCGTGGATCACCAGCGCGTGAAAACCGTAAATTCCCAGCGAGTGCCGCGAGATAAAGCCCAGCACGGGAAGGGGACGCGCGTTCAGGGTGTTTTTAACGAGCGTGAGCAGCGATACGGCACAGATAAAGACCATCGGCCCGCAATACAGATACCAGGTATCGGCAAAATTGCCGCGCCACTGAAGCTCATGTAGCGTCCCGCGTGAAATCACCGCCACGCCGGCGATAAACAGCGCTCCGCAGAGCCAGTTCAGACCGCGCTTTTGCGTATCCATCATCCCGATGGCGCGCCCCAGCATGCCGTAAAGCACGTAGTAGAAGGTGTCGCCGTTGATATAGAGATTTACCGGCAACCATTCGAAACCGTCGATTTTCTGCGAAACCGTGTTCGGGTTGGCGACGATGCCAATCACCACCATCAGGGCCAGAAGCATTTTCCCGCTGACGTTTTTCACCTGAATGAGCGGAGAGACCAGATAGATAACGATGATGGCGAAGAAGAACCACAGGTGGTAGAAAACCGGTTTTTGCAGCAAAAATTTGAGGGATAACCCGGCGTTAATGGAGGTAAACAGGGTGATATAGAGCAGGGCAACGGCGCTGTAGAACCCCAGACAGGCCGCGATGCGGATGAAGTGCCTCGGCTGCGCGCTACGCTCGCCAAAAAAGAGAAAGCCGGAAATCATAAAAAACAGCGGCACGCTGACGCGCGACGCGGAGTTGAGGATATTGGCAATATCCCAGTTAACGGGGCTGATGCTGTGGGCATTCGTGACATACCAGGTCGTCGTGTGGATCATGACCACCATCAGACACGCTATTCCGCGCAGGTTATCAATCCAGTTAATTTTTGACGGCATCAGTTCCTCTTATTCCCTGTAAAGTGAGTGGGACTCCCATTGTCCAAAAGTCTTCGTTTGGAAAATTCTGAGTTTTATGCACAGGCTTGCCGGGAGACCGCGAGATTCGCAGAATGGCAGACCTTAATCTATAAAAGTGTTGATACTAAAAATAACAGCCGCTGACCAGGACGGTAATAAAAATGATGATGAAGCGTGTGGCATCACTCTTTCTGCTATTCATGCTGGCAGGATGCAGTACGTCACAGGAAGTCCCCGTGCAAAAAGCGCAGCAGGGAAAAATAAGCCCGGAGCGTTCGCTGAATATGGAAGCGCTCTGTAAAGAGCGGGCCGCTCGGCGCTATAACTCGGACGTTCAGAAAATTAACGTCATCGGATTCGAGCGCTTTCAGGGCAGCTATGAGCTTAGAGGGTATACTGCGCGTAAAGAGGGCTTTGTCTGCTCGTTTGATGCGGACGGTCAGTTTTTACATCTCTCCATGCGCTAGCCTGCTCGCATAATCAACAACCAGACGCCGTCAGCGTTCTGGCCGGAAGGCTTATTTCCCAATTTTCCCTAAACAACCCCGTTTCGTACTGTATATCTTGCAGCCAGCGGGTATACTGGTCCCTTCCATTTAAAACCACACGTATCCAGCACGAAATACTATGCAAAAGTTTGATACCAAGACCTTCCAGGGCCTGATCCTGACCTTACAGGATTACTGGGCTCGTCAGGGCTGTACCATTGTTCAACCTTTGGACATGGAAGTCGGCGCCGGCACTTCACACCCGATGACCAGCCTGCGCGCGTTGGGCCCAGAGCCAATGGCGACCGCGTATGTGCAGCCTTCCCGTCGTCCGACCGATGGTCGTTACGGTGAAAACCCGAACCGTCTGCAGCATTACTATCAGTTCCAGGTGGTGATTAAGCCATCACCCGACAACATTCAGGAACTGTATCTCGGGTCGCTGAAAGAGCTGGGTATGGATCCAACCATCCACGACATCCGTTTCGTGGAAGACAACTGGGAAAACCCAACGCTGGGTGCCTGGGGTCTCGGTTGGGAAGTGTGGCTGAACGGCATGGAAGTGACCCAGTTCACCTACTTCCAGCAGGTCGGTGGTCTGGAATGTAAGCCGATCACCGGTGAAATCACCTACGGTCTGGAACGTCTGGCCATGTACATTCAGGGCGTAGACAGCGTTTACGACCTGGTCTGGAGCGACGGCCCGCTGGGTAAAACCACCTACGGCGACGTGTTCCATCAGAACGAAGTGGAGCAATCCACCTATAACTTCGAATACGCGGACGTGGACTTCCTGTTCACCTGCTTCGAGCAGTACGAGAAAGAGGCTCAGCAGCTGCTGGCGCTGGAAACTCCGCTGCCGCTGCCTGCTTACGAGCGTATTCTGAAGGCCGCCCACAGCTTCAACCTGCTGGACGCCCGCAAAGCGATCTCCGTAACTGAACGTCAGCGCTACATTCTGCGTATTCGTACCCTGACCAAAGCCGTTGCAGAAGCTTACTACGCGTCCCGTGAAGCCCTTGGCTTCCCGATGTGCAACCGAAACAAATAAGAGGCGGCCATGTCTGAGAAAACTTTCCTGGTGGAAATCGGCACCGAAGAGCTGCCACCAAAAGCCCTGCGCAGCCTGGCTGAATCTTTTGCTGCGAATGTGACCGCCGAGCTGGATAACGCTGGCCTGGCGCACGGTAAAATTGAGTGGTTTGCTGCACCGCGTCGTCTGGCGCTGAAAGTGGCAAATCTGGCGGCGTCTCAGCCGGATCGCGAAGTCGAAAAACGTGGCCCGGCGATTGCCCAGGCGTTTGACGCGGAAGGCAAGCCAAGCAAGGCTGCCGAAGGCTGGGCGCGCGGCTGCGGCATCACCGTCGATCAGGCCGAGCGTCTGACCACCGATAAAGGCGAATGGCTGCTGTATCGTGCCCACGTGAAAGGCGAAAGCGCGGAAGCGCTGCTGCCAAACATGATCGCCACTTCTCTGGCGAAGCTGCCGATTCCTAAGCTGATGCGCTGGGGCGCGTCTGACGTACACTTCGTGCGTCCGGTACACACCGTGACCCTGCTGCTGGGCGACACCGTTATTCCGGCGACCATTCTGGGCGTGGCGTCCGATCGCGTGATCCGCGGCCACCGCTTTATGGGCGAGCCAGAGTTCACCATCGACAATGCCGACCAGTATCCGCAGATCCTGCTGGAACGCGGTAAAGTGATTGCCGACTACGAACAGCGTAAAGCCAAAATTAAAGCGGACGCGGAAGAAGCGGCGCGTAAGATTGGCGGTAATGCCGACCTGAGCGACAGCCTGCTGGAAGAGGTCACTTCTCTGGTGGAATGGCCGGTTGTGCTGACCGCAAAATTCGAAGAGAAATTCCTGGCCGTTCCGGCAGAAGCGCTGGTTTATACCATGAAGGGTGACCAGAAGTACTTCCCGGTTTACGCCAACGACGGCAAGCTGCTGCCAAACTTCATCTTCGTGGCGAACATCGAATCGAAAGATCCGAGCCAGATTATCTCCGGTAACGAGAAAGTGGTGCGCCCGCGTCTGGCGGATGCCGAGTTCTTCTTCAATACCGACCGTAAAAAGCGTCTGGAAGATAACCTGCCGCGCTTGCAGACCGTACTGTTCCAGCAGCAGCTGGGTACGCTGCGCGACAAAACCGACCGTATCGCGGAGCTGTCCGGCTGGATCGCCCGTGAAATCGGTGCCGACGTGAACCATGCCACCCGTGCGGGCCTGCTCTCCAAATGCGACCTGATGACCAACATGGTGTTCGAATTCACCGACACCCAGGGCGTAATGGGCATGCACTACGCGCGTCACGATGGCGAAGCGGAAGACGTGGCCGTAGCTCTGAACGAGCAGTATCAGCCGCGCTTTGCGGGCGACGATCTGCCGTCCAACCCGGTTGCCTGCGCTGTAGCGATTGCCGATAAGATGGACACCCTGGCGGGTATCTTCGGCATCGGCCAGCATCCGAAAGGCGATAAAGACCCGTTTGCGCTGCGTCGTGCCGCGCTGGGCGTGCTGCGCATCATCGTTGAGAAGAACCTGAACCTTGATCTGCAGACCCTGACCGAAGAAGCGGTGCGTCTGTACGGCGACAAGCTGACCAACGCGAACGTTGTGGATGACGTGATCGACTTTATGCTCGGCCGTTTCCGCGCGTGGTATCAGGACGAAGGTTACACCGTCGACACCATTCAGGCGGTGCTGGCGCGTCGTCCAACCCGTCCGGCTGATTTCGATGCGCGTATGAAGGCGGTTTCCCACTTCCGTACGCTGGAAGCGGCATCTGCTCTGGCGGCGGCCAACAAGCGTGTATCCAACATCCTGGCGAAATCCGACGAGACGCTGAACGAGCGCGTAAACGCCGCGACGCTGAAAGAGCCGGAAGAGATCGCTCTGGCGATGCAGGTTGTGGTGCTGCGCGACAAGCTCGAGCCGTACTTCGCGGAAGGTCGTTACCAGGAAGCGCTGGTTGAGCTGGCGGAGCTGCGTGACGTGATCGACGCCTTCTTCGAGAAAGTGATGGTGAACGTAGAAGATAAAGAACTGCGTATTAACCGTCTCTCCATGCTCGAAAAACTGCGCGAGCTGTTCCTGCGCGTGGCGGATATTTCGCTGCTGCAGTAATGTGCCCGTTGTAACCAATGCTAAAAACCCGCTTCGGCGGGTTTTTTTATGGGTCTTTTGTAGACCGGATAAGCGCAGCGCCATCCGGCAGGTTTAGCCGATCGCGATTGTGCCTTCGTCTGTCTGCAGCCAGCGCCGTGCCTTCAGCGTATCAGCAAAGTAGCTGACCAGCTCGCACAGCAAATCTTCCATCACGATTTCAGATTGTCGCGGCAGTGAGCCGTTCATCAGCATCTGCGTAAGCTCCTGACAGTAGCGCCCAGCTGATCGCATTCGGGTTCGAAAGCCGGAACGCGTGACGGGAGTTCCTTCACGGTCAGGCTGGCTTTTAAAGCGTCCGGAACAGGTTCCAGAAGCGTGGGTTGCAGAAGATTCAGACAGGCATAAAGTCTGCCGTAAAGCGCCATTTTTGGGGCGGGTTCTTCGCAATCTACCAGTGCGTCGGTAAAACGTTCGCAGTTATCCGCCAGTTCGGTGAAGTCGGTGGCGTGGTTGAAGGGCAGGGTGAATTAAGAATGAGCTTGGGTTGGGGTAGTAGCCATATTGGCAGCCTCCGATAAGTGATAAAGCTTCCACCACCGGAAATGCTAACTTCGCTGGTGGTGGACTGAACAGAGTTAGCATTACCGGCCTTATCGGATACCGGCGCATCTTTCGATGCCCCTGCTCAGCCCACCATTGAGATGTAGCAAAGCATGCTGCACATAATGTGCCGCCGATAAGATAAGCCAGGATGCTAAACCCGGCACCTGATTTTGCAGGTGCAAAGAGAACTTACTGCTCATCAAAACAGGCGGCAAAAGATTTGAGCTATGCCACTGAGGATATTACCATTTCTGGAAAGAGACTCGCAAAATTACCGCAATGAAAAGCATACTGCGGGCAGAGGTCTTACAGCGACGCTATGGTCCGGCTGTAAATCGCTGAGGCGTTTGCCTTCCGGCCGGGGCGAGGCGCATGGATGCGCCGAGAGGGCGGGCTTTACAGGGATGTTACCTCCGCCCGTCCCCGATAAGCCGGAAGGAATAAGCCGAAGGTACCGCGTAGCGGCGATTTACCGCCGGGAGCCCGGGTAGCCAGGGTGGTGGCGACTGAGCCACCCTGGCACGTTCACGGGTATTGTCGTTACAGAGTAGCAAGGAACATAAAGTGAACGGAATGACCACCAGAGTCGTATGCTTCCCCTCACCCCAGCCCTCTCCCTTGTACAGTCCGGGGACATGGTAGACAGGTGTTCGGGGACATGGTGAACACTTTTTAACATCCTTTACCCATGGTGATCGACTTTTTCTTCAGGTCGATCACCCCCACTTTCGTGCTGTACCACCAC
>NZ_LNHM01000019.1:0-255 GCF_001462935.1 Enterobacter sp. 50588862
TTATGGACGGTGCTGAAGGCGGGCATACGGTGCCCCTGGTCTTCGAGCCAGCGCTTAATCTTGCGTGCGCCCCAGCGTTCATGGCGCTCATGGGCCATGCGCAGCAGGGCGGTGATGTCGTCAGATGAGCGGTTCGGGGAATGGTGCGGTATGCGCGGGCGGTCCTGAAGGCCGGCGGCACCTTCCTGAGCCCAGCGGCGAAGCCACTTGTAGGCGGTGGCAGGAGAAATGCCGAACTGACGGCAGAGGGAACGA
>NZ_LNHM01000020.1:0-502 GCF_001462935.1 Enterobacter sp. 50588862
TCGTTCCCTCTGCCGTCAGTTCGGCATTTCTCCTGCCACCGCCTACAAGTGGCTTCGCCGCTGGGCTCAGGAAGGTGCCGCCGGCCTTCAGGACCGCCCGCGCATACCGCACCATTCCCCGAACCGCTCATCTGACGACATCACCGCCCTGCTGCGCATGGCCCATGAGCGCCATGAACGCTGGGGCGCACGCAAGATTAAGCGCTGGCTCGAAGACCAGGGGCACCGTATGCCCGCCTTCAGCACCGTCCATAGCCTGATGGCCCGCCATGGCCTGCTGCCGGGCGCATCACCGGGCATTCCCGCCACGGGACGGTTCGAACACGACGCGCCGAACCGGCTCTGGCAGATGGATTTTAAGGGCCACTTTCCCTTTGGCGGTGGCCGCTGCCATCCGCTCACCCTGCTGGACGACCACTCCCGTTTTTCCCTGTGCCTGGCGCACTGTACCGATGAACGGCGCGAGACCGTGCAGCAGCAGCTGGTCAGCGTGTTTGAACGC